>DAOTVV010000093.1:0-10776 GCA_034436255.1 Anaerolineae bacterium
TGGCCCTTGAAGAGCATCTCGTAGTAGGCGTTGCTCAGGGGGTAGGTGGAACGCATGCGCGGCAGCCAACCGTAGAAGCGGTTGCTGCTCACGATGACATAGTCCGCTTCCGTCAGATTGCGGACGAGCATGTCCACCTTCCTGAGGTCGTCCGGCTCCTGAAGCGGGAAGGAGACAACTGTGTACTGCTCCGGGCTACGGTAAGTGCCGTCCACAATGGTAGGATAGGGGATGAGGTCGTCCCATTCCTCGGTGGTGATCACCTCGCCGGCCGGTATGTTGCGGTAGATCCACTGCGAAGCTGCTTCGCGCGTGAACGGGCGGCGGTAGATGGAGGTGAAAGCAGCGCTCCAGAGGACCGCATATAGCAGCACCAGGACGGCCGCCCCAATGGCAAGTCTCCGCCACCGGCGCCCCAGGTGCACGATGAGGCCACTGCCGAGTACCAGCATCACCGGGATCAGTGGCGCCATGTAACGCATGAACTTGACCATGAAACTGCCCGTGATCAGGAAATAGGGCAGTGCCCAGGCCAGGACGATCGTCTCCGGCTCGAGCGGCTGTCGCTCCCAGGCGCGCCAGCCCTGCCTGGCAGTGGCCCAAAGCAGGCCCGCGAAGGCGAGCAGCCCGGGCAGCCAGCCCATGCCCCAGCGCAGCTGCATCAGGACGGGGTACAGGAAGGCCGGAGTGTTGCGGTACTGGCGCGTGTAGGGCAGGTCAACGACGCCGCGGACCATCTGTCCTTCGAAGCCTACGCTGCTCAGGAACATCTTCAGGTCCAGCAGAACGTATGGGCTGACGAGGGCGAAGGTCACAGCCCCGACGGCGGCGCTCGCCAGTATGTCACAAGCGCTGCCTCGCTGTGACTGCCCACCGGCCCGCCGGCGCTCTCGGAGTAAGAAGGCAGCCGCCCAGGGGAGGGCCAGAGGTGCGGCGCTGGACTTGCTAGCGACGGCCAGGGCGAAAGCCGCACCGGCCCAGAGCGCCGCCTTGCGCTCGCCGTCCTGCACATAGCGCACCAGCCAGTAGAGCGTAAGGGTGACGAAGAAGGCGAGCAGGCTGTCCACGGCATAGAAATGGGCCAGCTGAATGTCCATTACCGTGAACACAAGCAGCCCCGCGGCCAGCAGCCCCGCCCAGCGGCCGAAGAGACGGCGGCCGAGGGCGTAGGCGACGACGATGCTGGCCGTATCGAACAGGGCGCTGAGCACGCGCCCTGTCATGGTCATCTGCGTAAAGTCCGTCATCCGCCTGAGAAACAGCGCCACGCCGGAACCGGCGCCGAACAGGTGCGCCGCGGGCCGCCAGAGAGCCTGCAGGCCGGAAGTGATGCCCTTCAGCAGGTAGACCGGAAAGTGCCCATAGGCGAAGTGTTCGGGCTGACGCACGCCGCTGCCGTCGGGGCGCGAGAACGGATTGAGGCCAGATTGCCGTGGGTTGAACAGGTCCTGCCAACGCTTGGGCCATTCCACCGTCTGAGTGACCATGACGATGAAGCGCTCATCGGGGTGGGCGAAATGGCCGGCATCCCAGTTCAGGTCCATGAGCCTCAGGCTGAGGGCAACGAGGAGGAGCAGCGCCAGGAGGGCGCCATCCGCGGGCGAGTGTCTGCGGTTCTCTTGGCTCGTCAGCAAGCCGGGTAGACCTCGCGTGGGGAGACTGCGCACATCAGGGCACACGTGCAACGTGCCGGCATTCTACGCAGGTTGCAATGCCGAGGCAACGCCGGGCCGGGCCGGAAGCGGTTTGCCTGGCTCGGCTGGCGCAGCTATCATTGTCATGGGCGGGCCGATCTGCCAACCTCCGGTCCCGCCTTTTCTGTTGCGCTCGATACCTGTGCCTGGTCCAGGAGGATGCCATGAAGTACATCTTTTGCACCGGCGGTGTGGTGAGTTCGGTCGGCAAGGGCGTATCGGTGGCGGCGGTGGGACGGTTGCTTAAGGCACGGGGAGTGCGCGTCGCTGTGCAGAAGTTGGACCCGTACCTGAACGTTGACCCGGGCACGATGAGCCCATACCAGCACGGCGAAGTCTTCGTCACTGAAGACGGGGCCGAGACCGATCTCGACCTCGGGCACTACGAGCGCTTCATTGACGAGAATGTCAGCCGCGACAGCAACGTCACCAGCGGCCAGATCTACTCCGCCGTGATCGCCAAGGAGCGCCACGGAGACTACCTTGGCGGCACGATCCAGGTGATCCCGCATGTCACGAACGAGATCAAGCGGCGCATCGCCATGGTGGGCAAGAACGCCAACGCCGATGTCGTGATCGTGGAAGTCGGGGGCACCGTGGGCGATATCGAGAGCCTGCCCTTCTTGGAAGCAATCCGCCAGATGCGCAAGGACGTCGGCCGCGAGAATACGCTCTACATGCACGTGACCCTGCTCCCCTATATCGCCAGCACTGCCGAACTCAAGACCAAGCCCACGCAGCACAGTGTGCACGAACTGCGGGGCATAGGCATCCAGCCGGACGTCATCATCTGCCGCAGCGACTACCCAGTTCCCGATAGCCTGCGCGAAAAGATCGCCCTCTTCTGCGATGTGGATACCGAGGCCGTGATCCCGGCTGTCACCGCTGACTCCATTTACGACGTGCCGCTGATGTTTTCGAAGTTCGGCCTGGGCGACCTCATCATCGGGCGATTGGGCCTGCAGGCGACCACTGCGGACCTGAGCGATTGGGCGCAACTGGTGGAGCAGATCCACAAGCCGAAGCCACCGCTCGTGATCGGCATCGCCGGCAAGTACGTGGAACTGCATGATGCCTATCTCAGCGTCCGCGAAGCCCTCTTCCATGCCGCCGTGCATGCCGGCCGGGACCTGGAGCTATGCTGGATCCCGTCCGA
Source organism: Anaerolineae bacterium (assembly GCA_034436255.1). GTDB lineage: Bacteria > Chloroflexota > Anaerolineae > DRVO01 > DRVO01 > DAOTVV01. Next base: position 2,851 of record DAOTVV010000093.1, read on the forward strand.
GGAGCTGGAACACCAGCCACCTGAGGATCTGCTTGGCGGCCTTGACGGAGTGGTGGTGCCCGGTGGTTTCGGCGACCGGGGCATAGAGGGCAAGATCGTGGCCGCCCGCTACGCGCGCACGCACAAGCTGCCCTACCTTGGCCTCTGCCTGGGCATGCAGATGATGGCCATCGAACTGACCCGCACCGCTGTCCAGTCCGACGAGCCGAACAGCACCGAGTTTGACCCGACCACGCGCTACCCGGTCATTGACCTGATGCCGGAGCAGCGTTCCATAGTGGACCTCGGCGGCTCCATGCGCCTCGGCGCCTATCCCTGCATGCTGATCCCGGGTACGAAGGCGGCGGCTGCGTACGGCACGGATCTGGTGCACGAGAGGCACCGCCACCGTTTCGAACTGAACAACGACTTCCGCGAGATCCTGCAGAAGGCCGGCATGGTGTTCAGCGGGCTTTCACCCGACCGCAAGCTGGTCGAGATCGCCGAGATCGCCGACCATCCTTTTATGGTCGGCAGCCAGTTCCACCCCGAGTTCAAGTCCCGGCCGCTGCGCCCGCACCCGCTCTTCCGCGCTTTTGTGCATGCTGCCATCGAGCACCGGCGCCAGCACAGGGCAAGCGAGCCGGGCTCAGAATAGGCTCCGGGCCGAGGCCGGCTGCGGAAGATGCCGAGCCAGCCCCCAGGGCTACCAGCGCCGCGGCTAGCTGAAGAGGTAGAGAACGATGACGACGCTCACGGCATAGAGGGCCAGGTCGGCCAGAAGCGGCGGATCGCGCAGCACCACGTCCTCAGGCGCCCCACCCATCCCTTTCACCTGCACCAGATAGAGGTAGCGGAACAGGCCGTAGATGACGAACGGGATGCTGAGCATCATGGCGTGATTCGCCGGCAGGTTAGGGGCCGAGAAGGTATAGAGCGAGTAGGCCATCAGCGTCGCCGAAATCACTATTGTTGTGAACTGGTCGAGTAGGGGCAGGCTGTAGCCAGCCAGCGTCGCCCGGTGGTTGCTGGCCTCACCGGCCAGCAGCACCTGTTCCTGCCTGCGTTTGTTGATAGCGATGAACAGGGCCAGAAAAGTGGTGCAGATGTACAGCCAGGGCGAGAAGCGTGCCACGTGCACCACTTCCACTCCAGCAGCGACACGCAGGACGAAGCAGGCGGCGATGGCCAGCAGGTCCACGATGAGCACGCTCTTCATGCCGAAAGAGTAGGCGATGTTCACGACAAGGTAGGCAACCGTCACCGCCAAGAAGCCGACGCCGAGCGCCCAGGCCACCGCAAGGGACAGGGCTATGAGGGCGGCGGCCGCCACTGCCGCTACTGCTGGCGACAACTGGCCGGACGCCAGCGGCCGCAAGCGTTTGCTCGGATGAGCGCGGTCTTTCTCGATGTCTGCCAGATCGTTGATGATATAGACGGCGCTCGAGACCACACAGAAGACGAGGAAGGCGGCAACGCTCCTGGCGAGCGAGGGCCAGTGCAGCAATTTGCCGTCGAAAACGACCGCGGCCAAGACGAAGACGTTCTTGGGCCACTGCCTCGGCCGCATCGTACGCAGAAGCAGGCGGGGCACGGAGCGAGTTACTGAGCGCTCTTGCAAAGCTTGCACCATGACGCCGAGCATAATAGGCTAGCCGTTCGAGCACGGCAAGAAGGCTAGCTGCCAGCGCTCGGGCACAACACCAACGGGAGGAAGGCTACCATGAGCGACTCTTCTGCAGCCGAGAGCATCATCAACGAGATCATTGAGATCGGTCGCCTCATGTACGACCGCTTCCTCACCGATGCTGCCGGGGGCAACATCAGCGTCAAGTCCTGGGATCGTATCTACCTGACACCCCGCTACGCCGGAGCGCGCTATCATTGGCGGTTGCCCGCCGACCTGATCAACATCCTCGATCTGCAGCATAACGTGCTCGCCGGGCCGACGCCGATCTCGCGCGAGAGCGAGATGCATTTGGCTCTTTTCGACGCCTTCCCGGAGGCCGGCAGCGTGATCCACGCCCACGCGCCCAACCTGATGGTGTTCGCCTCCGCCGGCCGCCCAATGCCACCAGTGATGGAATACACGCAGAAGTTCGGCACCATCGGCCTCACTGCGCCGGCCGCCAGCCATACGCCTCAACTTGCGCGTGAAGTCGTCGCCCATATGAGCGCTAAGCGCGAGGCCTTCGCCCGTTCCGCTCAAGCCGTGCTCCTGCCCGGCCATGGCGTCGTCGTCATGGCTCACGATCTGCTGGAGGCCTACGACACCCTGGAGCGCCTGGAACGCAACGCTCGCTGCCTGCTGCTGCAGGCCAATCTGCCGTCCAGCCCGGCGGCGCTGCCCTGATGGTCGGCCAGTCCCCGCAGCGACCGCCTGTACCAGAGCCCGTTCTTACCGTCACGGCAAACACAGCGCTGGACAGGGTCATCCTGGTTCCGGATTTCGCCTTCGGCCGGACTGTGGTGGCCACAGGCTGCACTCTGGCCATGGCCGGCAAGCCAGCCGACGTTTCGCTGGTGCTTGCGGAACTGGGCGTCGCCTCGCATGCCACCGGGCTGGCCGGGGGCAGAACCGGCCGCTTCATGTCCCGAATGCTGCGCCGCGCCGGTGTGCGCACCTCGTTCCTGCGGGCGCCCGGGCACACGCGCGTCAACCTGGTCGTGGTGAAAGCGGGAACCGGGCAGCAAGGCACGATCACTGTGCCCTCGCTCCGCCCGCGGCGTGAGGACGGGGAGCGATTATATGCGCATGTGCTCGAACTGCTGCCCGGCCGCAAGTGGCTGGTCCTCGGCGGCAGCCTTCCCACAGGCGTGGAGCCGGACCTCTACTCTCGCCTGATCGAGGCGGCTCATGCCTCCGGAGTGCGCACACTCCTCGACGCCAGCGGGCGCACCCTTGCCGAGGCTCTGCCAGCGCGCCCGGCCATAGTCAAGCCGAACGAGATCGAGTTGGGCGCGGCCATCGGCCGTGAACTCCACGGCCCTGCGGATGTGCTAACTGCAGCGCGCGAGCTATGCGCACGTGGCGTCGAGACGGTCATCGTGACTATGGGCGCCCAGGGCAGCATCTGTGTCTCGGGCGAACAGGCATGGCACATCGCGCCCCTTCCGGTTGCTGCCCTCAACACGGCGGGAGCCGGCGACGCTTTCGGGGCTGGCCTCCTCAAAGGCTTGCTGGATGGCTTGCCCCTCGCCGAGGCTCTGCGCTGGGCGACGGCGACAGCCACGGCTACGGTACTGACGCTAGGCACTGCCGAATGCCACCGCGAGGACGTCGAGCGGCTCTTGCCGCTGGTGCAGGTCGAGCCCCTGGCTGGATAGCGTTGTTCCTAGTCTGCGTTCATCGTTGGCCCCTTAGCTTGGCCGGAGAGGTGTAACTTGGATATGAGAGCGGCACTGCTGCGATCCCCTGGCAATCTCGAAATAGTATCACTTCCGTGCCCGGTCGCCGGCCCGGGGCAGGCCCTGCTGCGCGTGCGCGCCGCAGCCGTCTGCGGCTCCGACGTTCATGCCTACAAGGGTGACTCAGCCTTTCAGGTGTACCCGGCTGTGCTCGGCCACGAGGTGGCGGGCGAGGTGGTCGAGTTGGGCGAAGGCGTGCAGTCGCTGTCTCTGGGCGACCACGCCGTGCTCGACCCCATGATCCGCTGCGGCCACTGCTACCCCTGCCGGCAGGGGCGCTACAACTGCTGCACCAGCTTGAAGGTGATGGGGGTGCATACCGACGGCGGTTTCGCCGATTATGTGGCTGTTGACGCCGACCATCTGTACCGCATTGACGCTCGGGTGCCATTCGAGACGGCCGCCCTGGTGGAACCATTGTGTATCGCTGCGCAGGCAGTCAGCCGTGGTCGCGTCGGCCCGGAGGACCGCGTCCTGGTCATCGGCGCCGGAACGATCGGGCTGGGCGTCCTGCTCATGGCCAAAGCTGCAGGCGCTCGCGTGGCCAGCAGCGACACGGTGGCCAGCAAGCTGCGGCTGGCGCAACAACTGGGGGCCGACCTCACCATAGATGCCGCAAGCGAGGACGTGGGGAAAGCGGTGCTCGGCTGGACAGATGGCGATGGCCCGAGCGTCGTCATCGAGGCCGTCGGCCATCCGGCGACGACCCGGGCGGCGCTCGATTACGTGAGCGCCGCCGGCCGAGTGGTGGTAGTCGGCATCACGCCCCAAGATGTGCCGCTGCCGATCCCCTTGTTCATCCGCAAGGAGATGGACCTGCTTGCCTCGCGCAATAGCCGCGAGCAGTTCCCTCGGGTTATCGCTCTGGTCGAGAGCGGGCGCATTGACCCAACCCCGATCATCTCGCACCGCTTCCCTCTGGAGCAGGCGCCGCAAGCGCTGCACCTGCTCAGCCAGCCCGGCACCCCGGTCCGCAAGGCGGTGCTAAGCTTCGCTCAACCCTAGCCCAGATTTCTAGAAGCTGCAGAGGCCGGGCAAGAGACGCTGCCACCGCCCCCGGCCCGGCCCCCTGCCCGGGCAGCACGAGCGCAACCTAGCCCCAGCTGAAATGGCGTACAAAGGGCGGGATGGCCTTGATCGCCGCGATCGTCATCGTCCGGTCACCAGCGAAGCTGTCGTAGAAGGCGTTATCGTCCATCTTGTGCGCAATCAGCCAGGGGCAGAAGGCGAACAGGTAGTCGGGCAACGGTTCACCATTGGAGAGCTTGCCGGTCCTGAACCAGTTGTAGAGAGCAACATAGTAGTCACGGTGAAGCTCGTCAGTGACCTTCGGAAAACGGGCATCGTCGGTGGCGCCGTACTTCCAGCCCCCTTCGCCGACGATCATGGGCGGTACCATGCCGATCTCCTGCTGGAATACCATGGCGTAGATGCGGAAACTGAGGACGGCGTTGATGTCCTCCGTGTAATCGGGCGGATGGTTCATCCCGTAGGAGTGGGGGACGAAGAACATGCGCCCGAAGACCGCTTGCCCATTGCGTGCCTTGATCTCGTGCAAGGCGTCCCGTAGCCACTGAGAGGAGGCGAACTGCAGGCCGACATAACCGCCGGCGTTGTAGATGTCCTGGCAAGCCGATACGAGGTTATCCAGGAACACCGCTTCATTGGACTTGCCGTCTGGCCATTCGGCCGGCACCTCAGGCTCGTTGTAGGCCTGCATGTAGGGCGCCACACCCAGGTTCTTCAGGATCGCGATGTCCCGCCCCCAGTCGTAATAGCGGTCGTATGGCCGCAGCATCCGACGCCAGACCACGGTGATGCCGGCATCGCGGAAGCGGGGCGCGAGTTTCTGCAGCTGAATCTCATCGCCGTAGATGACAACGGCCCACTTGATGCGCATGTCAACCAGGCGCTGGATGTTCAGGTCAATCTCTTGCTCCGACGGGTAGGCGTTGATGATGAAATGCATGCCCCAGCCGTCATCGTTTGCCGGCCGCGGCCAGTCCTGCAGGGACATGGCTGGCAGGTCCGTGCGCAGCGACATCATGGTTTTGGTGGGCGTAGGCACGGGCGTGTTCGTTGCCGTAGCGGTGGCAGGAACAGCCGGCGTGTCGCTGGCCAGCGGTGTCGGCGCCGGTGCCCTTGTGCCTACGGGTACGCGGTCACCAGCCACAGCAGTAGCTGAAGCTGTCGGCGAAGGCGCAGGCGTGGCAGAGGGCACGGGCGTAGCAGACGCAACATCGAGGGCGAGCACTGTGGCCGAGGGTGCCGCTGCTGTTGCCGGAACCGTCGTGTTGCTAGGCATGGGGACGGCGATCGTTGGCAAAGCCGGAGGGAAGCCCGCCACGCTCGCTTCGGCCACGCTGCGGGGCGTGTTCCGTGCCGCCGCCACCATGGCGATGCTGGCCGCCAGCACCAGGATAGCGGTGAGCAGCATGGCCCGCACGCCATCGTCGCTCGGTCTTTGTGTCATCTTGGAAAGGGTCACCTCCAGACAAGTTCGTCCCAGTCTAGCACACGGCCGCTACCGCCACACTATTCGTCCGTGCCTTGACATATCGTTTTGTCCAGCTCGGGCGCAGGGGCTATAATGAAAGTGAACAACCAAGCGCAAGGAATGAGGTGAGCCCGAGGTCGGGCTGAAGGGCCGCGCCCATCCGGGGCGTGGCTGCGGCAGACTCGGGCCACGACAGCGCTGTGGTCGAGACCATGGCAGTTATGTCATCCAACTCACCACTGGAGCTGTACCTCGAGCTGAGCAAGGACGCCTAATATGTGCCTCGGTCATGCAGGCAGGCCTCCGCGCGCAAAGCTCACTGCCACGGCAATCAGGCATGAGGAGGTCAGGGATGTTCCAGCAGGGGGATAAGGTCGTCCACCCGACACATGGTGCAGGCGTGATCCGCGAGATACGCCGATCCGATGGCATTAACGGGTTCTCTGAGTTCTACATCGTGGAGCTCTTCGCCAACCGCCTGACCATGATGATCCCGGTGGAGAACGCGAGCACCCTCGGCCTGAGGCAGGCCGATTCGCTACTTGTCAGCCAGGCCATGGAAGCGCTGGCCGAGCCGCCACATCACCTGCCGAGCGAGTTCAAGGCCAGGCAGCGCGAGCTCACCGACAAGCTGCGCTCGGGCAACACCAGGCTGATCGCCGAGGTCTGCCGGGACCTGACCTGGAGGAGCAAGTTCGGCCAACTCACGAGCACGGATGCCAGGCTGCTGGAACAGGCGCGGGATTTCGTGGCCACCGAGATTGCCGCCGTGCGCGATTGCGAACCAGATGTCGCCTTCGAGCACCTGAGCGTCGTCTTAGCTCAGGAGCTAACCAAGTGGGCAGAGCCGGAGGCGCGCCAAGCTGGCGGGGCAGGCCAGTAGCAGGAGGACTATGCCGAAACAGGAAGAGACCATCGAAGTAGAGGGTATCGTCGCCGAGACCCTCCCCGATACCACTTTCAGGGTGAAGCTGGAGAACGGCCACGAGGTGCTGGCCTACCTCAGCGGCAAGATGCGTAAGTACTACATTCGCGTGCTCCTGGGCGACAAAGTGCGCGTCGCTCTCACCCCTTACGACCTCACTCGGGGCCGCATCGTCTATCGCTACCGCAGCCCGACCATGGAGTCCACTTCCTAGATGCCTTCGGCAGATGCGCGCCGCAAGAGGCGACACCGGTTCAGCGCCGAGCGATCCTCTGCGCCGAGCCCGGCCGGCCGAAGCGCCGCCACTCAGCCCCCTCCGCCCGCGAGCGAGGTACAGAGAGGGGTCGTCAAGTGGTTCAACGGCGCCAAAGGCTACGGCTTCATTCGTTGCCAGGATGGCAGCGAAGTCTTCGTACACGAGAGTGCGGTCATCCTCGGTTCAAGCGACCTGACGCTTGCCAAAGGCCGCGAGGTGGAATTCGAGCTGCGTCTGGGCTCCCGCGGCCGGCAGGCCTATAGTGTGGTCGTCCTGCGCGATGTCGCTATGCCGGAAGAAGGCGACGCAGAATCGGCATCGGCACAGGCTACGCCGCAAGCAGGCCAGGCCCGTCCTCGTCAGCCGCAGGCGGCCGTCCAACCGATGCCCAGAACCGACAGCAGCCCAGGGGATACGATCGTTGCCGCCGCTGCCGCAGTGGCCGAGGCCGAGCCAGCCGTCGTCCCTGCCACACCACGCGAGCCGCTCGTGGACTATTCAAAGCGCATGCCCGCTGCCTGGAGCCGGCGTTCCAACACCTTCGTGTACACCTATACCATCTACGGCCGGCGGGGCAACCAGTAGCCGGACACGGACCTCCGGGGCTGGGCTCCAGAAGCTGATCGCCCCTCCCTTACGTATCCACAATCAGAACAGAAAGAGGCAACATACGGCGCTATTGCGCCCAGACCTCACGGCCTAGCCCGGTTCTTCGGCGCGCGTGAACGTCATCGCCGCCACCACTTCCCCACCGGCCTGAGAGACCGCCTGAGCGCAGGCCACGAGCGTCGCCCCCGAGGTGCAGACGTCGTCCAGCACGATCAGGCGCATACCCTGCAGGCAGTTCGCAGCCTGGAATGC
>DAOTVV010000094.1:0-4915 GCA_034436255.1 Anaerolineae bacterium
TCCGCCGCTTCGTCGAGAAGCCGAGCCAGCCCATCTCAAAGCTGGCCGTGATCGGCCTGTACTACATCAAGCAGTATCAACTGCTCTTCGACTGCATAGACGAGCTTCAGGCCCGCAACCTGCGCACCGAGGGCGAGTTCTACCTGGCTGACGCCTTGCAGCTCATGGTTGACCGCGGCAGCCGCCTCGAGGCGCGCACCGTGGATGTCTGGCAGGACTGCGGCACGCCCGACGCCGTCTTGCAAGCCAACCGTTACCTGCTGGAGCGAGACAGCTACAACAGCATCCGCCCCGAAGGCTGCATTGTGGAACCCCCGACCCGTATCGCCCCTGATGCTGAGGTGCATAACTCGGTAATCGGGCCTTATGTCTACGTCGGTTCCAAGGCTCGCATCGAAGGCTCGATCGTCGGCCCTTATGTCACCGTGGCCGACGGCGCCACTATCGAGGAGTCCATCGTCCGCGACTCGATAGTCAACGAACAGGCACACATCATCTCTGGCGCCCTGACGCACAGCCTGGTCGGTCAATATGCCATGGTGAAGGGCGGCTTCGAGCGTTTCAACGTCGGCGACTCATCCGAGATAGATACGTCCGTGTGAGCATATGCAGGGCGGGGCAGCCTGCGGTGCCTGGCAGGCCGTGTGCGTTCGTTGTCGGTCGGAGTATCGCTACGCTCAGGAACCCATGGCCATCGGCTGGGGCAACGGTACGGAGGAGCAGGTCGTTCGTGTGATCCGACGCTGGCGGACTCCAGCCGGCCCAGGCTTCCGCATCGCAACAGAGCGCGGCGTGTTTGAGCTTCGCTATTGCGAGAGCACCGACAGGTGGCAGGCCCGGGCTTGTGGCGCGCCGATTGGCCAAGCAAGGGCCGCGAGGCGATAATACACTCAGCATACTAAACACCGAGGCCAGCGTCTGTGGGGCAAGGGCGCCTCCGAGGCAGGAAAGCGGAGGCGGTTGCCATGCCAAGCCTATCACACAGAGTGCAGGAAGCGCCGTTCAGTGGCATTCGCCGTTTCTTCGACATTGTAGCCACCATGGACGACGTGATCTCCCTGGGGGTTGGCCAGCCGGATTTCGTCACCCCCCGGCCCATCATGCAAGCCGGCATTGACTCGCTGCTTCAGGGAGAGACGGGCTACACCTCAAATTCGGGACGCATCGAACTGCGACGCGCCCTGGCTGCCCATCTGGCCCGCCTGTATGGCGCTGAGTACGATCCAGAATCGGAGATGCTGATCACCGTCGGCATCTCGGAAGGCATCTACCTCGCCCTCACAGCCATCCTCAACCCTGGGGACGAGGTTATCGTCCCTGAGCCCTGCTTCGTCTCCTATAAGCCGGAGGTGATCTTCGCTGGCGGAACCCCCGTCGTCGTGGAGACGCGAGCGGAGGATGGCTGGGAATTGAGGCCGGAGGCGGTCGCCAGGAGCATCACACCGCGCACCAAGGCGATACTGATCGGCTACCCGAGCAACCCCACCGGCGCCACCATCTCTCGCAGCCACATGGAGAGCCTGGCTGACCTTGCCTGCGAGCATGACCTGTTCGTGATCTCAGACGAGGCTTATGACCGGCTCGTCTACGGGAGCGAGCACATTTGCATCGGCAGCCTCCCACGCCTGAGAGAGCGCGCCATCCTGCTCTATGGCTTCTCAAAGGACTATGCCATGACCGGATGGCGCATCGCCGCTGCCATCGCCGCGGCGCCAGTGGCGAGCGCCATGCTCAAGGTGCACCAATACACCATCATGTCCGCCCCCACACCGGCGCAGTATGCCGCCGAGGCTGCCCTGACTGAGCAAGGCGAGCAATCCGTAAAGGCCATGGTCGAAGAGTACGACCGTCGCCGCCGCTTCTTCACGGCACGGCTCAACCAGATGGGCCTGGATTGTGTCGAGCCCAGGGGAGCATTCTACTGCTTCCCCAGCATCAAGAGGACCGGGCTGACATCGCAGCAGTTCGCTGAGATGCTGCTTCGGGAAGAGCGCGTGGCCGTCGTCCCGGGAGACGCCTTTGGCGCCTGCGGCGCCGGTTATGTGCGCTGCACCTACGCCACCTCCTTGGAGGAACTCAGGGAAGCCTGCGACCGCATCGAGCGCTTTGTCGGGCGCCACCACCGGTAGGTGCCTTCGGCACGGGCAGTTCTGATTGCCCGAGTGCTGCTACGTCCCCCTGCCTGTGCTGCCAGAGTGCACCGGCACACCAGGACTGCTTGCCGCGGCGCCATTGCCAGGTCCGCCAGGAACGGAGAATTCGCTCGCCCCAAGCTGTGCCTTCCGCTTTCGCCTGCTCCAGGCAGAGGAAGCGCACCTTGCCTTCGCCAGTCACCCGGCGCAAGTGAACACAGGAAGAGCAAAGGCGCGCCATCTCCGCCAGAGAGGTCCCTGCCCCCACGTCCGGCACAGGACCGCTTCGCGGCTCGAACCAGGCGCCATGACAGGCCTCAGCGGCAGTGCGTAGCTGCATCTCGCTCGCGGGTAGCCATTTTCGCGAGACAGGCGACGACGACCCTCGGGCCCGAAGGCCGTCGTCGGCGGCGCGGCGCAGCGCGATGCCACAGGCATATTGCGGCCGCCCTTCCCTCAGGCGCTTTCGCAGGTTGGCACAGCGCCAGCAGGTGTGGCCCACGCCCAGCAACTCTACGTAGCGGCGGAGAGCCCACATGTAGTCATCCCAGCCCACCCAATCGGGCATCGCCCAGTTGCGCTTCCGGGCCCGTTGGCCCTGCCTATCGGCCACACTGCCGCCAAACAGGCAAGTGGCGGCCCGGCAGTGCCTGCAGTAGGCGGTGCGGCGGTTCTTGCCCTCCGGGATCGCCCGCAGACTGGCGCTGTAGGGGTCACGACAGGCCCAGGCGACGGCGACAGCCGCATCATAGGCGAAGACCAGCGACGCGACTCTGGGTTCTGGCATGAACGCATCCTCCTGTAGTAGAACATATGTTCTTATGATTGCAACTTTCGTGCCAGCGACACATGATGGATCAGGTGTGGCAGTTGGCAGCGCTGTGGCAATGCGCGATGGAGGCCGCCGTTGTATAATCCCGCCAGTCCAGTCCTGGCAGCGCAAGTGCTGCCAGGCGAGGTGTTGCATGAACCAGGGTAGCGGCTTCACTCAGATCAGGGTACCGGCCAAGCACAACCCCAGGCTTGCAGCCATGCTGGACCGTGCTGGGACTGACCTGGAGTTGCAGCAGTTCTGGCAGTCTGCCAATGTGAACGCTGTCCAGAGGTCCGGCATAAGCGACCACGGCTCAGTGCACGTGCAGATTGTGGCCAACGCCGGCCTTCGCCTGCTACGGCTGCTGGGCGAGGCCGGGATCGCGCCATCGGTCGTCTCCGACCACGGCCTCGAGCCCGAGGATGCCGAGGTGATCGTGGTGCTCGGCGCCGCCCTGCACGACCTGGGCATCGCTGTGAGCCGCGACGACCACGAGCGCTACAGCCTCATTCTCGCCTATCCCAAAGCCCGGCAACTGCTCGCCGGCATCTATGAGGAGCCGGCGCTGACCATCGTCGTGGCCGAAGCATTGCATGCCATCGCCGCCCATCGCTGGGACGTCCGCTGCCTCACCCTGGAAGCAGGCGTCGTGAAAGTCGCAGACGCATTGGACATGACTGAGGGCCGCTCTCGCATCCCGTTCGAGGCCGGCCAGGTCAACATCCACTCCCTCTCCGCCCAGGCGATCGAGTCAGTCACCATCGAGAAAGGCAGCGAGCGACCGGTACGCGTGCGCATCAGCATGAGCAACTCGGCAGGCATCTTCCAGGTTGACGAACTGCTGCGCCGCAAGCTGACTAACTCCACCCTGGCGCCCTATGTGGAGGTCGTGGCCAGCATTAGCGGCGAAAGCGAGAGGAGATTGATCGAGGTATACAAACACTAAGGCCAGGCTTTCCAGCCTGACCTTGTTGGGGTGAGCGGCGGGAATCGAACCCGCGGTCTTCTGGGCCACAACCAGATGCCTTAACCGCTCGGCTACGCTCACCAAGCGTCTATATTCTACGCATGTCATTGGTCGCCGGCAAGTGCGACGGTGGACGCCACCGAAGAACTATGGTAACCTGATGCCCGCTGCGCCGCTCAGCAGGAGAAGGCGCTTGCCTAAGGAGGTCGACATCAGGACCAGGCTCCTTGCGCTGCTGCTATCCCTTAGCACCATCAGCCTCTTGCCAGCCACCTCCGCCCTTGCGCTGGGGGCGATGCCCGGCGCAGCAAGCGGCACCAGGTCGGTCCCTCTCGCTTCCTCGCAAGCGGGCCTGACCCTGTTGGACGAGTCGCCTACTGGAATCAGGCTCGAGCTGAGTCTGCCGAGCTATGAGATTAGCGAGCGCACCCTGGACGGCCAGGTCTTCTCTGTGGTCACCGCGCCGGGCCTGGTAGCTTCCGGGCCCACAGGTGGCCCTGCTCTGCCCGCGGTCTCAGCACGCGTTGTCGTGCCGCCGGGCGTGCAGGTGCGCCTGTCTCTCGGCTCCGAGCAAACTGACCGTGTCGCTCTGCCAGCGCCACCCATGCCCGTCCCTCGTTTCCGGGTGGCAAGTGCTGGCCCAAGCGAGGCTCCCGTCGCAGTGTACGAGCCCGACGCCGCCTACTACGCCAAAGACGCCGGCATTCCGGACCTCTGCGTCGTCGCCTCCGACCAATTGGTGCGAGAATGGCGGCTGGTGCAGGTACGTTGCGCCCCTTTGCGCTATGACGCTGGCGATGGCTCGCTTGTTGTCACCAGTCACGCCACAGTGAGCCTGGACTTCATTGGCGCGCTCCTCGGCCAGGCTCCGGGCCAGAACGTGACCGACCCACTTCAGGCCACCGTGGCTGCTTCTGTGCTCAACGGCGGTGACATGGCCCGCTACGCCCAGCCAATCGCCGCGTCCTCCCTCCTCCGCGCCCAGGCAGTGCCACCGGCGCC
>DAOTVV010000095.1:0-10791 GCA_034436255.1 Anaerolineae bacterium
ACTTGCCGGTGCCGTAGTCCGCGTCCCGGAAGCGGCAGCCGAACACGTCGGTGTCATCCGGCAGCGGCGGGCCGACATACTCGGGCTTGACCGCGATAACACGATCTATGTGCAGACGCTCGTATAACTCGCGCTTGTCGGCGCAGCCGAGGTGCCGCAGCAGGAGATCGGTAGCTTCGTCCGTGCTCCAGTAGTCCATCGGCACGCGATCGGGCTTCTCGCGGCGCAGTACCGCCAGCCAGCGCTCGCGTGGGGTCATCGTCTCTGTCGGCATAGACCGCACTCTTTCGCTCCGCCCTGGTGGATTATCGGGCAACCGGTGCCCCAGGGCCTAACGCCGCCCCATGATAGCGCACTTCGCAGGGACGCTGTCAACCCGCTGCCGGCACGGCAATTGCAGCCAGGAGGATGTGCTGACGGCTAGCGTGCCAGAGCATTGCTGCAGCATCTGGCGGGCATGCGGCAGGGCCGGGCGTATTGGTGGCCCCGGCGGAAACACTGGTGCAGGCAAATGCTGCGGCATATGACGAGAAAAATCAGGTCAGGAGCAGGCCATGCAAGGCGGTTTGCCCAGAGGTATTCGGGAGCGGCGGCTGGCTCTGGCGCTGCTGGGGTCATTTGTCGCTCTTCTGTTAGGGTGCGGGGCGACGCCGACCGTCCTGCCCGAGGTTGTGTCCAACCCGACGGCGTCGGTCACCCGCCAGGCAGTGGCCGCTGCGCCTACGCCCACATGGACGGTCGCACCCACGGTCAGCGCTACCCCCACGGCCACGGCGACCGCAACGCCTCCGCCCACGCCGCTGCCACCTCCACCCGGCAACTCGCCGGGGCTGAGTGGCCTCGGCATCGCTGCCGCTGATTACCTGACGCGTGCTGGCGGCAACGTCGTTGCGCTGGAAGCGGCGCTGGCCAAATGGGGCCTGGTGTCCTCAAAACAGGGGGCGGTGCCATCCCGATCGGCGCAGGCCATCGGGCCGGTGGTCGTGGCAGATCTCAGTGGTCAGGGCTCAGATGACGTTGTAGTCGCTGCGGTTGACACTCAGGCCGGTGGCACTCTGCCGGAGGGGACGCTGCTCATACTGCACAATGATGGCGGCGTCTATCATGTCGTTTTCGATAGCGCCGCCGCTGGGCAGACACGCGGCCCTGTCAGCATTGTCAGTACCCAGGACCTCACTGGCGACGCAAGGGCAGACGTCACCTACGCCATACAGTCCTGCGGCGCCAGCACCTGTTTCGCTGAACTGCACTTGCTGACCTGCCGCAACGGCGAGTACGAGGATATCGCCGGCACGATTGCGGTCGCCTTCCCCGATCGCATCGAAGTGAGGGAGGCTAATGGTGGCCGGGAACTGGTCGTTCACGGCAATACCTACGGCTCCGTCGGGGCCGGGCCACAGCGGGCGCAGACGCTGATCTACCGTGTCCAGGGTGGCCGGCTCACACTGGCAGAGACCAGCTACGATGCCTCGGACCTCCTCTATTTCAAGGTACTGGACGCCAATGCCGCTCTGGCGGCCGGACGGCTGGATGACGCAATCGGCCTCTACAACCAGGCGATCAGCGATGGTGCGCTGAAAGCCAGTGCGATGATGATGAATGGCATGGATGCGGCGCAGGAGATAGAAGCTCTGAGATCCTTCGCTCGCTTCCGCCTGGTGGTGGCTTACGCCATACGCGGCGACGTAGCCGCGGCCTCGAAGGCGGTTGCCGAGGCGCAGTCGGCAGGCGGGCCATTCGCGCCTGTGGCGGCCGCGTTCTGGGGTGCCTACTCGCAAAGCAAGTCGGTGGACCAGGGGTGCGCCGCTGTCCAGGCAAGCGCCGAAGCAAACCCAGACCTTTTGGGCATCCTCAATGCTTTCGGCTACGCGAACCCGGAATTCGCTGCCCCCGACCTGTGCCGCGGCGCTGGAACGGCCCCTCAGCCTTAGGCCGGTTGTGCGCTCGGCTTCCCCCAGTGAATATCAGGACAGGGCTGGCTGTAGCCGCGCTGGCTAGCCTGTGGCTTGGCCGCTCGTTGTGCTCGTGGATCGGCTTCGGCGAGGGCGGGCATCGCTTGACGGCGACCTGACCAGAGTGGCGTGCAGGGTCCTGCCGGGGTCAGACGCTGATAGGGTATTGGCCAAAGCGAAAGACGGTCTCGCGCATGGCGTTGTAATTGGCGAAAGGTACGTACTCCGGCACCGAGTTGCTTGCACCCACGCAGTAACCGCCGCCAGGCGCCACATCGCGCAGGAGGCCCAGGGTCTCCTGAACGACTTCGGCCGGCGTCCCCCTTGTGAGTGTGTAGCCGAGGTCCAGGTTCCCCATCAGGCACAAACGCCCGCCATACTTGCGCTTGAGCGACCGGATATCCATGGCCTTGGGCTCGATTGGGTGCAGGGCATTGAAGCCACAGCCGAGAATGTCGTCCATCACCTCGTCCAACCGGCCGTCGGAATGGTAGATGAGAGGTTTGCCCAGGCTGGAACAGATCGTGCCCATGCGGCGGTACCAGGGGAAGAGCCAGCGCCGAAAGTGGCTCGGGGCGAGCATCAGGCCCTCGGTATAAGCGATGTCATCCGGCATCCAGGCGGCGCCCACTTCTGGCAGGTCGATCAGGCGCTCGAAGATGGCGAACTGGATCTCGCCGATGCGCTCCACAAGGGCGTCTATCAGCGAAGGCTCCTCGATGAGTTTCAGGCAGAAAGTCTCAAAACCCATGAGTTCCCAGGCAGGCGTGAAGATGTGCCCTTGGTAGATCACCACCTTCATGCTGGGGGGCATTATCGTGCCCAGGGCCTTGATGTCGTCGAGCCGGTCGAAGTCAGCAGGATCGGGCCAGGGGAAGCGCTCCAGATCCTCCCAAGTGGTGATGACGCCGGTGTGTTCCTGGGCCCAGGCGCGCTCGCGATCTTCGCTATCACTCACGCCGTAGCGGGCGCGTGCCCTCAACCGGACGCTCTTCACTGCCTGAGCACGGGCACCTGGGTCGTAGCTGGGGTCGTGCCCCAGGCTGAGCATCAGGCGCAAGCCGGTGTTGATGGGGACGAAGTCGTAACCGGCCAGGCGCCAGAAATCGGCTTCATCCTGCAATGACCGCAGGGTGCGGCCGAGTATGGCCTCCTTTATGCCCTGGTCAATGCCGGCCTCAGCCAGAGGAACCCGGTCGGGCTCACCCTTGCACAGGAGGGCGGTGCGAAAGCGCTCGAAGTCGGGCCGGGGAGCCAGGACACCGGTCACGCCTACCTCCGTGAGGAGTCATGCCGCCATGCCATGGAGATCACAAGGGCCCGCTCACAGGAACGGGCCCCAGCCGTAAACCCTACTGAAGGTTGGAGAGGTGCGAGAGGCGGTTGGCGTACTGCCGCTCGTAGTAAGCGCGAAACGACCCGCTCTTGATCTTGCGCCACCACCACTCGTTCTCCAGGTACCAGCGGACGGTGCGCTCCAGCGCCTCCTCGGTTGTGTAGCGGCCGCGCCAGCCGAGCGCCATCAGCTTGCTGGAGTCAACGCTGTAACGGCGGTCGTGTCCGGGGCGGTCGGCGACAAAGCGGATCAGGCTTTCGGGTTTGCCCAGCAGGCGCAAGACCATGCGCGCGATGTCTATGTTGCGCGTGTCAACGCCACTCCCGACGTTATAAACCTGGCCGGGCTGGCCCTTCGTGAGCACGACATCAATCGCTTCGCAATGGTCGAGCACGTGCTGATAGTCCCGGACCTGTGAGCCGTCGCCGTAGACCGGCAGGGGCTCATTATCTATGGCGTTGGTGATGAAGAGGGGCACGATCTTCTCGGGGTACTGATAGGGGCCGATGTTGTTGGTGCAACGGCTGACCGTGACGGGAACGGCAAAGCTACTGTAGTAAGCCAGGCACATGAGGTCCCCGCCGGCCTTGCTAGCCGAGTAGGGGCTGCGCGGCCGGAGCGGCCAGTCCTCGCGAGCGGACCCTTCCAGCACCTCGCCGTATACTTCGTCCGTACCGACCTGGTGATAGCGCTCGATGTGATACTTGCGTGCTGCCTCGAGCAGAACGTAGGTACCGTAGGTATCGGTGCGTACGAAACTGCCCGGCTCCATGAGCGACCGATCCACATGCGTCTCGGCGGCGAAGTTAACGATTGTATCTATGCGGTAGGCCCGCATGACATGGTCAACGTTCTCCTCGTCGCAGATGTCGCCCCAGACGAAGGTGTAACGGGGGTCCTCGGCAATGTCGTCGAGGTTGTCGAGGTTACCGGCGTAGGTGAGTTTGTCGTAGGCTACGACGTGACACCTGGGATGTTTCCGCAACAGAAAGTGCACGAAATTGGAACCAATGAAGCCGGCGCCACCGGTGACCAGTATATTACGCACGAAAGTCCCCCCGTAGAAGATCTGGGCAAGTCACTCGCGGATTGCTATGGCCCGGCTGGCGCTGAGAAGGCCAGCAGATGAGGCACACAGGCAATAGTAACGAATCCACCTGCTACTCGCAAGCCAGCGCCGGCCCCGCTCAGGGCCGACTTTGCACGGATTTTGGGCAGCAACGACACGCCAAAGCCCAGCTTGGCACCGCAGAGAGCTGATTCACGGCCAAAAGAGGGCGATCGGCGTCGCACGGATGGCACTCCACGGAAGGCGTCAGGAGAGCGTCTGACAGTAGTAGAACTGTCGTAGGCAAGCCGTACAGTGTGGGGTACAACCAGGCCGCCTCTGTCCAGGACCCTCGTGGTCTTGGCCAGGTTGGGGAGTTGCGACTGCTGGGTTGCTGCGAGCAACAGAGAGTGCTACCTTGTCACCAAATGTGATTGGGCCTGCGGCGCCCGGAGTGGGGCGCCGCCCTTCTTTGCACGGTTGCCAGGTGGTGCTCTCGGAGTCGCTCAGATGAACAGACAGCAGGAAGAAGGGTCAGAAGCTAACAAACGAGGTGTTGCGCTAAGTTCAGTGCTGGCCGCACTCTTCCTGACCCTGGTCAAGATCGCGACTGGCCTGCTCACCGGCAGCCTGGGCATCCTTGCGGAAGCGGCTCATTCGGGGTTGGATCTGGTGGCGGCGCTCGTCACCTACTTCGCCGTGCGCATCTCAGGCATGCCTGCGGACGCCGGACATCCTTACGGGCATGGCAAGGTGGAAAACCTGTCGGCTTTGTTTGAGACCTTGCTTCTTCTTGCCACCTGCGTCTGGATCGTGCAAGAGGCCGTCCACCGTCTGCTCTACCACCAGGCTGCCGTTGAAGCGAACGTGTGGGCATTTCTGATCATGGCCACTTCCGTCGCGGTCAACCTCTTCAACTCCAGGCGCCTGGCAGGAGCGGCAAGGCGGCACAACAGCCAGGCCCTCGAGGCAGATGCTCTGCATTTCAGCACAGACGTCTGGTCGTCAGCGGTTGTCATTGTCGGGCTCGTGCTCGTGCGCATAGGTCAGTCGTTCCCCGCGCTGGGATTTCTCCTGGGCGCGGACTCGATCGCCGCTCTTGGGGTAGCACTGATCGTGCTTTACGTCAGTGCGCAATTGGGGCGGCGCACGATTTCGATGTTGCTCGATAGCGCGCCGGTGGACGTCTCGGCGGCATTGTCCCAAGGCATCCGGCGCCTGCCAGATGTGCAGGATGTGCGCCAGTTGAGGGTCCGGCAAGCCGGCCCGGATGCCTTCGTTGACCTTTCCCTGGAGGTGCGCCCCGAGGCGAGCCTGGAGAAGGCGCATGGGATCGCCTCACAGGTTGAGAGCCTGGTGCAGGCCTCCCTGCCTGGCGCCGACGTCGTGGTTCATGTCGAGCCCGCGGCTGTGCCCGAAGTGGACGATAGCGTCGTGGCTGAGGTGCGGGCTGCGGCGCGCACGCTTGACCTCAACGTGCATGGCATTCGCACCATTGCAGTTGGTGATCAGCGGCACATCGAGGTGCACGCCGAGTTGCCGCCCAGCCTGAATCTGGCCGAGGCACACGAGATCATCTCCCGCTTCGAACAGAATGTGCGCGAGCGAGTGCCGGCCGTGAGCGACATCATCACGCACATAGAGCCTGTTGGGCGAGAGCCCGTGGTCAGCGCCAGCGCCGTTTCATCCGAGCAGGCGAGGGCGCTCGCGACTGAGGCGCAGGTGCTGGCGGAAGAGGTCTTCGGCCAGGGGTCGTGCCACAATGTGCAGGTGCACACGATAGATGGGCGGCCATCGCTCTCGATGCACTGTCTCTTGCCGGCCGATGTGAGTCTCGATCGGGCTCACGAACTGAGCGAATCGCTCGAGGATGCTCTGCGCCGGCGTTACCCGCCGCTAGACCGCGTACTCATCCATACGGAGCCGCAGGCGGGCTAGCGGGGCCAGCACCAGCGGTGAGCGGCAGCTTGATGCTGATAGTGGTTCCCTGGCCAGGGCGCGAGTCAATGCTGATCTGCCCACCAAGGGCAGCGACATCTTCGGCCACCGCTGCCAGCCCCATGCCGTTGCCGCTTAGATCGTCTATCGCGGCGCTGGTGGAGAGCCCCGGCACCAGAGCCAGCATTGTGGCGTCCTCATCTGATGTGCGATCGGCCTTCTCCTGGCTTATCGCACCAAGACGCACCGCAGCCTCTCGCAGGGCCTTCGTGTCGAAGCCCTGGCCGTCGTCGCTTATGGAGATCACCAGGTATGGCCCTTCGAGTTGGCAGGTCACCAGGATCGTACCCACCTCAGGCTTGCCCACTTCTGCGCGCCGCGCCGGGCTTTCAATGCCGTGGGCGACGGCATTGCGCAGCAGGTGAACGATGGAGGGCTGAAGCGCCTGCAAGGTGGCACGCTCCACCTCGAGATTCTCGCCCTGCAGACGAACCGAGACTCGCTTGCCCAGGTGAAGGGCTGCGGACTGCACAGTCGCGATCATGGGCAGGAGGAAAGCGCGCACAGTGGTGAAGCGGCCTTCGTGGATGGTGTTGCGCAGTTGCTCCACATTGTGGCGCATCGCCGCCATGAGCGCCTGCGATCGTTCATCTTGTTGGGTGCAGCTGATGTCACTAAGGCGCTGTAACAGGCGGCTGAGGTTGGCGCAGAGGGCGTCCATCTCAGCGAGGTCAGGGTTCGCGCCGCGGCGCAGCAACGGCAGCGGAGGTGGCGCTTCTGCTTCGCTCGAGGCGGCCTGCCCCTGCGGCTCGGGGCCGGGAGCGGAGCGGCGGACTCTTGCGAGCGCTGCCTGCAACGCGCCCAGGTAGGCTTCGTTTCGTGGGCTGGGCAGCCCCCGGATAGTCGAGGCATGGGTCGCGAGCAGCAAGGAGACGCCCTGGCTGATGAGCCGGATATTGTCGCTGTTGAGCGGCATCTGGCCCCGCCAGACCGCGCTCAGGAACTCCTCGATGGGGGTAGCCAGCCGGACCGGTGGCTCTGTGCCTACGAAGGACATCAGGCTCTTGTAGGTGTGGACATGGCGCAAGAGAGTGCCAACCTGCTCCGGGTCCGAGCTCTGCACAAGCCCTTGGCAACTCTCCTGCACCTTGCGTAGGGTTGCCTCAGCCTCGGCCAGAAATGCCTCACGGCCGATCTCGGTTTCGCGTGAGCCAGTGCTGTAGCCAGCCGCTTGGCCCGAGAGGGCAAATGCCGCTTCAGCCATGCCGCCTCACCTACGCCTCGATAGCCGTCTGATGACTGAGGTTGGAGGCCAACTCGGCAATGGCCACGGCGCCGGCGCTTTCCGGAAACTGAGTGAGCAGCAGGCGGCCATCGGCCAGGCACTGAGAGAGCCGGTCACCTTCGAAGGGAATGATGAGAAAAATGTCCTCATCGAGATAGCGCTGTGTCTCTCTGATGCCAAAGGGCGACGGACGCAAGCGGTTGCCGAGTAGGAGCCGGCGACTCCGTCGTACACCCAAGCCGTCCAGACGTTCCAGGTACTGGCGCATGTGCGCGATGTGCGTGCGCTCCAAGGCCATGACCAG
Source organism: Anaerolineae bacterium (assembly GCA_034436255.1). GTDB lineage: Bacteria > Chloroflexota > Anaerolineae > DRVO01 > DRVO01 > DAOTVV01. The sequence goes on from DAOTVV010000095.1 coordinate 7,864, forward strand.
CACGACCATGTCGGCCTGGGCGATGAACCCATCGCTGAAAGGAGCGCTCCAGTCTCCCGCGTCAATGAGCACGAATCTCGCCAGTTCGCGCGCTGCTTTCACCAAGCCGGCGCAGTCGAGATGGGACATGTCTCCCGGAACCAGCGTGTCTATGCCATGCAGGTACCGGAAGCGCACACCGGCTCGTCCCCCGGCCAGGTAGGTGCTAAGGTTCTCAGGAGTGGGATCAACGCCTGCTACCTGCCGCAGGCCAGCTTGCGGCGGGGCTGCGAGAAGCGCTGCGAGTGAACCCAGAGGCCAGCCGGCGTCCAGGGCAAGCGTGGTGCCCCGTGCGCCCAGGGCTTGAGCGACGTTCGCACAGATGGTTGTTGTGCCTACACCGCCGGCACAGCCGACGAAAGCGATGACTTTGCCTGGCTCGGGCGCCGCAGGCTCAGCGGAGCGTCTGAGCAAGGCCTGCACGCGCGACAGAATCTCCAGCGGCGAGGCGGACTTGGCGAGGAAGTCGTCAACCCCCAACTCAAATAGGCGGACGCGCTGCGGTCCTTCGTCGAGCGCTGTCAACACCATGACCGGCAGGCTCAGAGTGCGCTTATCTTGCCTGAGCCGAGCCACAAGGTCAGCGCCGGACATGCCGGGCAGGTCAAGATCAAGCACGACAAGGTCGAAGTGCTCGGCTTGGGCGGCGGCGAGGCCGGAGAGACCATCGCGAGCGGTGCGCACCGCATAGCCGCGTGTCTCCAGCACGGTGCGTAGGGTAGTCAGGAAGGCTTTGTCGCTGTCCACCAGGAGGATGCTGCCGATGGAATGCTCGCCTGGCATAGGCACCTTCGCTAGCCCTGCCTATTTGCCCGCGGACAGCGGGGATTTTGCCATTGCCGCCCTCGACCCCTGCCGCTGCGCAAGGTCGGAGGCGTAGGCGAGGATCGCTCTGGAGCTCGGGCTGCGAGGCACGGAGCGCACTATTGGCACCCCCCGGTTGATAGCATCTACGAAAGCCAGCTTCTCGTACGGGATGGTCGCCGAAACGGGCCGGCTGAGGGCACCGGCGATGTCGTCATTCGACAGTGGTCTGGCGGCAAACACCGTGTTGACCACCAGGAAGATGCTTTCCTGCGAGTAACCAAGCGAGTCCAGAATTTCAAAGGCAGAGGTTGTGGCCTTGAGGCCGGCCATTTCTGGCGTCATCACAACCGTGATGTAGTCTGCAGCCTCAAGCACGGCGAGGTTGAGGTCGCTGAACGTTGGCGCCAGGTCGAGCACAGTGTAGCGAAAGCGGTGCCGCAGAGTCTCGATCACGGCTCGGACGCCATCAACAGTCACCAGAGGTGCAGACGCCGGGGTCAAGGGGGCCGCGAGCACTTTGACGTTATAGCGAGAGGGGGTCAGGTAGGCCATGAGCACATCCGGCTCGAAGCTCGCCCCGTAACGTGTCACCAACTCGTCCAGAGTGTGGACCGGGCGCGCATCAAGCATGAGCGCCAGGTGGCCAGATTCGATCGCCAGATCGGCGACAACCACTTCCGCATTGGACAGGCCAGCCAGGGCAACCCCAAGATTGGCGGTAAGTGTAGACCGGCCTGCTCCGCCCCTCAGGCCGAAGATGGCGTGCACAACGCCCTGAGGGCCGGCCGAGGCTGGCGCAGCGGCTGGCGCCGCACGGGCAAGCAGCGCGCGCAGGCGAGCCAGAAGCTCAGCTGCCTCGAATGGCTTCACTACGTAATCGTCCGCGCCGGCCTCGAAGCCCTTGACCTTGTCTTCAACGCGGTCACGAGCGGTGAGGATCACGATCGGCTTGGAGGCTGTCCGGGGGTCAGCTCGCAGGGCCTGAGTGAGTTGGAACCCATCCATCCCGGGCATCATGACGTCTATAATGAACAGGTCCGGAATGCCCTCGGACAGCTTGCTCAGAGCTTCCTGCCCGGACAGCGCGATGACGGTCTTGTAGCCGGCGGCCTCGAGGTGCGTGGCGACCAGCTTGCCGACACTGATGGTATCGTCAACTACCATGACTCGTTCGTTGGCCACTATCACTCTCTCCCAGGCCCCGCGTGGGTGAGGTCAGACCGCGGCAGCCACATGCCGCTCGCGAAGGCCAGGTGACCACCGCAGGGCCCACCGCCACTCGTGGTTCACATGATTATCGCCCATATTAGGCCAAGCTTGAGGGCAAAGGCCGTAAGCCTTGCGTAAAGACTGGCGGGAAGGGTTCCGCGCCTTGCAGCGTTGGCGGAATCCGCCGACGCATCCCTATGGATGCATCAGGCCTCGCGCCGCCGTGAGGTCATCGCTTGCGAAGGTCGGGGCCCAGAACTTCTCGATGAACCCGATCACGAGATTGGTCCCTTCCTCATGGCTGACATAGGGAGGCCGCAGAGGGTTGTACATGGCGTCAGTCAGGTCGCGTGCCAGGGCAACGTTGAAGCCGAGGCGCACGAAGCGCTTGATGGCAAATGACCGTTCGAGCACACACATGTTGGTGTGCACGCCCATGTACAGTACGTTGCGGATGCCGCGCTGGACGAAGACCGAGTATATCTCATCGCCGTTGTCGCTGATGGCGTCTTCTGGCGCGATCTCAATGGCCGGGTGCTGGCGCGTCCAGGCGGTGTACCAGCCGGTCTCGAAGGTATCCGAACCCTCGTCGGAATCATCTATGGGAAGGGGTGGATCGGCGTGCTCGGCCAGGGCTGGCGCTGGCAGCCGCGTTGTCTTCGCCACCCACTGTCGCGCTGGATGCGACTGGTAGAACCCGACGACATCTGACGGGGCGTGCACGATCAGGACGCCCTTGGCCCGCGCAACTTTCAGGACTTCGTTGATCCGCGGTGCCAGGATGCCGACGCGCTCGTTGGCACCCCAGGACCAGTGCTTGTCCCAGACGTCAACGACGATGATCGCCGTCTCAGCGGCCTTCCAGGAGACGAG
>DAOTVV010000096.1:0-22435 GCA_034436255.1 Anaerolineae bacterium
CGGCCAAGGGCGAGGCGCTCACCCTTCGCCGCATCGGCGACGGCGACCAGGAGTTCGTTGTCGCGCTCAGCGGACCCAGGACCCACGACGATCAGGGGCAGGCCCGTTGCCTGGAGCACCGCTTTCACGCGCGCCGCAAACTCAGTCGCACTGAGTTGGTGCTGCCCGGTATCCTGGACGGACAGGAAGATGAGGTCCGCTCCGGCCTGCTCGGCCTTGGCAGCCCACGCTGCCGGATCGGCCATGACGCTGTCGCCCCAGGCCTCGTGCAAAGGCTCGGACCAGCCCTCGGGCGGTTGAGCCGTGATCTCAATGCCAACTACCGGTGGGTTCGGCACACTGCCCTCGAACCCTAGAAATGGCAGCCCAGTCTCGCCACCGACGACTACCACTCGCTTTCGCGTGCCACCAGCATCTGGGCCAGCGCCCAGAGTGACCTGGCGGACAGCGCCCCTGTACTTGTCTACCGGTACCTCCACCCTGGCTGGCATGTGCTAACGCTCCTTTTCCGGGATGAACTCACCTGGTCAACGTCGGCAACTGGAACGCCTCGTCGCGGGCGATCACCTGGGCTCCAGTTGCCGAATTGCAGATAAAAACGTCGGGTCGGATGCTTGTAGCGCGGTGGTAGCGCTCCGCAACCGACACGGCAAAGTCCTGAACCTCGCTCTCGCGCACCATCGCGACCACGCACCCGCCCCAACCGGCACCGGTGAGCCGGGCGCCGATACAGCCGGGGCTGGAATGCGCCGCTTCAAGCATCGCCTCGACCTCAGGGATGCTCACCTCGTAATTGTCGCGTACGCTCTCGTGCGCCGCCTCCATCAAGTGGCCAAACCACGTCACGTCCTTAGCCTTGAGCGCTCCCATACTGTCCAGGACCCGCTGATTCTCCGTCACTACGTGGCGGCAGCGCTGCCGCACGCGATAGAGACGCGTCGGGTCCACCCTGAAAGTGGTGGGCATGTCGCCGGCAACGGCGGCAACGATGCCCTGGTCAATGAGATCACGGCCACTCACCGCCGGCGGCAACGCCTCATCCACTACAGCCTCTATCTCGCTCGGCGTCATACCAAGCGTCTCCGCGGACACATCTCGCAGGTAGCGCACTTGCGGGAACCGCCTGCTCAGGAGATGGGCGCCCACCCGGCACTCGAAGACCCGGGTGTTGAACTCCGAGCGTGTGTTCTCGTGCCGAACGCCCGTATTACATACGACCACCCGGTAACCTTCCGGCAAAGGGATACGCTCCAGGCGATACCTGCCGGGCGCGATGGGCCTGCAATCGAGAAAGAGAGCGTGACCGCCACGCCCCAGCACCGAGGCGAACTGATCCATGATCCCACCGCGTGTGCCGGTGTACCATTCCGCCTGGGCAGCCAGTTCGGCCAGCCTCTGGCCATCCAGACCCATCTCATTGGCGTCGGACAGGGCGAGGGTGGCGACGACGGTCAGCGACGTGGAGGAACTCAGGCCCACCCCAATGGGCGTGCCGTGTGGTTGCCGGCCGGATACCACCATATCCATGCCCCGCAGCGGCCCGCCGGTTTCCTGCGCCAGGCGCTGCGCCGCACCGCGAACGTAGTTGCTCCAGTCCCCCACCGGCCCGGGAGCTATGCTGGTGCCGCACTCAAACTCGAACTCGCGATAGCGCTCTTCGACATTCCTCGCCCGCACGACGCTATCCGTGCGGGGCCGCCCAACGACCACAACATCGCGATCTATGGCCGTGGGCATAACAAAACCCTGGTTGTAGTCCGTATGCTCGCCAATCAGGTTCACTCGCCCAGGGGCGCGGTAAATGCGCACCGGCCCCTGGCCATAGGTCTCCTGGAACAACCTGATCGCTTCCGCGTAGCGCGCACATTGCTCGGCCAGGAAATCCTCGCCGTGGCTGTAAGCGGGCGCCAATAGCGAGCCCAAAGTGTCTACGGTGATCATCGGCGTCTCCACAATGTGGCTGCTGCCACCGCCGCATTATACGCCACGCCCAACCTCGCGCCAACGAGCCAGGACACGGCTCGCCGGCGACGGTAAGGCGCAAGAAACGGGGGCATGCTCACCGGCCTGCCCCCTCGAACGCCCAGCTGCTAGAACAGCGGCTCCATCGCCAAAGCCGGATGCTGGTGCTCTTCCAGGTAGACGAGCAGCTCCTCGACCGTGGTCACGCTGCGCTCGTCGGCAATCTTGTCGAGCAAGTCGGGATCGCCTTCGCGAGCGCAGGCTGCTCGCAACTCGTCGCGCATCTGCTCTTTCAGATTGCTGGACATCCAGACGATGCGCTTCAGCCCACCATCAGCGCGGATGAACTTTTTGCTGAGCAAGAAGTACTTGCCGATGCCCATCACGCCTGGTGTCTGTAGGCCACCGCCTGCCACGCCGGCGAGTGTGCTGAAAGTCATGCCCGCTGGCGTCATGCTCGGGTCCTCGCGCGAGACCACCATGAATCCGTTGGCCTCGGGAATGACCATCAGGATGCACTCGAAGCAACCGCAGGCCGTCATGGGGTTCTCGAGGGCGGAATAGAGCGACACCTCGTGGACGCTATGGTTCGAGTGCTCGTAGACGTACTCAATGGCGCCCGAGAAGTAGCCTTTCCACTCGTCAATAACCTGGCCTTTCTTGATCGGTTGGTTGGGTCCTGTTGGGTTGATCTCGTAGGAAGCGCGGCAGTCCAGCCAGTTGTAAGCGCCGCAGAGGCCGAGCCGTTCCGGCGAAACTACGCACACGTGGTTAGGAGCGAAGCTCTGGCAAAGCGTACAGGAATAGAAGGTGTCAACCGATTCATCGGTCATGTCGGCCAACCGCTCATTGCGGAAGTTGTAGGCACGACGCGCCTCTTCGAGCGTCTTCTCGAACAGAGTCGGCTCGGTGATGATCGTCACCTGCACCTTGTCCAACAGGGCGCCAAAATCGCTGTGCATGCGCGCGTAGAGAATGTCCCCTAGATGGCGCAGGTCGAAGCCCTTCTCAGCCGCGGCTTTGCTGATGCGGATCCACGTGATGTCCCGTTGGCCAATGTGCTGCACACCCGAGGCGCCGTTGATGAAATAGTGCACCTGACGCTCAAGGACGGGCTCGAAGTCCTGCTGCATCTTGCGGCCAGCAACCTCGATGAGAATGCCCAGGTTCATCGCGCCGCCTTCTCGCACGCTCTCGAGCCCGGGGCCGATCACCTGGATCCGGCCATCCTCAACTTCGCTCATGTCGCGCATGCGCAGGTACTCGAACGCCCTGGCATCCCGCCCACCGAATTCGACCCGCATGTCGGCTCGCCGTACCCGTTCACCCTCGAACGCAGAACCGTACGGCACGGGGATCGGCACTTCCGTGACACGCACCTTGACGCCACGGACCTCGATGCAACGCTGTACCAGTTTCTTGGCGCGTTCCAGGTCGTCCGCGCCCTCGATGTCGTCGAAGGGCATGGAGATGACGTGCTCATATGTGGTGACGCCTGTCGGCCTGATCTCAGGGATGACAGTGTCGGCGATCACGGGAAAGCCGTAGGTGATGGCTCCGGCAGCCGTCGCGTACTTGAGGTCGTCCACTTCGCCCAGGGCGAGCACAAAGGCGAAAACGCGGTTCTTATTGTAGAGCAGGATTTCGCGCGTCTGCCCGCCTTTCAGCCCACCGAAGGTCAGGGCCGAGCGCGTGGCAAAGCCGAGAGCGTATATGGCCGAGATGGTGTCCGTGCCGAAGGGCACGATGTAGGTATCGTAACCCATCTCGATGCCTTCCTCGTGGAGCTGGTCAATGATACTGCGCCCGTTCACATTGCCGCTCAGGAAGACCAGGATGTTGCGTTGCTGCAACTGGCGCACGATCTCGACGGCCACCTCGTTGCTCTTGGCGCAGCCCACGATCGCCGCGAACCCCGGCATGCGCCCGTCAACCAGCTGGATGCCCCAGGCGCGCAGCTGGATATCGTCAATCGGGCCGTTCAGCCTCTCGTCGCCGGCCTCGCCCTTCTCGAACTCAGGGCTGGTGAAACTGCCTCCGGCCAGGCGGAAACCAGGGCGCCGTTCGGGCTGCTCGCCGTAGGCAAAGCGCACCGCCTCGATGGCCTCTTCCGCCAAAAGGGTGGCCACACCGCAGTCCAGCGTCTCGCCCAGATATGGCAGCCAGAGGCGCTCCGTTGGCACGGGGCTGAGCATAGCCATGGCCTGCTCAAGAACCGGCCTGAGTTCGCCAAGGCGGGTCACCTCTCGCCCAGTGAAACCGTAGATCACGGGCAAAAAGTAAGCGGTGTTGGTGAAAGCTACCGGCTTCTCAGCCCCCAACTCGGCAATCGCTCGCTCGAGCATGGCCGAGGCCTCGGCCACGATGTGATTCGCGCCGCGAATGGCCCTTGTCGCTATGTATCTAGACATGATCCATCACTCCCCGTTCGCTACAGCGGATCTCAAGCTGTCGGCCTGCGGCTGTAGAGGCTGCGCCGGTCCGCCGGGATAGACTCCCATTCCACCAGGGCGCGATCGCCGCTGCTGCCATAGCGGTTTGGCCGGTATTCCTCCAGGCCTAATGCCGCTCGCCGTTCATCTATGTGCGCCAGCGCCTTGGCCACCAACTTCTCGTAGTCCGGCTCGAACTCGAGCGAACCACCCAGTTGCTCAGGCCAGTCCTTGGTCATGATATCCACGACTTCTTGACTGCCGGATACAGGCGAGCGGACGCCGAAGAACACGTGAACGCCCGAGGCGACGAAGTAAGTGCCTATGGAGATCGCCTTCTCCGACATCCACTCGGGGCAGATGCCGACTCCAGGGATGTCGCTGATGTCGCTTCCCAGCCCGCCCTCTTCGGCCATCTGTGTCAGCACCGTGAGAATACGGGAGTTGTCCACACAGGAGCCGACGTGCAACACAGGAGGTATGCCGATCGCTTCGCAAACCTCGCGCAGATTCGCGCCGATGCTATCCCAGTATTCCGGCTGCAGCAGGCCATACTTGGCCCCGCCGATGGCGGCGCAGCCAGTGACAGCGACCAGGACGTCGTTCGCCAGCAGCGCCTGGATCACCTCGGTGATGCCCTCGTCCTGCGTGACACAGGCATTGTTGCAGCCGACGACGCCAGCGATACCGCGGATGCGCCCCTGCATGATGGCATCATTCAGCGGCCGGAACGAGGCACGGAAGAGGCCACCTTGCATGTAATTCACGTACTCATGCGAGAAGCCGGCGACGAGCCCTTCCTGAACCTGCGGAATGTGAGTGGTGCCACGGTTGGGGTAGTTGTCAATAGCCATGCGCACGAGTTGCTTGGCAATCTCGTAAGCGTGTTCTTCCTCGAACTCGACATGCGTGGCGCCGCGGATGTTCGCTTTGGGCGAGGTGGTGATGAGAAGGGTGTGGAAGCTGTCGGCCACGTTGGCCAGGCCCTCCATTATGCACTGGACGTCTACGATCATCGCCTCCACGGCGCCAGTGAGGATGGCCAGTTCCTGGTGCAGGAAGTTGCCGGCCAGCTTCACGCCGTGCCGCATGAGGACCTCGTTCGCCGTGCAGCAGATGCCACTAAGGTTGATGCCCTTGGCGCCCTTGCTCCTGGCGTACTCGATCAACTCTGGGTCCTGCGCGGCAGCCACGATCATCTCGGACAGTGTGGGCTCGTGCCCATGGATGACAAGGTTGACCTCGTCCTCACTGAGCACGCCCAGATTGGCCGACGAGTTCACCGGCCCGGGAGTGCCGAAGAGCACGTCGCTCAAGTCAGTGCCGATCATCGAGCCGCCCCAGCCGTCAGCCAGGGCCGTGCGCAGGCTGTGCTTGAGGATGCTCTCGGCATCCTGGTCCACCCCTGCGTGCGTTCGATGCATCGCCTCCACGATCTCACGGTCAACGCCACGAGGTGCGATCCCGAGTTCACGCCATAGGCGCTGGCGCCGCTCCGGAGCACGCTTGAGGAAGTTGATCTGGCCCTTCTCTTGCCGGCCAAAATCCTCCAGGCAGCGGAGAGCCACCTCTTCGGCCAGTTTCCTCATGTCTTTGCCCCTGACGTCAATGCCCAGGTAGCCCGCCACTGTCAGAAGCTTGGCTTCATCGCGGACCGTATAGCCGCCGGCCTCACCACGGCCAACAGCCAAAAGGGTCAAGGCCATGTCTCGCCCATGATCTGAGTGGGCCGCAGCACCGCCCGCAACCATGCGCGCGAAGTTGCGGGCAACGATCGTCCCCGCCGTCGCTCCACAGACGCCGCGCGTCGTCTTGCCTACAAGGCGGCACGGTCCCATGCCGCACATGCGGCAGCAGAGTCCCTGGGCGCCTATCGGGCAGGGCCGGATCTCTTCAGCCCGTGAAAAAGCCGTCGAGATCCCTCTTTCCTTGGCCACCTCGAGCATCTCATTTGCCGCTGAATCCTTACTCCGTAGCTCCGCCACTTCAACCTCCGGTAAGTCCTAACTAACTACTTCCAGAACGATTGCACCCAGTTGTGAGGCACGGCGCCGCTCATAGCCGATCAGTACTTGCGGAAATCCCCCGACTGCGCCTTGTCTACAGCGTTGGGGCTCGTCATGCGCAGGCTGGCACGAAACCAAGACGAACGTTGCGTCAGAATGTCGCTAGCCGCCGCCTGCACCGGCCCCTCGCTGTACCCCCCTCGTGCGACAGCCGAGCGGATGGCTTCAGGCGTCGTCAGTGATGGGTCGAATTCGACCTCAACCTTCATGGTCATTGAACTGGCATAGACGTCGCCCACTCCGCTTACTTTGGACAGCAATTCGCGTACTCGTTGCACATGGTGGTCGGCATACATACCTGGCAATGTCAACGTTACACGCTCGGCCATACTCACCTCCAAGTTCGGGGGCCGCCCCGACAGCGGCCCCAATGCCCTTTCGGGACTCGGCCCAGGCTAGAACAGGCCGACGATACGCCCGTTCTCGTCCAAATCTACGTCCATAAAGGCCGGCCGGCTCGGGAGCCCGGGCATGGTGCGCATCTCGCCGCAGAGCGGATACAGGAAGCCGGCACCGACCGAGGCCCTGACATCGCGCACCGGCAAAGTGAAACCTTTAGGGGCACCCTTCACCGTCGGATCGGCGGACAGAGATAGATGCGTCTTGGCCATGCAGATCGGCAGCTTATCGTAGCCCAGTCGCGTGAACAGCGCGATCTTGGCCTCAGCTTCAGGGGAGTACTCGACCCTGCCCGCACCATAAACGCGGGTCGCTATCGTTTCGATCTTGTCCTTGATCGGCAGGTCCGCCGGGTAAAGGAAGCGGAAGTCGCTTGGGCGCTGGCAGGCGGAGATCACCGCTTCTGCCAGGGCGATTGCGCCGGCCCCGCCTTTGGCCCAATGCTCGCATTTCACAGCGTCCTCCGCTCCGGCAGCGATCGCGGCCTGGCGGATGGCCTCCAGTTCAGCATCGGTGTCGGTAGCGAAAGCGTTGACCGCCACCACCACTGGTACGCCGAACTGCTTCGCGATGCCGATGCAGGCCTCCAGGTTCGGCAGGCCGGCCCGCAGCAGGTCCAGGTTCTCCTGCTTATAGGCATCGGCCAACGGCCTCCCGGGAACGACCTTCGGCCCGCCGCCATGCATCTTCAGTGCCCGCACGGTGGCCACTACGACCACGCAGTCCGGCTTGAGTCCGGAGACGCGGCACTTAATGTCCATGAATTTCTCCATGCCCATGTCAGCGCCGAACCCTGACTCAGTGACCACATAGTCGGCGAGCTTGAGTGCGATCTGATCGGCGATCACCGAGGAATTGCCATGGGCGATGTTGGCGAACGGGCCCGCATGGACAAAGGCCGGCTGACCCTCGAGCGTCTGCATGAGGTTTGGCATGAGGGCGTCCTTCATTAGCACCGTCATCGCCCCCGCTACCCCCAGGTCCTCGGCCGTCACCGGGTCGCCCGCCTTGCTCGTGCCGATCACGATACGGCCGAGCCGTTGGCGCAGGTCCTTCATCGAGGTCGCGAGAGCGAGCACCGCCATCACTTCGCTCGCGACTGTTATGTCAAAACCACTCTGGCGCGGGCGGCCATCGTCCTTCGTTCCAAGGCCCATGACGATCCGGCGCAGCTCCCGGTCGTTGACGTCCACCACACGCGGCCAGGTGATTGAATAAGGGTCAATGTCCAGACGGCGCAACCCGAGCTTGGCCAGTTGCTTATCCGTGAGTTCGTCCTCGTGGCTGATGCGGGCATCAATTGCCGCGGCAAGCAGGTTATGGGCGATACCTACCGCGTGGATGTCGCCAGTCAGGTGGAGGTTGAACTCCTCCATTGGAATGATCTGCGAATAGCCACCGCCGGCCGCGCCACCTTTGATGCCGAAAGTCGGGCCCATAGAGGGCTGACGGATGCAGGTTATGACGTTCTTGCCGAGCCGGCCCAGAGCCTGCGTCAGGCCAACCGTCGTGGTTGTCTTGCCTTCGCCGAGTGGCGTAGGCGTTATGGCAGTAACATCTATGTACTTGCCATTCTGGCGGCCCGACAGCCGGCTCAAAACATCCAGATGCACTTTGGCTTTGTATTTGCCGTAAAGATCCAGGTCATCTGGCGTTAACCCAGCTTTTGCAGCGATAGCAGTAATGGGCTCCAGTGTGGCGGCCTGTGCTATCTCCAGGTCGCTGGGGACGGTGTTGCCTTCGGCCATACCAAACCTCCATCCGATGGAATTGGGGCTAACCACTCCAGAGAATGTGGTAGATAGGGTATTATGGACGCTGTCGTCGCGTCCCTCCAGGCAGCCAGGCCGGCGCTGGTCAGGCAACGCCAGGAGCATAGCGCAACTTAGCCGCTCTCAGCACGTTGCGCATCAGCATCATGTTGGTCATCGGCCCCGTCCCTCCCGGGACGGGCGTTATCCACGCCGCACGCTCTGCAGCGGCGGCGAAATCCACATCGCCCACCATCTTGCCATCAACGAAATTGACGCCGAAGTCCACGACCACGGCCCCAGGAGCGATCATGTCGCCCGTGATCAGCCCCGCCTTGCCTGTAGCTGCGACGAGTATCTCAGCGCGGCTACATTCCGCGGCTAGTTCGCGCGTACGGGAATGGCAGATGGTCACCGTTGCATGACGATGCAGCAGCAACATTGCCATTGGGCGGCCGACCACATTGGAGCGGCCCACTACCACCGCCCGCTTGCCCGCGAAGGTGATGCCATGGCGCTCGAGCAACTCGATCCCGCCACTGGGCGTCGCCGGGGCGAAGTACTCACCCACGCCTTGCATCAGCCGGCCAGCGTTGACCGGGTGCACCCCATCCACGTCCTTCTCCGGGGCGAGCGCGGCGATCACGGACTCCGCCCTGATCGCCGCCGGTAGGGGCTCTTGGATGATCACGCCATCTACAGCCGGGTCGGCCGAAAGCTGCGCCACCAAGTGCACCAGCTGACTCTGCTCAGTCTCCGCCGGCAGGATATGAGGCACGAAGGCAATACCTACCTGGTCGCAAGAACGTGCCAACATCCGCGCGTAGCTGACCGAGGCTGGGTCTTCACCCGCTCTGACCACCGCAAGTGCCGGGGAGCGGCCATGCTGGCCGGCAAAAGCGGCGACATCGGCCGCTATTTCGCTACGCATCTGAGCCGCTAGGCTCTTCCCATCCAAAAGCTGAGCTGGCATCAAGACCTCCTCCAGTTGTCAGCGCTCAAGCGCCGTCTGCACCTGTGCTGCAATCTGTTCCTTGAGCTCCGCCGTGCCAGCCAGGATCGCCGCCAGACGCTGGCGCTGCTCGGCGATGAAAGCCTCGTCTTTCAGCCAGGCCAGGTTCACTTCGACCTGCAGGCCGGCTCCGCGGAGCGCCGCCTCAGCGAGCAAGGCCGCGACGCCTACGTCCGTGATTGCTGCCGGGTTCCCCTTCTCGACCAGCATCGGGCACAGCTGCAGCACCTCCCGACAAGCCGCAGCTATCTGCAGCGGTACAAGCGTGCATTCCCGCAGCGCCTCCTGCATCCTTGTCGTGCGCAGCCGCCTCTCTTCCTCGCTTGCACGAGGCAGGCGCTGAGCCCGGCTGAAGCTCATGTATGCTGACATGTCTTGCCTTGCCAAAGAGGCTAGACGCCGCCGCAAATCCTCACTGGCTGCCAACGTTGTCTCAATGGCACCCCTCACCTGTTCGTACCGCGGGCTAAGGGTCAACCTGGCCACCATGCTCGCCAGCCCAGCGGCGATGGCACCGGCGACCGCTGCAGCGCTGCCGCCGCCTGGAACCGGCTCAGCGCTGGCCAAGGCATCAAGAAAGTGCTCGTCTATCAGGCTCGCCAACTCGTCTTCCAACTATACCCCCTCCCGATGTGTGGAGAGTGGCCCAAACGAAGGCGGGCACCCAGTTCCATGCCGGGTGCCCGCCGCACACACCTGTCATCCTACGCCCCTCGCCGGGCTCTGGCCGCCGACGCTGTACGGCCGCTCGGCTCGCAGCAGACCTCCGGCTACTCTGGCTGCAGGTAGTCACGCAACCGCCTGCTTCGGCTGGGATGCCGGAGCTTGCGCAATGCTTTCGCCTCAATCTGCCGCACGCGCTCGCGAGTCACACCGAACCGCCTGCCGACCTCCTCCAGGGTGTGCGTATGGCCGTCTTTCAGACCGAAACGCATCTGAAGGACTCGCGCTTCGCGTGGACTGAGCGTGGACAGCACTTCCTCAACCTGGCGCCGCAGCAGTTCGTTGGACGCGACCTCATTGGGCATGAGGCTGAGCTCATCCTCGATGAAGTCACCAAGGGCGCTATCCTGCTCCTCACCCACCGGCATCTCGAGCGAGAGCGGCCGCTCCGATATCTTCATTATGCGCTCGATCTGGTCCGGCGTGGTATCCATCTCCTGAGCAATCTCTTCAGGGGTCGGCTCTCGACCCAGGTCCTGGACCAACTTGCGCTGTGCCCGCATGACCTTGTTGATCCGTTCGGTCATGTGCACCGGCACACGAATGGTTCGGCCCTGGTCCGCGATCGCCCGTGTGATCGCCTGACGGATCCACCATGTGGAATAGGTGCTGAACTTGTAGCCGCGGCGCCAATCGAACTTCTCTACGGCACGAATCAGGCCGATGTTTCCCTCCTGGATCAGGTCCAGAAAAGAGACGCCTCGGCCGACGTACTTCTTGGCGATGCTCACCACCAGCCTGAAGTTCGCCTCGATCAGGTGCTTCCTGGCCCGTTCACCATCCTGAACCAGAGCCTCCAGAGCCTCTTTCTCATCGGGCTCGTACTCGCCTCGCGCCAGCCTCGCCTGAGCGTCCTGACCAGCCTCGATCCTCTGAGCCAAGTCCACTTCCTGCTCCCCGGTGAGCAGAGGGACGCGGCTGATCTCCTTGAGGTAGAGGCTAACCGTGTCGTCAACTCCGATCTCGCTGAGGTCTACCTCTTCCTCTGCTTCCGGGGCGACTTCAACCTCCTCCGCCTCAAGCTCTTCCGGCTCCTGGTCGCCCTCGTGCACCTCGATATTCTCATTCAGCAGAGCTGTGTAGATCTCGTCCAGCTGGTCGAGGTTGTTCTCGGCTTCGGGTAGGATGGCAAGGATGTCCTCCTCGGTGATAAAGCCTTGCTGTCTGCCCTTATCCAGCAGCTCGGCCAGGCCTGGCTCGCTTTCGTTCTCCGGCTCCTGGCCCTCTGCGAGGTCTCGCTCCTCATCTATTGCCATGGGTTGAAAACCCTCCGAATCTATCCATACCTTACACTATCACCTGATGCCCCAACAGGGGCATGGGCATAAGTAGGTGCCATGCCCTGGGCAACAGTGCATAACATTCCCATTATAGCATGTCCCCAACAGGCGCACTAGGCGGCAAAGTCCCGCAGCCCCGTCCCAGGCGCCACCAGCCTGGTGCGGCGCGTGCGCCAGATACAACCTTATATGCCCAAGCCGGCCGCTTGACAAGTGCCGCAGCAAGCCAGAGATGCCCCTCTGCCAGCATGCAGACCCACCCCACCGGCGCGCCCGGCATGCCGGGAACTGGCGGCCAGCCACACAACGGCCCGATAATCGGGTCATGAACGTTAGTCCGATATCGGCAGAGGCTGGCAGCGACGAAGTGAGCCCTGCTCCAGGCAGGCTCGCCCACCTCTGGAGCCGCTGGCGCGCCGTTCTTATTTCGCTCGTGCTCTTGGGTGCCATCTGGTTCCTGGCACCACAGGCGCTGGACCTCCGCCGCCTGGCAGGCTACGTCGCTGAAGCGGCGCCGGTCCCCATCCTGGCAGCGATCCTGTGTCAGGCTCCTCGCTATCTGGGAGCTGGCTTCCTTATGTCTTTGTGCACCCGGCAGCTCGCTACGCCGGCGCCCCGGTGGCAGTCGGCAGAGGTGGCGCTCGCGTCGGGCGCCGCCTCGCGCCTGCTGCCGGTCGCCGGAGCTGGCGGGATCGCTGTACGCTTCGCCTATCTGAAGCGTTGTGGCTTGGGGGAGCCGGCCATCGCTGGCTACTTCCTGCTGCAGAACCTCCTTGGCACCGCCTCTTTGCTCCTGCTCAGTCTGATAGCGCTGGCTTACCAGCGGTTGAGTGGCTCGGCAGCCCTCCTGCCAGCTGAAACACTGCTGCCGTCGCTTGGCGTCGTCCTGGCCGCGATGTTTGTCATAGTACTCATCGCTCGCCGCCCCCAGGCCGCCATGTTTCACGCCCGGCAGGTCGGCGCCGCCTGCGACCGGGTGCTGCAGTCGAGGCTTCACCGGAACTCTGACTGCGCTCGGCGCCTCGAGTCAGCAGCGTCGAGCCTGGCGACGGCGTTGACCATGGGTGGCAGGACCGGCCCGCGTCTGACCGAGGGTCTTTTCTATTCCTCGTGGACAATCGTTGGCGATGTGGCCAGCCTCTACCTGGTCTCCTTGGCCCTGGGCTGCCATGCCGGGGCACCCGCGGCTGCCATTGCCTATGCCATCAGCAGCGTAGCTGCCTCAGCCGTCGCGATGCCAGCGGGCCTTGGCGTGACCGAAGGGGCAATGGTCGCTGCCTACGCCGCGTTCGGGCAGGCTCCCGCTCTCAGCCTGGCAGTGGTGCTCGTGTTCCGCGCCGTTTCCTTCTGGGTGCCCATCCTCTTCGGCCTGGGTGCCGGCTGGCATCTGCGCCGGGTTCGTGCCCTCTAGAAGCGGGCGCGCTGTTGGTCGCCGCCAACGGTTGTAGGGCCCCACTCGCCAGTGCTAGAATCCATACGACAGGTAAAGGAGGACAAGCCAGTGCTCCATAGGGTGTGTCCGACCGTATTTATGCTGCTGGCTCTTCTGCTGCCCGCCTGCTCCGCTTCGTCACCGCCTACCGCCACGCCCCAGCCGGTCGAGATTCGCTTTGTTTACCCATCCACGCTCGAAACGGCGCATTTCGAGCAACTCAAGCGGGAGTTCGAGGCCGCAAACCCGGGCCTCCACGTCATTCTGACACGCGCCGACCCAAACCAGGCGATCGCTTCCGCTGCCCCTTCGGCCGACGTCGCCGAGATAGACCAGATCCCGCTGGCTCTGCTCGCTCAGTCCGGCGCCCTCAGGCCGCTCGACCCGCTCGTCAAGGAATCACCGGATCTCGAACTCGACGCGTTCTACGCCGGAACGATAGACGCACTGCGCTGGCAGGGGCAGCTCTGGGCTCTGCCATCCGATGTTGACCCTTGGGTGCTCTACTACAACAAGGATCTCTTCGATAGCAAGGGCATATCCTACCCCACGAACGACTGGACCTGGGACGATCTGCTGGACGCAGCTGAGCGATTGAGTGAGCCGGATGCGGACCAGCCTCTGTACGGGTTCGTCTCCGCTATCGATCGCGCCGACTTCGTCACCTTCGTCTATCAGAACGGCGGCACCCTGATGGACAACCTGGTTGACCCCAAAGCCGTAACCTTCACTGATCCCGCCACCATCGAGGCTCTGGAGTGGTACACCAACCTGGCCCTGGGCTACAAGGTCATGCCTACCCCTGATCAGCTGAAGGCCATGGGAGGGTTCGACGCTGTAGTGGATGGCCAGCGAGCCGCCATGTGGTTTGGGCCGTTTTCTGAGCGCGGCGGGCGGTCCTCAGGGCTACCGTGGCAGTTCAAGTGGGGCATGGCTGTCGAGCCGGGCCGCCGGCAACGAATGACGCTGATTACCATGCGCGCCTTCGTCCTGAGCCAGAAGACCAGCCACCCCAGCGAGGCTTGGAAATGGCTCAAGTTCCTGGCCCTGCACCCGGCCAACGATCTGGACCTGCCGGCCCTCAAGAGTGCCGCCGAGGCCCAGTCCCTTCTGGCCGGTGAGCCAGCGGAGCATGTCTATGTCGCCCGGGAGTCGCTCAAGATCGGACATACGATCCCGCCGACCACCTGGATTGACAGCATCGGCGGTTGGCTGGGCCAGGCACTGGATGCCGTCTTTCGCGGGGATATGAGCGTCACTCAGGCTATGTCCGAGGCACAGGACAAGGCCAACAAGCTGCTGGCCCAACAAGGGAGCAGTTAGTGGCGCGTGGCCGGGCTTTCGGCTATGTGATTGCCTTGTGCGCCATCGCTGTCGCTCTGGCCCTGCTTTTCCCCAGGCCGGCCCTGATCGGGCTGGCGCTGGCGTCGGTGGGCGGTGGCCTGGCCTTCTTCATCGCCTGGTACGTGGTATCCGTCGGCCGCATTCGCCCACCAGGCACCGGTGTTTCGCACGCCGATTCAGGACCGGATGAGCGTCTGCCGCAGCCTCCTTCGGGCACCGAGGCTACGGCACCGCCCGAGCCTCCGAGTCCTGTCGCCTCTGAGACGGTGCCGGTCGTGCTGAGCCGCGATCGGCTGCGCGTGCTGCTGGCCCATCCTCGCCCGCTCGATCGCAGCGGCCAGATGGCCGCGGCCAGAGTAGCCCACCAGTTGATCGTTGATGCCCTGAAGCAGCACAACCCCGACGTAGAGCTGGCGGCTCTGTGGCCAGCCACGCCTGAGGCTTTGCAGAAGGCCATGGCGAGCCAGGCGCATTATCACATCGCCGTCATCGAGACTGAACCCAGCCGGACTGGCATCTTGCTTGAAAACACGAGCGGATTGGCTGAGGAGCTGAGCTACAGGCAGCTCGGCAACCTGTTGGTCAGCGGCGAGATCAGGCTCCTCGTACTCCGGCAGGTGGGGCCAGGACAAGCAATAGCGGTGCCCACAGAAGAGCTGCTGCAGAAGAGCCTGGGCACCATCGTGATCGTGCCACCGTCCTTGAGTGACGATACCTGGAGTCAGCTGCTTGCCCAGCTTGTCAACTCCATTGCCCAGGGTGAAGTCGTCGCCCGAGCCTTGACCTCGTCGATGGCCCTTCTCGACAATGCCGGTGTGACAGGGCGCGAAAGACCCACCATCGTCGGAAGCGATTGGCGCTCACTCGTGGACCGCGCAACAGACAGGCAGGGTCTGAAGCTTGGCCGAACGCCAGGCGCGCGCGGACTGCGCTGGCAGCCCTGGTTCCGGGACGGAACCCAGACCCTCTCGCGCTTGCTGACCGTTCTCCGCGGCGGCGCCAAAGCCGTGTGCCTGGCGGGCGAGGCCGGCAAAGGGGTCACCTCCCTGGCCATAGAGGCCGGACATCGCCTGAGCCAGGATTACTCCCTGGTTCACTACGTAGATTGTGCCGGTATGGCTCGCCAGAGCGCCGAAGACGTCCTGGCGCGTATCGCGATCGCGCTGGGTTGCAAGGACAACAATGAGGCGGACCTGGCTGATGCGGTGGCCGCCGAACTGCAGCGCAAGCTCTCGCTGATCATCGTTGACGGGGTTGATCGCCTGCCCGAGTCGGACATCGAGCGGCTGGTGACTCTGGCGGAAGCGTGCCAGAGCGGCACCGCCTTTCTTTTCACAGCCGAGCATCCTGTCCAAGCTGTCGGCACCACTGTGACCGCTGAGGGCCTCGACCTGGCTGGAGCTCTGGCCTGGATACGGTGGCTGGGGAGGCACGAGCGCTTCGAGGTGGTGCGGGACATCAGCGAGGACAGCGTGCGCGCCCTCCTCAGCGGCACGGGCGCAAACGCCCTGGGCATGCGCCTCGCCGTCGGCCTCTCCGACCGGCTTGGCTTGCTGCAGGCCGTACGTACGGCCCGCGACGCCGGCACCCTAGATGCTCTCCTGGCTATCGCCATCCAACGCTGTGGCCGACGAGACCTTGAGGCCGCCGCCGTACTCTGCACTCTGCCGGGGCCCCTGCCTACGGACTTCGTCTCCAGCGTGGTCGGACATGACGCAGCCACGCCCCTTCAGAACCTGGCCCGGGCCGGCCTGACCGTCGAGACAGCGACAGATGGTGCCTGGCAGCTGCACCCCCACGTCAAAGCTGCCCTCGCCAAGCAGATGCCGCCCGACTCTGCCCTGATGGACCGCGTCGCCGCAGCGCTCACGGAGAATGCCAAGGCCCTCGCCTGGCGTGCGCGTACTGCAGAAAGCCCCGATCAGCGCCAGGACACCGATGGCGAACTGCTGCAGATGCTGAGCAATTACCAGGCGGCGCTGCTGGCGGCCAGCAGCGAGAGCGGGCCGCTGGCTGGCAGGACGGCTCTCGTTCGCGACATCGCGTCGGCCCTGGCTCCAGCCTTGCGCCGCTGGGGCCTTGTCTTCGAGGCCCTCAAGGTCACCCTGGCCGGCGAAGACGCGGCTCGTCGCCTCGAGGACTATGGGGCTCGCGGCTACCTGCTCATGGAAGCGGCCGAGAACTGGCGCCTGGCAAAGGACTATGGCGCCGCCGCCGCCGGCTACGAGGAAGCGGCAACCGTTCTCGAACAGGCCAAGGACTTGCGCTACGCCGCCGAGGCTCTGGTCCGCCTCAGCGCGATGCACTGGGAGAGCGGCAACCCCGCGGCCGCCCGCGGGCCACTGGAGAGAGCTCTGGCATGGCTGGAGCGGCTGCAGGATGGGCCCGGGCAGGTGCGTGTGCTCACAGCACTAGGGGATTCGGCCCGCATTGCCAAAGATGCCAAAGCCGCTGAGTACTACAAACAGGCGCTCGCCTTGCTGCCTGGCCAGCCGGGGGCCGAACTGAGCACGGCGCGCTTGCACTATGCGCTAGCCCGCCACTACGCCGATGCCACTGACTACGTCTCCGCTGCTGATGAGTTCGCCCTCGCTGTGGAAGCCTTCACGGCGGCTGGTGACCAGGAAGGCCGCCTCCAGGCCTATCGGGGCCTCGGCCAGGCCTATCTGCGACTCGACGACAGGGAGCGGGCCTTGCAGGCCCTGGAACGAGCGGCACACCTGGAGGAAAGGGAGGCATTCTCTGGCGTGGATGCCGCCGTTGACCTTGGCCAGGCCTATCTGCGGCAAAAGCGCTGGGACGAGGCTCTAGACTTCCAGCGCCGTGCCCTGTCGCGGGCACTCGCCTCGGGCGATCGTCGCGCCGTCGCAATAGCGCAGAACGGCATGGGCAACGCCCTCCTAGAGCTGGGCGAGCGCAAAGAGGCGGTGAAGGCGTACGAAGAGGCCGCCGCCGTGTTCAGCGCCATTGGGGATGACGCCGGCCTGGCCCGGACCTACAACAACCTCGCCGTAGCTTACCGGCGCGCCGGCAATTGGGAGAAGGCCAGGCAATACCTGGACCTGGCAGCCGCCTCCATGGAGCGCCGAGGCGATAAGGCCGGCCTGTCCAGCGTCTACAACAACCTCGGCCTGCTGCTCGCCTCACAGCGAAAACCGCGCGAGGCCGCCAAGTTCTACGAACGCTCGCTGGCGCTCAGAGACGAACTCGGCGACCTCTACGGTGCACGCTTGACCAGAGCCAACATCCAGGCCCTGAGAGCCGGGGACTAGACGCGCTTCAGCCAGCCCCGCTCGATCATGAAAGCGGAGAGATACGGGATCTCGAAGACCTTGCCCTGGTAGGCCTGAACGGCGCAGTAGATCGCGGCAGCGAGAATCGCCAAAGGCAGCACTACGTTCACGCAGCAAGCGACCACGCTCCCGATAGCGTGGAGAATCGCCGCGAGGATCATGCCACCGATGCTCACAATAATGGCCGCCAGGATGTAGACCACGAGCAACCCCAGCGCCTGCATGGCATGATAGCGCTGAAACGGACGATTCTTGTTGCTCTCGCTCAACAAGATGATGGCCGAGCCGATCGGGGGGATGATGTAGGCCAAGAGCCCCATCGTCTTGTCGTTCGATGTGATCTCAGGGCCCTGCGGATACGACGGCGTCGCCTGAACCGGTCCTTGGTCCACCACTACTAGCCTCCTCTGTGCGTTCGCTCGTGCCAGGCCTACGGCCCGGCGGGTATTGTCTAGGCTTCGGGGATGGCTAAAGAGAGACTCGTGGCCACATCGCCAATCTGACGCCAGGTCTCGGCATCGATCTCGATGCCTTCGGCTCGTCGCCGCTTCTCAGTACGGTGTTCCGGCTCTCCCGGCAGCAGCACCTCCTCAAAGCCCTCCGCCGGAGGGCAGGACTTGAGGGACGCCACCAAACCGTCCACTTCGGCGTAGTACTGTTCGGTTGTGGTGAAGGCGTCCACACGGATCGCCTCAAGGAACACGGCATTGCCGACATGTTTCGCCGCCAGGTTCGTGCAACCCGCTCCGCTCAGGGCACCACTCAGTACCTCGACGAGGACGCTCAGGCCATAGCCTTTGTGCCCGAGGCTGCCGCCAAGCGGCAGGAGGGCACCGGGCGGGCTGCTATACAGAGCGTTGGGGTCCCTGGTCGGTCTCCCCGCAGCGTCAATGAGCCAGCCCTCAGGCGCGAGTTTGCCCTGATTGCGCAGCACTCGCACTTTGCCCTCGGCTACCACGGACGAGGTCATATCAACCAGCAACGGCGCTCCACTGGTGGGCGCGGCAAAGGCGATCGGGTTGGAGGCGAGACGGCGCTCGCGCCCACCGAAGGGTGCCACCTGGGCCGCACCGCCGCTGTTGTTGAGCGTCAGCAGCCCGATCATGCCCCGGCGAGCCACTTCTTCAACGTACTCGCCGCAGCGGCCGACGTGGTAGCTGTTGACCAGAGACACCGCTGCCAGGTGCGCGTCAGTAGCTTTGGCCACCGCCACCTCGACGGCACGCCAGGCAGCAACCTGGCCCCAGCCCCAGTGCCCGTCAATGAGAGCCGTAGTGGCCGTCTCACGAACCAGCGACGGCGCGACTGCCGGGTCAAGCGCGCCGGCCCTGATGGCCTTGATATACTGCGGAATGCGAATGACACCATGGGAATCATGGCCAACCAGGTTGGATAGGACTAGCGACTCCGCCACCCGTTGCGCCGCTCCTGCAGGCGCGCCGGCGGCTTCGAAGATGCTCCTGGCGTAGGCCAGGAGTCGCTCAGCGGTCAGCTTCGGCAAATCAAGCTCCTTGTCATTTGTCAGCCCCAGTGCACCTTCGATTCGAGGCTATATGGGCTTGCTCAACAACTGCAGAAGGTCGTCGGCTGTTATCCTGGCTGTGCGTCCAGATAACCCTCCGGAGGGACGCCACGTCCATACCATCTCGTAAGGCGGCTCCAGCCAATAGCGGCCGATCTCCGCACGTCGCATCACGCCGGCACGAGCTGCGGCACGCACGCGTTTGCGCGCCTCTATCGGGCTCAAGTGGAAGGCTGCACCGTTATAGGCCTGGTTTTCCTCGGCTGTCAAGCCGTGCGCGGAGCCCCGCCGCAGGCCCTCTTTGACAGCCGCAGTCTCGACCTCGGGCACAAGCGCCCGTGCTTCCTCACAGGCGGCCAGGTCACCACTCACGGCGACAGTCGGCACGCCAAAGTAGGAGGCGAACAACATGTTGACACCCAGTTCCCCCAGGCTAACGCCATTTATCGTGCGCTCTTCCACGTCGAAGGAACCAGTATGGCACAGGTGGCCGCCATCTGTGTTGGCCTTAGCGTGCTGGCCGATGATGAGCGCCGCGTCAAAGTCGCGGCTACAGCCGAACGGGTAGCCCATCGGCCTGCCAGCGAGCAAGCGAGCCTGCGGATGCAAAAGCTGCGGCACAATCGCGCCTGGACCATGACCATCAACCACGAGAATCTCAGTCGCTCCCGCCTCAAGGCACCCCTCTATTGCGGCATTGACCTCCTGGGTCGCCAATTCCCGCCCGACCTCATAGTAGCGCGAGCCCGGGCTGGTGTAGTCCGCCGCACTCAACACGCCGGCGACACCTTCCATGTCAGTCATGATGTAGACTCTCAGGGCCATACCTAGCCTCCGTCGGACGCGATGCGCTTACTGAGAACCGCTTCGACCCGCTCCACCAACTCCTGAGGAGCGAATGGCTTAGTAATATAGTCATCTACCTTTGCTATGCGCAAGGCCATCGCCCGGTCTATGTTCTGCGCTTTGGCGGTAACGATCACTACCGGGATGCGCGAGAGGGCCGCGTCCTGTTTCAGACAACGGTAGACTTCCCAGCCGTCCATCTCGGGCATCATCAGATCCAGCAGGATGACATCTGGCTTGCTCGTTCTGGCAGCGGCCAGGCCCTGGGATCCGCTGGTCACGCCAGCGACCTCATAACCGTGTCCGTCAAGGATCAGCTGGATCAGAGTGATCATCTCGGCGTCATCTTCGATACAGAGCACGCGTCGCTTGCTGCCAGCTGTCATAGGTCCTGACCATCCGTCGCCTTCGGCTCCGCCGAGATGCGCTGGGAAAGGACGCTGTACAAGTGTCCGCCCAGATGACGCAGTGGTTTGGCCTCTTCCTCAGTCAGCAGCCAGGTATCGTCGAATGCCTCCCTTTCGGCATAGGCTGCGACCACGGTGGCGACAAACAGCGTATGCTCCTCGCCCGCCTCGTACGCCTCCTCAACCGTGCACTCCAGGTAGCCGAGGCAGCCCTCGATCACAGGCGTGTCCAGGGCCTCTCCTGCCACCGGCCTCAGGCCCACCTCTTCTAGCTTGTCGTCGCAATCGTAACCACTGATCATGCCGGCGGCATGCACCTTCTCCAGCAGGCCAATTCCCGGCAGGCTGAGAGTGAACTCGCCACTACGCTCGATATAGTCGTGCGTCAGGCAGTTCTTGCTTACTGCTATCGCCAGCATCGGCGGCTTCATGCTGATCGGCGTGATCCAGCTCGCTGGCATCACATTCACCCGATCCCTGTAGCGGGTGGCCACCAAGGCCACTGCATTGCCGCCCAGCAACCGATGTGCAAACTGCAGCTCAACGATCCGCTTATCCATGCGTTTTCAACCCCGCATAGGCCCAGTTCACGCCTAGACAGCACTCCATTCCCGTAACCTCTCCGCACGCCCTTTCCAGGCTCTCTCGGCCCGGTACAGTCACACCGACCGTGCGCAACGCCTGCCAGACCGCGCGCAGCGGCAACCCAACCGCGGCGGCGGCGCAGCCTCGCACCTGTTCGACGAGGCGGAACTGCCGGTCTTGCAGGGCGTATCCGCCCGCCTTGTCGTCGCCGATGCCGCTGGCCAGGTACGCCTCCATCTCGCGAGCGCTGAGGTGACGCAGGCGCACCTCCACCGCCTCGTAACCGCTCACCAGGCCGCCATTGTCCGCATCCCGCAAGGCATAGCCCGTGTAGACGGTGTGCAGCCGCCCTGCGAGTGACGCCAGCATGGCGGCCAGGTCCTCGCGGTCCCCCGGCTTGCCCAACACGCGGACCTCTCCACCGTCCACGAAGCTGACCACCGTGTCACTGCCCAGGACGAGCGAATGCTGGCGATCAAATGGAGCGGCCAGCGCTTTTGCCCGGCTCAGACGCACTACCATGTCGCCCGGCAGCTCCCCAGGGAGCCTCCCCTCGTTCACCTCGACCGGCTTCAGCGCAATGGGCAGAGCCAAAGCCCGAGCCAGCCACAAGCGCCGTGGTGAAGCGCTGGCGAGGGTTATGCCGCGAACCGAGGAAGCCAATCTTACACTCCACGCAATGGTGCGATGATAAGAAACCACCTCTTGGCTGTCAATGGAGTCCTCTCTCCCTGCCCGCCTTGAGCCGGCGCCATGTGGAACAGCACCAGTCATTGCGATTGCCCGTTGGCAGTCCCAGCCATAGGCAGGAAAAGTCCGCTTCAACCTGCATGCCTGTCACCAAAGGATGGTTCGGCTTGCCAATTGGGTGCCAGCATAGTACAAGAGAACCACCTTTGCGGAGGCAAGTGATGGCGATGCCCGCCGAACCGGTGCGGCTCACGACCATGACCAAAGCAGCTGGCTGAGCGGCCAAACGGCCGGCCGCGGCCCTGGCGCAGGTCCTGCGCCCACTGCTTGGCATGTTCCAGGCAAACGCATATCCCAATGTGCTCGTCGGGCTGGATCAGCCGGACGACGCTGCCGTTTACGCCCTCGACGGCGAGCGCGCCCTCATCTTCACTTGTGACTTCTTCCCGCCGATCGTGGATGACCCCTACAGCTATGGCATGATCGCCGCCGCTAACGCCGTGAGCGACGTCTACGCCATGGGAGGCGATGTCCTGTTAGCCCTGAACATCGCCGTGTTCCCCGAGTGCCTGCCGGACGAGGCGGCGTCGGCGATCCTGCGCGGTGGGGCCGACAAAATGCGCGAGACCGGCGGTGCCCTGGCCGGCGGGCACACCATAGACGGGCCTGAGCCGCTCTACGGCATGGCCGT
>DAOTVV010000097.1:0-4317 GCA_034436255.1 Anaerolineae bacterium
GGCCTGATCACGCGGCCGTCGCTCGTCTGGCTCGTCCAGGCGGCTAAGGACGGCAGCCAGGACGTGGAGTTGACCTACCTGACCGGTGGCCTGAGCTGGGCGGCCAACTATGTGCTGCTCCTGGCGAAGGACGGCAAGAGCGTAGACCTGGACGGCTGGGTGACGCTGGATAACCAGAGTGGCGCGACCTACAAGGACGCCAAACTCAAGCTCGTGGCCGGCAACATCAACCAGGTCCAGCCGATGCTCGCCCGCGCCGCCGAGAAGGAAGGGGTTGGCGGTGCCGCCCCCGCTCTCGACAATGTGCAGCAGCGCAACTTCTTCGAGTACCACCTCTACGAGATTCAGAACCCCGTCACGGTACAGGACAAGCAGACGAAGCAGATCGAGTTCGTCCATTCCCCGGCAGTGCCGGCGGAGAAGTTCTATGTCTATGACGGCGCTGAGGGCTATGGCTTCTATGGCTCGCCTCAGCTGGACCGGGGCTACGGTGCCGACACCGGCATCAAGACCGTGCGCACCATGCTCGCTTTCAGCACCGGCCCTGAGGGCGCCAACGCGCAATTGCCCAAGGGTACAGTGCGTGTGTACCAGCAGGACACAGACGGCTCGGCGCTGCTCCTGGGCGAGGACAGCATAGACCACACCCCCAAGGGTGAGCAGGTGCGCCTGTACATCGGCGACGCCTTCGACATTGTCGGCGAGCGCGTGCAGACGGACTTCAAGCAGATCGGCGGCACGGCCGTCCAAGAGAGCTACAAGATCACCCTGCGCAACCACAAGGCAGAGGCAGTGCAAGTGCGGGTGACGGAGCGGCTCTATCGCTGGAGCGACTGGACGATCACCGAAGAGAGCGCCGAGCACACCAAGCTCGACGCGCAGACGGTAGAGTGGCGCCTGGACATCCCGGCTGACGGCGAAGCCAGCCTCACTTACACCGTGCTCTACCGCTGGTAAGCTGGCGCGAGGGAGGAAGAAGCGGCAAGCAACGCGGGCACACGGACTGGCGCGGATGGCGGGCCGGATGAGGCCCCCTCCGCCTGCGTCCGTGTGCCGCGGCCGCCAGTGCCCCCCTCAGCGCACGAGCGTGTTCCCGCCCTCAGCGAGCAGGATTTGGCCGGTGTAGAACTCCGTCTCCGGCAGGCAGAAGAAGAGGACGCCGCTGGCAACGTCCTCGGCAGTGGCCAGGCGGCCCAGGGGAATGCTGTCGAGCTCGGCCTGGACGGCTTCGGGGGTGGCCAGCCGGTCCCGTGTGGCGTCGGTGACGACAGTGCACGGCCCGACAGCGTTCACCGTGATGCGGTAGGGTGCAAGTTCCAGAGCCATCGTGCGCGTGAGCTGGATCAACCCGCCCTTGGCGGTGCAATAGTGTACGCGCCCGAACTGGGCCTGGTAGGACGATATCGAGGCGATGTTGACGATGCGCCCGCCCCCCTGGCCGGCCATCACCCGCGCCACCGCCTGGGAGCAGAGGAAGGTCCCCTTCAGGTTCAGGTCCAGGCAGCTATCCCACAGTTGCTCGCTTAGCTCGAGGAAGGGCGCTGCCTGAATCTTGCCGCCGGCGTTGTTGACCAGAATGTCAACCTTGCCCCAGGCAGCCAGCACGGCGCTGACCATCGTTTCGACGCTTGCCTTGACGCTGACGTCCGCCTGCTGGGCTATGGCCTCGCCGCCGGCAGCCGCGATCTCCTGGACGACGGCTTCGGCCTCTGGCCGGCTGGAGCGATAGACGACGGCGACCCGGGCCCCTTCCCTTGCCAGGCGCAGGGCGATGCCTTTACCAATGCCGCGCGACGCGCCCGTCACCAGGGCCACCTTCCCTTCCAGACGCATGGCTCCTCCCGCCAGGAAATGGATGCCGCCGGCGAATCGCCAGGCGCAGCCCAGTCTAAGACGGGGCCGGTGCTGAGGCAAGAGATGAGCCCTGGCCTGTCTCCGGTCCAGCCAGTACAATGAGCGAGCCCGTTGCGAGCGAAAGCGTCGCTGAAGGGCGGAGGATAATATGGAGAAGCTGCAGATTGGTTTCATCGGCACCGGCGGCATGGGCCAGCACCACCTGAAGATGGTGAAGGCGATGGAGACGACCGAGATCGTGGCCGTGTGTGACACTAACCGCGAGTTGGCCGAAGCCATGGCCCACCAGTACAGGGCGCGTGCCTACTTCGACCATCACGACATGCTGGAGAAGGAGCATCTGGACGCGCTCTATGTTGTCGTGCCGCCTTTCGCCCATAGCGACGCCGAACTGATCGCGGCAAGCAAGGGCATTCACCTCTTCGTCGAGAAGCCCGTGGCCCTGACACTGACGAAGGCGCGTGAGGTGCGCGACGCCATCCAACGCGCCGGCGTGATCAGCACCAGCGGCTACAGCCTGCGCTACCTGGGGTCGAGCCAGCGCTTGCGCCGCTTCCTGGCTGAGCAGCGCGCCGGCATGATCGTCGCCGCGCGCTGGGGTGGCATCCCCGGTGCTCCCTGGTGGGGCGTCATGTCGCGCTCCGGCGGCCAGTTGGTCGAGCAGACGACCCACCAGGTGGACCTGGTGCGCTACCTCACGGGACAGGAGATAACGAGTGTCTATGCCGACTACGGCTCTGGCTGTCTGCGCGGCCACGAGGACTTCGACATCCCCGAGGTGTACTCGGTGGCGATGAAGCTGGCTGACGGCACACCTTTCAGCCTGACCTCGACGTGCCTGCTGCACAAGGATGGCGGTGCCAACACCATGGACTTCATCTTCGATGGCCTCCGCGTGCAGTGGGACGGCGAGACTCTGCGCACCTTCCCTGAGGCCATCCCGGAACTGGACGGCAAGCACCACGATGATGGCGACATTGACCGGGCTTTCATCGAGGCCATCCTGCTACACGATCAGTCCATACTGCTGAGCAGCTACGCCGACGCTGTCAGGACTCTGGCTGTGACTCTGGCGGCAAACGAATCCGCCCTCACGGGCAGGCCGGTGCAGGTGCCTCTGGACTAGGGCGTGCGCCCCATGGTCCCTGGCTAGAACATCGATCGAGTGGTGTAACCGTCCACAGCGGCTTATCGTCGCGGACTCGATCCGGCGTCGACGGCGTCGACGGCCTCTACGGTGTAGTATAGCCCCTTGTGGGCGTCGTCAGGACCGAGAACGACGACGGGGATAAACCCCTATACTACGTCGTATCACGCTGGATGGCGCGTCGTGTGTACCGCGGTGCACCGAAGGTCGCGGCTCCACGGGCTAGTCTGCACATTGAGTTCCGGTGCATGATAATCCGACCGGTACTCTAGCATGAGCAGGGGGAGCCGTGCAGCCGAGGCTGGCTGCGCGAGCAGCGCTCGGGCCGAGTTCAGCGCTGGCGCCGGTGCGCTGGCTATTGTATACTATGGTAGTACACTTTCAGTTAGCGCACCGGCTGGTACCCGTCAGGCCGTGGGCATGTTGGAACCCACGGCCTGGGGCAGCCGGGCCAGGAGGGCCAGATGAGCCTGTCCAATCACCACTGCCCTGGGGCAGCCCGCTTCCGCGAGCCAACGCCTGAATACACTATCTGCCCCAATTGCCAGGCTGAGGTCGAGATCTGGAGCGACGAGCCCCTGGCTCGCTGCCCTTCCTGCGGCTACTGGGTCAGCCACGAGATAGGTGCATCCTGCCTTGACTGGTGCCCCAAGGCGAGCGAGTGCGTGGGGCTGGACGTTTACGAGCGCCTGCGCCACAGTCGCCCCACCAAGCCTGAGGGGGGCTGAACCGCGGCTCTTTCTAGATGTACTCGAGGTAGTCTGCCGTCCAGGCCTGGAAGGGGAGCGCCTCGGCGATGGCCTCAATGTCCGCAGAGCTCGCGCCTATGGCGGTAACTCGCTCCTCTCTCCAGGCGGCAACAAGATCCAGGCGAGCGCAGACGAGCCTGGTGAGCGTCTCTTCTTTCATCTCCAGGATCACCTTGTGCCGCGGTGTGGCGATGGCTCGATGCAGCGTCACCTGCCGCTCTGGCGTCCAGGCCAGGACTTCGAGGCCGGCTGTGGCCGGGCTTTCCCGCCAGCAGGCCGCGGCCAGGCCCTCCGGATCGAGCGCATGGCACATGATCATCTGCGAGGACTGGGAACGCGGCGTGCTCTCAAAGCCAAGCGGGGCGAGCAGGCCGGCGTAGGGTGCCGAATCCGGCATGTCAACGCAGGCGTCAAGGCGCAGGTCAGCTGCCATGTTGGCGTAGTTGGCGAGCAGCGGCAAGGCATAGGCCTGGTTGCCGCCGAGCGTGGCCACTTCCAGCAAGCGCAGGGTGGGCTCATTCCGCTCCTGGCCGAGGATGGCGTAGCCCAGCAAGGGCCCACTTGTGC
>DAOTVV010000098.1:0-3354 GCA_034436255.1 Anaerolineae bacterium
CCTGCTGAGGCGCCGCCATGAGAAATGTCCTGTGGAACACTGGCCAACGACGGTTGCGTGCCCTGTGGCGCATTCTCGTCGTGCTAGTCGTTTTCCTTATCCTCGAGCTCGGCCTCGAGTTGCTCCTTGGTGTGGCTTTCAGTAGCACCCTGTCCGAGCAGCTGGGGGCATCCCGGGCCGGCGACCGCACTGCCCTTTCGGCAGCTATCCAGCGTCTTCCCGCCTTCAACCTGGCAAGCAATTTCTTGGGACTGGTGTCCGTATACGTCAGCACCTGGCTGGGCGGGCGGCTGCTGGATCGGCGCCGTTTCACCAGCTTCGGCTACCATGTCGGCCCGAGTTGGTGGCGCGACTTCCTTGCCGGACTGGTCATTGGTGCCGTGCTGATGGCCGTTATCTTCGCTGTTGAGTGGGCTGCGGGGTGGCTGCAGGTCACGGGCACCCTCTATGCCGCTCAGGGCACCGACTTCGGCACAGCTATGCTCGTGTCGGTCCTGGTCTTCATCATGGTAGGCTTCCGCGAGGAGCAATTGTTCCGCGGCTACCTCGTGCGCAACGGCGCTGAGGGCCTTAGCTTCAAGGCAGTGAGAGCAAGAGCCGCAGTGGTGATAGCGTGGGCGAGCTTCGCTATCCTGTTCGGCTGCGCCCACCTGCTCAACCCCAACGCCTCGCTCGTGAGCACGGTGGATCTGGTCTTAGCGGGCCTGTTTCTCGGCTTGCCCTACATCCTCACAGGGGAGCTGGCTCTGGGCATCGGACTCCACATCACCTGGAACCTGTTCGAAGGCAACGTGTTCGGCTTCCCAGTGAGCGGCACGGACGCCGGGCCCACGCTCATCGCCATACGCCAGGCTGGGCCCAAGCTGTGGACCGGCGGTGCGTTTGGGCCGGAGGCCGGGCTGATCGGTGTGCTGGCAATCGTGCTGGGCAGCGCCCTCATCCTGCTCTGGGTGCGCCGCACTCGGGGGCGCATCGGGCTCTGCACTGAACTGGCCCGAGCACCAGAAGCGATGTAGGAAGCGGACACACCAGCTTCGAAGGTTGCTGCCGACACCCAGCCGGCTCCTCGCTCGCGCTCAACCGAGGCAGAAAGGGACGGGCTTCACGTTCTGGGAGCAGCATAGATGGGTTCGGCCGTCCGAACCCGGGGAACCGGCTCTAGGCGCGCTGCTCGATGTACTCCAGGGACTGGTGGCGGAAGTAGGTGTTGTAGAGGTCCGCATAGTGCCCACCGGCCGCCAGCAACTCGTCATGGGTGCCTTCCTCGATGATGCGGCCCTGCTCCAGGACAACGATGCGATCAGCCTTGCGCACCGTCGAAAGGCGGTGAGCAATGATGATCGCCGTGCGGTCCTTGAGCACCACCTCCAGACCCTCCTGGATCTGGGCCTCGGTGAATGGGTCCACACTGGCTGTAGCCTCGTCCAGCACCAGGACCGAGGGGTTATGCAGGAGCACACGCGCCAGAGCCACGAGTTGCCTCTGGCCCATTGAGAGGCGGGAACCGCGTTCACCCACATCCGTCTCCAGACCGTCAGGCAGATCGGCGAGCCAGTCTCCACCACTGATGTGCCGGGCAGCTTGAAGCGCCTCCTCTTCGCTCGCGCCGGGTGCGCCGTAGCGGATGTTATCCAGGACCGTGCCCGAGAAGAGAAACGGAGACTGTGGCACCAACCCCAGTTGCCGCCGATAGTCCGCCAGGTTGAGCCGGCGGATGTCGCGCCCGTCAATCAGGATCTGGCCACTCTGGAACTCATAGAAGCGGGCGATGAGGCGCGCCAGGCTGCTCTTTCCCGCCCCCGTATGTCCGACAAAGGCAACCGTCTCTCTGGGACGGATGCGCAAGGAAAAGTCGCGAAGGACATCGTCACCCTCGATGTAAGAGAAATACACGTGGCGGAACTCAATCTCCCCTGCCAGCCTGCCCACCGGCTCCTCGGCGATCTGCACTACTTTGGGCTCGGCATCAACCAGCGAGAAGACGCGTTCCGCCGCAGCCAGCCCATCCTGGAACTGACTCCAGAAAGAGGCGATGCTTGTTAGCGGGAACCAGAAGAGGCCCAGGGCCTGCAGGAAAAGATACCAGGTTCCGGGGCTGATCGCATCACCGAGGACGGCGGCACCGCCAGCATACACGAGCACCGCCGTGCCGATTGCCGACATGGCGTCGAGAATGGGGAACACGTTCTCCATGACAATGCCGCGCCGCAGGCCGACGTCGTAAGCTTCTTTGTTGATGGCCTGAAACTCGCCGTAAAGGGCAGCCTCGCGCCTGAAACTCTTGGCTATGGCGATGCCTGCAATGGACTCCTGAACATTGGCGTTCACTTTGGCGCGAGCTTGCTTGGCAGCCAGCGTCACCCGGCGGGCAATGCGCCGCCAGACGAGGGCGAAAGCGAAGACCATGGGCGACATGAGCAGCGTGAGCAAGGCGAGCCGCCATTCCACATAGAAAAGGATGCTCACAATCAGGATCACGAGCAGGCCCTCGGACAGCAGGCTCATCACCAGGGAGACGACGTTGGTGAAGTCCTGCGTATCGGCCGTGATCCGGCTGACAACCTTGCCTGAAGACGTGGCGTCGTAGAAAGAAAGATCGCGGTTGATCACGGCTCGGAACACGTCTTCACGCAGGTGCAGCACTACGTTTCCGATCGCGCGCGCCGAGGCCCGCTGCTGGAAGAAATTGAACAGCCAACCAAGCGCGCCGGAAAGCAGCACCCCGAGGCACAGCACCAGGAGCGTGTCCAGCGCCGGACGCTTTGCCAGGAGATCAATGCCACGCGTGACCAAAAGCGGCCGTGCAGCGTTGAAAAGCGAGACGCAGACAACCATACCGGCGACGAGCATCATGCGCTGGCGTTCCGGCAGGAAGTACTGCACTATACGTTGCAAGAGGTCGCGATCGCTGTACTTGCGGTCGTAGCTCTCGCTGTCCAGGCCGTCTAAGATGAAACCCACATTTACTCCCGAACTGCCGCGGCGCGGGGCGCCCACAGCTTACACAAGGTGCGCCTGTTGGGCCAGGTGGCTGCATGCACGCCTCGGTCAGCAATCATGGCACGGCCCCACGAGCTGAGACAAACTAGCCGTTGCCGGCCAGCGGCAGCGCTGCAATCACGATCGTGTCGTCTCTATGCCCCGGCACGGCAAGGCGCCGGCCATCAGGGAGCGTGTAGAAACCCACCTCGAGCGAGTAGGCGCCGCTCGCGATAAGATTCGTCGGTACGAGCAACTCCAGTTCGTCCACCACAGTCTCTCCCGGCAGCCATGAGTCGGTCGTGCAGGAACCTTTCCCGGGTGGTGCATCGGCACCAGCCACCTGTAAAGACGTACCATCAGGGCGGTTCATGA
>DAOTVV010000099.1:0-8275 GCA_034436255.1 Anaerolineae bacterium
GCTCCGCCCGCCAAGCCCGAGCGCACTGACCAACCCGAGGGCCAGCAGCCACCGGAGAAGAAGTTGTAGCAAACTGAGGCGCCTTGGCTGCGCCCATCGAAGTGACCAGAGGGACCCGTCCGGTGGCAGGGCGAGTCCCTCTCGCCACCGGGCCAAGGCGCACTGCGGTCAGCGTAACGCTTCAGGCAGGCGGCTCAGAAGGAGACTCGCCGGCGAGCGCCAGGGCCTCCGCAACCAGCGGTGGGCTCAGGTAGAGCCCACATTCCTGCAGCTGATCGAGAACCGGTGCCAGAGCCGGTAACAGGCCCTTCTCTTTCGCGAGTAGCAGCACGCCGAGGGTGCCAGTCAGAGGTATTCCCAGCCTCCGAGCCAATCGCCGTCCCTTGAGCTCGTCCATGACCAACAGCCGAGCGGATGTCTCCTCGGCCAACGCGAGCGACTCGGCTTCGCCAAGGTCCAGGTAGACAAAGGCCAGCGCGCGGCGCTGGTCACTTACGGCAACGCACCTGAGCCAGGGCGCCGCCTCAAGAGCCAGCCGGCGCTCAGGCTCTCCCGTTGCAAGGAACTCATCGCGAACGCTCGGTGGGATCAGCACTTCTCCGAAGAGGTCGCCCAGTAGGCCCAGCCTGCCGATCGCCCAGAGGGCCGCTAAGGGAGTGTTATTGGCGATCACAGGCCCGGCGGGCATGCTCCAGATCGGCCTCCAGTTCGTGCGGCGACTCGCCGAAAGGCGACAACCGATAGCGGCCCAGGAGCGAGATGAAAGCGCTCCGCGGTAGGCCTGCCAGTCTGGCCGCAAGGCCGGTAGTCAGCCGCCCTGTCTCATACAGTTTCACCGCCAAGAGAAGCCTGGCTTCCGGCTCGAACTCCTGTGGCTCCTGCTGTAGCGCCAAGGCCACTTCGGGCGGATATGGGATGCGCAAGGTATCCACAACCCTATTCCTCAAGTTGTGAGCTACAAGAAGACGGGTACGTTGGTGTAGCTCTCACCGCAACCCCTATAATTATAGCTGTCAATAGCTCTCTTCGAAAGAGCGACCAATAAGAAGAGGCCAGCGTGCGGATAGGGCAAGAACACTCGCGGATAGATAGGAGCACAGCCAGATGCCGGATGGCGCCTTAGCGGAAAAGGCCGACCTGCGCCGCCGTTACACTGGCTACGCACCGGCGTACGACCGTATCACTCTGATCTACGAGTTGCCGTTGGTGCGCCGGCTAAGGCGGCGTTTGTTGCGCCGCGCCCGCGGAAAGGTCCTCGAAGTCGCTGCCGGCACGGGCTTGAACCTGCCGCACTACCCGCCGGAGTGCGCGCTCACGCTCAGCGACATGAGCCCAGCCATGCTGCTCGTCGCCCGCCAGCGCGCCACCGCCCTCGGGCGCACGGCCGACTTCGCCATACTCGATGGCGAAGCGCTACCTTTCCC
This sequence comes from Anaerolineae bacterium, assembly GCA_034436255.1. GTDB lineage: Bacteria > Chloroflexota > Anaerolineae > DRVO01 > DRVO01 > DAOTVV01. The sequence continues at coordinate 1,425 of DAOTVV010000099.1, forward strand.
GGCCGCAACCTTCGACACCGTGGTGGCTTCCCTGAGTACCTGCAGCTTCGCCGACCCGGTCGCAGCGCTGCGCGAGATGGCCCGAGTCTGCCGACCGGGCGGGCGCGTGCTCCTGCTCGAGCACGGCCGCAGCGCCTCGCCGCTCCTCGGCCGTCTGCAGGATCGCTTGGCCGACGCCTGGACAGCGACTGTCGGTTGCCGCTGGAACCGCAGGCTTCTGGAGATGCTGGCGCAGGCCGGGCTGCGCATCGTCCAGCCGCCCGATGGTTTCGGCAGCCACACCTACCTCTTCGGGGTGTTCATCGCCGTCGAGGCCACGCCCTGACCAAACCACGAACAGGCTGCCGGCCCTGGCGCCGCCAACGAGCGTGCCAGGTGCACCCCAAGGAGGAGGGGAAAGCATGTCCCAACTCGACGAAGTCGCGAGCACCAACCGGCGCTTCTGGGAGAACGAAGTGAGCCAGGGCTCAGGCTACACCCGCCCCTGGCTCGAACTCGACCCGGCCCTCGTGCGCGCCTTTGCCGCCGGCGACGTTGACGTTCTGCCCGAGCCTTACACCTACATCTACCCGCAGTGGCTGTTTCACGACGTTGCCCAGGCGACAGCGGCCGGTCGCCCCAAAGACGTGCTATTGCTGGCCACGGGCGGCGGCCAGCAGTCAGCCGTCTTTGGCCTGCTGGGAGCCAACGTCACCGTCTATGACCTGACCGAAGGCCAACTGGCGGGCGATCGGCTGGTTGCCAAGCACTTCGGTTTTCCGGTGCGAACCATCCAGGGCGACATGCGCGACATCTCGGTTCTGGCCGATGAGTCATTCGACGTGGTCTACCAGGAAGTGAGCCTCGGCTATGTGCCCGACCTCCTTCCGGTCTACCGCGGCGTGTCCCGGGTGCTGCGCCCCGGTGGCCTGTATCGTGTGGCTCACTGCGAGCCGGTCGGCATGTGTGTGGATGAGGCCAGCTGGGATGGCAAGGGCTACCGCATCAGCGAGCCGTTCTATCGCGGCCGCGTCAGGGGTGGGAGCGACAGCAGCATGGAGTTCCGCCATCTGCTCAGCGACGCTTTCAACGGCCTGATCGAGTCCGGCCTCGTCATCCGCGGTGTCTACGAGGATCCGCGCCACCTCATCCCCACCACGGCGGCGCCAGGCACCTATGCGCACCTGCTCACCTGGGGCCAGACCTACTATTCAATCGTGGCGGCCAAGCCGGCCGGCGGCTGCGCCTGAGAGCTCGCTCCGCCTGCGAGCGCCTCGAGGTTGGGCACTAACCCGGCCACGCGGCCCGCGGTCGCAGCGACGGCGCTTGGCCGCGCCGTAAGAGGGGCCCGGCCGGCACGACCACAACTGGCACCTCAGCCGCTGGCTATCTTCGCATGGGTGGCGGTTGCGAGCCTTGCTGCCCTTTCCATCCTCGCCCGATGCGCTATACTGGAAAGTGTCAGCGTTCAGTTAGCGAGCGTCTCCGCACTGGTCCCTAACGGCTCACCAGGAGTGGCCCATGCCCACCTACGTCCTGCGCTACCGCCAGGGGAACTATGAGGGTGAGATCCCGCTCAGGGATGTGACCACCATCGGCCGCGACGCCAGCGCCGATCTGGCGCTCGACGATCACAACCTCTCGCGCCGTCACGCCCAGATCCTACTGCGGCCGGATGGCATCTGGCTGGTGGATCTTGGCTCCACCAACGGCACGATCGTCGCCGGCAAGCGCCTCCCGCCGCAGACACCCACCCTCATCACGCCGGGCCAGATTTTCGGCATGGGGGACACGGCCTTCATGGTCTCGCTCGCTCAGGCCGGGCCAGCGCCCGCCACCCCTCCTCCGCCGCGGCCGGACGCGGCCAGCAGCGCTACAGTCACCAACGTGCCTGAGCGCGGGCCGCAAGAGGAAGAGACGCGCTTGCCGACCAGGGCCGAAGCCGAGGCCCTGTCGGGGCCTCAGGGTCGGGCCCGTCCCGATGCCGTCGCTGACGTTAGCCAACGCCCCGCCGGGCCACCACGCTTCCTTCTCCAGTATGCCGCCGGGCAGGCTGGCTGGCAGACATTCCCGGTCACCGGCGACAGCCTGATCATCGGCCGCGCCACGGATTGCGACCTGCGCTTGGACCACCCCGGCGTCTCCCGCCACCATGCAAGCCTGCAATTCGATGCTGATGGCATCTGGCTGACTGACCTCGGCTCGAGCAACGGCACCCAGATAGGTGAGCAGCCGCTCGCCCCGCGCCGCCGTTTCCCCCTGGCTTTGGGCCAGCCTTTCAGCATCGGCCCGTACGTGCTGGCCCTGGCGCCCATTCAGGCCGGCGCCGCTGCCTCACCTCAGCCACCACCCCAGGCCCTCAGTACCGTCGCCGAGACGATGCCGAGGACCGCGTTTGGCGCACCTCCAGCCGCCGCGGAGCCCCCTTTGCACGCCCAGGGCCTCAACCTGAGCACACAGGAGCGGGTTACCATCGGCCGCGCCCCCGATAACCAGATCGTCCTCAACCACCCCCAGGTCAGCCGCTATCACGCCGTCATCGAGCGCCTGGGCAAGCGCTACCGCATCAAGGACCTGCGCAGCGCCAATGGCGTCTTCGTCAACGATCAGCGCATCCGCGACGAAGCCTGGCTCGACAGTTCGGACCATATTGACATCGGCCCTTACACCTTCGTCCTGGAGCAGGAGCAGTTCGGCCTGCGGGCTGAGGAAGGCATCCGTGTTGAGGCCATCGCTTTGCGCCAGCAGGTGTCCCGCTCACTCAACCTGCTGCAGGATATTTCCCTCAGCATACCGCCTATGGAGTTCGTGGCCGTCGTCGGCATGAGCGGCTCGGGCAAGACGACGCTCCTCAATGCCATCAGCGGTTACCGTCCAGCCACCCAGGGTCAGGTGCTGGTGAACGGCATAGACCTCTACCACAACTATGACCGCTTCCGTGCCGACATCGGCTACGTGCCCCAGCGGGACATCGTCCACCCTGAGCTCAGCGTGCAGGAAGCGCTCGACTATGCCGCCCAATTGCGCATGCCGCCCGACACAACGCCTGAGGAGCGCCACAAGCGCGTAGCTGAGGTGATGGAGGACCTCGGCCTCAGCGAACGCAAGGACGTGCAGGTCGGCCGCCTCTCCGGCGGGCAAATCAAGCGCGTTTCCATCGGGGTCGAACTTCTCACCCGGCCGCGTCTCTTCTTCCTGGATGAGCCAACCTCGGGCCTGGACCCCGGCACCGAATACGAGATGATGAAGTTGTTGCGCCGCCTGGCCGATCAGGGCCGCACCATCCTTCTCGTGACACACGCCACCAAGAACGTCATGCTTTGCGACAAGGTGGTGTTCCTGGCACGCGGCGGCTACCTCGCCTTCTACGGCTCCCCCGAGGATGCCCTGGCCTACTTCGACCAGTTCCGTTCCGTCAGGGAGCGGCGCGAGAAGCTGATGGAGTTCGACGACATCTACAACCTGCTCACCGACCCTCGGCGGGGCACGCCGCAGGATTGGGCGGCGCGGTTCCGCCAGGTAGCCGGTGCCAGCGAGCAGCCACAGCCGCAGGCGACGGCGCGAGTGGAGGCGGGGCCACGGCGCGTCTCAGCTCTGCGCCAATTCGGTATTCTCTCCTCGCGCAACTTGCGCATCCTGGCCAAGGACCGGGCGACCCTACTGCTGTTGCTGCTGCTGGCGCCTGGCATCGGCCTGATGGATTTCGCCTGGGGTGGCACGCTCTATGACCCCGTGCAGGGCAACGCCAGCCGCATCGTCAGCATGTGGTGCGTCACGGCCATCATCACCCTGCTGGTCGGCGCCCTCAACAGCGTGCGCGAGATTGTCAAAGAGGCCGACATCTACAAGCGAGAGCGGGCCAATAGCCTCAAGTTGCTCCCCTACCTGCTCTCCAAGGTCTGGCTTGGAGCCGTCTTCGCCATCTACTCGGCGCTCGCTCTTCTCGTCATTCGCCTGCTCCTCGTGCATCCGCCGGCGCCGACGCCGCAGGCATTCCTGGCCTACTTCCTCACCTTCTTCCTCGGCCTCCTGTGCGGCTACATGATCGGCCTCGCCATCTCGGCCATCGCACCCAACCAACAGGCGGCGATGATCCTGCTCATCGCCGTGCTCGTGCCCCAGTTCCTGTTCGGCGGCCTGATGCCACTGGGCGACATCCCCGGCGGCAAGGTGGTGAGCCTGGTTGTGCCGGCACGCTGGATCATGGAGGCGTTCGTGCGCACCAGTGGCCTGGCGGAGAAAGCAGCGAGCGATGCCTGCTGGCTCGTGCCTAAGGCGAGCCGCGCCCTGATCACCGACGAGCAGAAGGCAAAGTGTGCCTGCATGGGCGCCAATATGTTCCAGCAATGCACGGACTTCCCGGGCATCCTCTCCAAGGACACGTACACCGGTGCCGCCAAGGCCGCCCTCGCCCAGCCCGCGCCAGTGCAGCCAGCTCAGCCGACGGCCTACCCCTCGCCCACGCCCTTGCCATCGCCAACGCCCCTGCCCACGCTGACACCGCTACCCACGCTCACGCCAATCCCCAAGCCGACCGACCCCACCGAGTTGGACGGCTACCTGGCGCAGGTGCAGAAGCAGGCAGCGCAGCAACAGCAGACGGCGATCGCACAGCTGAACGAGTACGCTGAGGCAAGCCAGGCCCAGGCGCAGGATTACTCGCAGGCCCTCAAGCAACAGATGAGCGACTACGCCGGCCAGAGCCAGGCCCAGCTGAGCGAATACCAACTCGCCATGGACCGATACGCCGATGAGCGCTCACAATGGGAGAAGGATCGCCAGAGCGCCATCACGGCGCAGGAGGGCATGATCGCCTTCAACATAGATGCCTTCGGCGGCTATTTCCGGGGGCGGGTGGCCACGCGCTGGGCCGCTCTGGCCGCCATCATGGCAGGCCTGTTCCTGCTGACCGTGGTGTTCCAGAAGCGCAAGGACGTGGTGTGATGCCAACTGGAGGCGGGGTACCGATCACGCCCGCGTAGCGGTGCCTGCCGGGCGCCGCTGACGAACGTCTCGTGTCCCAGCGAGACTTCACGACCATGTCGGGACACGGCACCGCCCGCGAAAGCGAGCCAGCGCCCGAATTGTAGGGCCAGCCGGCGCGGCGATCAAGCGGGTCTCGCCTGCCGGCGATCAGGGCTCGCTCAGCAGCCACCCCCGACTGCTGCTTGCCTTCCTGGCGATTCAGGCTAAGATGCCCCTATTCTGGCCAGCGGCGGAGGTCAGTGTGCTCTTGAGTGAGCACGGACGGCTGGGCCTGCCCCTTGCCGGGCATCTGGTTATAGATGCACATGGGCACCTCGGCACTTACGGCGCCTTCGACATCCCGGCGAGCACGCCTGAGGCCATCGTCGCAATAATGGACAGGATCGGCGTCCGGGCGCTCTGCGCCAGCCACCTGATGGCGCTCGTGGGGGACTGCCGCGCTGGCAACGATCTTCTGGCCGAGGCCATGCGCCGCTACCCCGGCCGCTTCATCGGCTACGCCGTTGCCAACCCGAACCGGCCCGAAGAAATCGAGCCGGAACTGGAGCGCTGCCGGCAGGCCCTGGGCATGAGAGGCATCAAGGTACACGCCGGCTTCGCCGCCCAGCCTGTGGATAGCCCGGGCTTCTGGCGCATGTACGAGTGGTCCGCTGCTCACGGCAACCTGCCTGTGCTCGGCCACGGCTTCGACGATGCCGCGGCCATGGAGCGCATCGCCCTCGCCTTCCCCCAGGTCCCATTTATCGTGGCCCACGCCGGTGGTGCCTACCGCGGTGGCGTCCCCGATCCGGTTATCTTGCTGGCAGCGCGCCTGGACAATATCTACCTCGACCTGTGCAGTTCCCTGGCTTACGAGGGGGCGTTGGAGAGGCTGGTGCGCCTTGTCGGCGCCCAGAAGCTTCTCTTCGGTTCCGACCTTTGCTTCCAGCAAGCCACCCACCAGGTCGGACGGGTTCTCTTCGCCGACATCTCCGAGCCCGACAAAGAGGCCATCCTCGGGCTCAACGCCGCCCAGCTTTTCGGTCTGCCGCAGGAAACGGCGGTATGAACGGCGTGCCGCTCTTCGACGCCAACTGCTGCCTGGGCGAGAACCCGGCCCTGACCGTCAGTTACCGCACCGCAGTGGAGCTAGAGGCTGCTCTCGATCGCCTGGGCATAGGCGAAGCGCTCGTCTATCACTCGCTGGCGCTCCACTACAGCCCGGCCCTCGGCAACCAGGTGCTCCTGGAGGCGCTCCAGGGGCACCCCAGGCTGCACCCATGCTGGCTGGTACTGCCCCAGCACACGGGCGAACTGCCACCTGGGCCAACCCTGGCGAGAGAGATGCGGCAGCGAGGTGTGCGCGCCGCTCGCCTCTGCCCGAAGCGGGTGGGACCGCTGCGCCCGTACGTCTTCGCTGCCTTGCTCGCCTGTCTCCAGGATCAGGCCATTCCGCTGCTCCTGGATTTCGAGCTTGGCCACTGGGGCAACCAGGCAACAGAGATTGACTGGGACGGCCTGGATTGGATGCTGCGCGAGTACCCGGGGCTGCCGGTTGTGCTGCTCCGTCCCGGGCAAGGGATCGAGCGCGCTCTTTTGCCCCTGCTCGAGCAACACGACAACCTGTACGTTGAAACGTCATACTACATGGCGGCGGGCGCCCTGGAGCGCCTGTGTGCCCGCGTCGGCCCGGAGCGGCTCGTGTTCGGGACGGGCTTGCCCGTCTATGCCCCCGGCCCAGCCATAACCCTGCTCACCTACAGCGACCTGGCGCAAGAGGCGAAGGCGATGGTTGGCGCCGGCAGCCTGAGGCGGCTGCTCGGCCTGGCGCAAGCATGCTAGTGCGGCATGTCCGGCACGCCGGCGGCAGCAGTTTGTGCCCTGTCGCAACGGGCGCCGTGCCCGTG
>DAOTVV010000100.1:0-2861 GCA_034436255.1 Anaerolineae bacterium
GCCCATCAAGGAGGCAACGTACTATGCTCGATCCTACTCAATGGGGACAGCGCCGCTTCGGCTGGCTCCCGCTCTTCGACCCTGAACAGGGCCAGACAGTCATCGAGCCGACGGGCAGAGGCGAGGGCTACTGGGTAGGCGCTCCAAGCGTCCTCTATGACGATGCCACCAGCCAGTTCCATCTCTACTACAGGGTCCGCGAACCGCGCCCAGTGCGCGGCAAGGAATGCCGGGTGGCTGTCAGCGAGGACGGCCTGCACTTCCGCACAATCTGGTCAGCGACTCAGGCCGACATAGGCACCAGTTCCATGGAGCGGGGCTGCCTGTCGCGCACACCTGGCGGCAAATGGAGACTATACCTCTCATACGTACACGCAAGCGACTCACGCTGGCGCATTGACCTAATGGAGGCCGCTTCACCCGAAGCTTTCGATGTCAATCGGCGGCAAAGCGTGCTCACTCCCGACGACTGCGGCGCAGAGGCGGTGAAAGACCCCTGGGTGGCGATGATAGGCCCGCTTTATGTCATGCTCACCAGCATCGCCACGAAACCGACGGGGGACCGCCAGGCCATCCACGCCACCGGCGACGCCTACGCAACGGGCATGGTGAAGGGAAGCGCGGGCCTGGCAATCAGCCAGGACGGCCTGAAGTGGCATTGGCAGGGTGAGGTCTTCGCTCCCAGCCTTGACGGGTGGGATAGGTGGGCAGTACGTCTGAACAGCCTCGCCTATGTGCCGCCGGTCTGGGTCGGCTTCTATGACGGCGCGGCAGACGTAGCCGAGAATTACGAAGAGCGCTGTGGCCTCGCCGTTAGCACCGACCTGCATCGCTTCGAGCGCGTGTCCGTCACCGGGCCGATGATGCTCTCCCCCTATGCCTCAGGCAGCATCCGCTATGTTGACGTGGTCTATGCCAAGGGCGCCTACTGGTTCTACTACGAGTACACCCGCCCGGATGGATCGCACGAATTGCGTATGAGCCAGGCCAGCGGCGCAGCTGTGAGTTCCTGATCAGGCGTGGCGCCCCACGTAGGACGAGGCCGACCAGCGCCAACAGGCTGCTGGCCGGCCCCGTACGCGCTATCGCTGCGCGGTGCCGCGTTACTTGGCTTTGTCAGCGAGGGAGATCGCCTGCAAAGCATATGGCGGAATGGGCAGCTCCAGGTCGGGCTGTACAGTGATCCCGTTGACGACGAGAAGGACGCCGGGCACCTGCCGGGCAACCTCCTCGGCTGCCGCGCGCTCCCCGGGCGTATCCACGCTGCCCGCCAGCGTGACCACACCACGATCGCAGGTGACCTCTATGCTGGCTAGACGAGTGCGCGGGTCTCGCGCCAGAGCAGCTACGACCGCAGCGGCAACAGCAGAGTCAACGGTCAGGGCGTTGTCCACCCCAACGACGCCTTCCACCCCGCGGGCAATGCTCTCAGCGCGGCGCTTGGCCCGTACGTCACGCACGCTACCGGTGAGACGGACCAACCCCTGGCTTACCGACACTTCCGCATCCCGCAGGTCGGCGCCTACTTGGCGCAGCCGCTGGCGCACCTCCGACAGTATCGCTTCGTCGGCGGGCGGGCTGAAAGTGGGCAACGTCAAGAGGGACTGGCGCCGACCCTCGACGCGAATCTCCTCTTCCTTGGCGCTCCGCACTTTCTCGACCGGCACAACAATCGAATGGCCGAGAAGGGCACCGCGGCGCACCACAATATGGGTGACTTCGCCTGTGCTGGGCTTCAGAAGTACGTGGTCAACAATGCCAAGCGGGCCATCCTCGCAGTAAACGCGGGCACCACGACCAATCACGACCTTGCCAGGAAGCTTCGCCTCGCTGATAGTGCCACCCAGTTCCGGCACCGAATCACCAGTGTCGCCGTAGCGTTTCTGCCACACCAGAGCCTGATCGGGGCCGTAACCTGAGCCGGCGGCGAGTTGCCCGGCACCAGCGAAGTCCTCTTGGACGAAAAGCCTCTCCTGCCGCAGTTGCTCGCCCGATATGGCTAATGTGATTTTGCTCGGCTCCCACTCACGGACCAGTTCCATGGGAACAACGAACCGCTCACCGGGCTTGCCGGTCTCCACCACCAGGTGCGTGACCTGGCTCGTGTGCTTGTCCAGCACGACGTGAGACAGCTTGCCGACGCTACCATCTGAGCAACGAACCTCGCTGCCAATCGTCAACGCAGGCATCTAACACCTCCAAAACAAGGAATAATGCAACAATATAAGTATACGCATCCGATCGCCCCCAGTCAATAGGCAGAGGCCAAACGACAATCTAATCGGAGCGAAAGCTTTGGAGTGGGACGCCGAGCGGATTGCCGCAGGCGCTTTCAGTAGCCGTGCTAGGCATGCTGCAGCAGGCGCTCAGCTCGTGGCGCCAGGCTGAGCCTGTTCGCGCATGCGCATCAGTAGGCGCCATGTGCCTTTCTGGCAGCGCTCCTGCCTCTGGTTCAACACCTCAACATAGATCTCGACAATACCACCGCCCATGCGTGGCATCGCCTGCGTCTTGGCTACTTTGGCCGAGACGCGGATTGTGTCACCAGCGCGGATGGGCTGCCGGAACTGCCATTCCAGGCCGAGAAAGGCTAGAACCGTGCCCTCCATGAAGCCAATGCGGGAAGCCAGGCCGCTCGCAACGCTCAGCCCCAAGAGACCGTGAGCGATGCGGCCGCCGAACATGCCCTGGCGTGCGAACTCCTCATCTGTGTGCAGGGGGTTGTAGTCACCCGACAGGCCGGCAAACATGACGATATCGGTCTCGGTCAGGGTCCGCGCCGGGCTCTCGAAGCTCTGCCCAACCTCGAAGTCCTCGAAGTATGATCCACGTGCCTCTGCAGCCATCCTCTTCATCTCCTC
>DAOTVV010000101.1:0-3957 GCA_034436255.1 Anaerolineae bacterium
GTCTCCGCCGTTGCCAGAGCCTCGACGAAACGGTCGTACTCCGCTTCGCTCATGGGGCAGTTGATGTAGTCACCGTCCTTGTCGTAGCGGCTGGCACGAAAGGCAACATTCATGTTCACCGATTCCACAGTCACTATCGGTGCCATGGCATCGAAGAAAGCGATCGCATCACTGCCAGCCAGCCGGGCGATGTCGGCGCTGAGGCTATCCGAAGCTAGCGGCCCGGCCGCCACCACGACAACCCCATCCGTGGGGATGCTCTTGACCTCCTGCCTGACGACCTCGATGAGAGGATGGCCAGTGATGCGCTCCGTTACCGCAGCGGCGAACCTCTCCCGATCTACGGCCAGGGCGCGACCGGCTGGCACGCTTGTGCACTCAGCCACGGAGAGGATGAGCGACCCAAGCTGCCGCAACTCCTCCTTCAGAACTCCGGGCGCGCGATCGGTCAGTGTTGAACCAAGCGAATTGGAGCACACCAGTTCGGCGAACAACCCGGTAACGTGCGCTGGCGTCCGTACCTCGGGGCGCATCTCGTACAGCCGAACGGGTACACCACGCTGGGCGATCTGCCAGGCCGCCTCGCTGCCGGCCAGGCCTGCCCCGATAACGACTACAGGCTCACTCATTGGCAAACGACCCGGCGCACACAGTTGGCGCCCCATTCATTACACGGCTCTAGCCACCTTTGGGTGGCAGCACCCTCTGTGGTAGACTTGAGTCCGAGCAAGGGAAAAGTGGACATAGTTCAGTTTATCGCCGCGAAGCGTGACGGACAAGAACATACGTCGGACGCCATAGCCGACTTCATAGGTGGCTACGTGCAGGGCTCTGTCGCCGATTATCAAGCCTCAGCCTGGCTCATGGCTGCCTACCTCAAGGGCCTGAGCCCCAGAGAGACGCTCGCCCTGACCGAGACCCTCACCCATTCTGGCCGCACCTACGCTCTCGGTCACTTCGGAGCGCACTCGGTGGACAAACACAGCACTGGCGGCGTCGGCGACAAGACGTCGCTGGTCGTCGTGCCATTGTGCGCCTCTCTTGGCGCCACTGTGCCCAAGATGTCCGGCCGAGGCCTCGGTTTCACCGGTGGCACTCTGGACAAGCTGGAGTCCATACCTGGCCTGCGCACACGGCTCCCGGCTGAGGAGTTCGAGGGCATTGTACAGCAGTATGGCGCTGCCATTTGCGCCCAAACGCCTGACCTCGTGCCGGCGGACGGGAAGCTGTACGCCCTGCGCGACGTCACCGCCACAGTGGACTCGATCCCCCTGATTGCCGCAAGCGTCATGAGCAAGAAATTGGCCATGGGTTGCCCGGCGATCGTGCTGGACGTCAAGGTGGGCTCCGGCGCTTTCATGCCGTGCCTGGACCAGGCCCGGGCCCTGGCTCAAATGATGATCGCTTTGGGCAGCAGCGCCGGCCGCCATATGGTGGCTCTGCTGAGCGCAATGGACCAGCCACTGGGCGAGGCAGTGGGCAATGCGCTTGAGGTCCGTGAAGCGTGGCAGGTCCTGAACGGAGCCGGCCCTCTCGATTTTCGCCAACACTGCCAGCGAGTGGCAGCCGAGATGCTCGTCGCTGCGGGATTGTTCGCCGATACGGACTCTGCCATAGACGCCTGCGAACGAGCGCTCAGCGACGGCAGCGCCGCGGAGCGCTTCCTCCAGATCGTCTCGGCCCAGGGTGGGCAAGCCGGGGCTCTGACACAGGATCGCCTGCCTGGAGCTTCCGTGATACACGAAGTCCACTCGCCGCGCGCTGGCTACGTCACTTCGCTCGAGGCGCGCGCCATCGGCAGGGCAGTGATGGCCCTCGGCGCCGGCCGTGTGCGCAAAGAGGATACTGTTGATCCTGCGGTTGGCGTGGTCCTTCATGCCAAGGTGGGCTCGCCGGTGGAACGAGGCCAGACGCTCGCGCTGGTCCATGCCCGGGACACGGCCTCAGCGCTGGCAGCAGAGCAAGCTGTGGCCGCAGCCTATACCTTTGGCGAGTCGCAACCGGAGACACCGCCCTTGATCTACGAAGTGCTGCGGGGCTGATCGAGTGCAGTCACGCTTCCGCTGGCTGATAGCCCCTGCAGCCCCAGCTTCGCAGTTGGCTGAGCTCGGCGTCCCGGATCCGCTCATCGCTCAGGTTCTCTACAACCGCGGCTTGCGCAGCCAGGACGCAGTGCACGAGTTTCTTGGTGAGTACCCGGAGATCCCGGCTGCTTGCTCGCCGTTCAGCATGCCCGGCATTCACGAGGCTGTCGGCTTGTTGCGCTGGGCGCTGGCTCAGGATAAGCGCATCCTGGTCTATGGTGACTATGACGTGGACGGCGTTGCCGCCACCGCCCTGCTTGTCGAGGGTCTAGCCGCTCTGGGTGGCAGGGTGACCCATTTCATCCCCAACCGACTGGAGACCGGCTACGGCCTGGATGCAGCGGCGATACGCGAAATTGCCCCTGCCTGCGATGTCCTGGTCAGTGTTGACTGCGGCATTCGCTCGCTCGAGGAGGTCGCCCTGGCGAGGCGGCTGGGGATGCGCGTGGTCATCACCGACCATCATCTGCAGGGCGACGAACTGCCGCCGGCTGATGCCATTGTCTCGCCGCGCCTGCGGGGAGGCGAGGCGTACGGCGAGATCGCGGGCGTTGGCGTGGCATACGAGCTAATGCGCGCCCTTTGCGCAGTAGAGTTGCGCTTCGGCGAGCGTCGCGGCCTTGCCGACAATGGCCTCGACTTGGTGGCTCTAGGCACCGTCGCCGACGTGGCATCGCTGCTTGGCTATAACCGCCGGCTGGTCCGCGCGGGCCTTGACCGAATGCGGAGGCAGCCCAGGCTGGGCGTCCAGGCCTTGGCCAGGCGGGCTTCCCTCGAGACAGGCCAACTAACGGCCTGGCACCTCGCCTTCGTCCTGGGGCCGAGGCTTAATGCCGCCGGGCGTCTTGGCTCAGCTCTTCCATCCCTGCAACTGCTGATGTCGCGCGATCCGGCCTCGGCCTCCGCGCTCGCCGAGCAGCTCGAGCAGATCAATCGCACCCGACGCCAACTGCTCGAGCGTTGCCTGGCCCAAGCCAGACAGGACCTTGCCGCTAACCCACCGACGGCGCCCATCCTCTTCACAGCGAGCGAGAGCTATCCCCCTGGCATCGTTGGTCTTCTCGCCTCGCGCCTGCTCGAGGAGTGGAACCTGCCTGTCGTTGCCGTCGCCCTTGAGCCAGAGAAGGCCCATGGTAGTGTACGCAGCACTCAGGCGATGAATGCCAGCCAGGCGCTGGACGCCTGCAGCGACCTGCTTGACAAACACGGCGGCCACAGCCTGGCGGCAGGCTTCGCTTGCCGCCCTGGCGTCGTTGTCGCCCTGCGGCAGCGCCTGGAGGCACTCGCCTCGAATCCCCTCCTTTCGGCGGACGCCAGGCCTGTGCTAGAGGTTGACGCAGAGACCGACCTGCCGGGAGGCGATGCTCTTCTATGGGAGTGGGGGGCACGGCTCGAGCCGACGGGCCGCGGAAACCCGAGGCCCATACTCGTAAGCCGAGGGCTGTCCGTTCGCGAAAAGCTACTTATGGGCCGGGAAGGGGAGCATCTTAGCCTGCGCCTCGCCTCGGACGGGCATGAGATCAGGGCCGTTGGCTTCCACATGGGTGGCCTCTTCGGCCAGATAGGCGACGCGGTGGACATAGCGTACGAGTTGGATGAGAATTCATACAATGGAACTACGGAGCGACGTCTGTTGTTGAGGGACGTCGCCACAGATAGCTAGAACCACATCTACTGTCAGCCAGCAAGGGAGGCGAACTATGCCGACGGTCCAGGTTCACTACTACGAGCAGCCAGGGGAAGCCAACACCGAGGACACACTCAGGATTGCGGCCAGACGAGCAAAAGAATTGGGTATCAGGCAAGTCGTTGTCGCCAGCAGTCATGGGCAGACAGCCCTGAAAGCCAGGCAGGCATTCCCGCCCGGAGTCTC
>DAOTVV010000102.1:0-15425 GCA_034436255.1 Anaerolineae bacterium
CTATACTACGGAGGGACGGGTAGGGCCCGACGGGGACAAGCCCCTATACTACTGACGGATGGGCAGGCCCCGCCTGAGCCAGACCCTATATTACGGAGGGATGGGTAGGGCCCGACGGGGACAAGCCCCTATACTACGGACGGATGGGTAGGGCTTGCCTGAGCCACGCCCTATATTGCGGACTGGTGAGTGTGGCCTGCGTGCAGGGCATACGGGTTTATGGGGATGCGCCCTAATCAACAGAGAGAGCCCACTACCAGGACGAGGGATGGACATGCCAGCAAACGATGAACTGTCGCCCGAATCGGAGGAACTCGCCACCACGCGGCCGGGCCACAACGATCGTCCGGGCGAGGCCGGCTCCCAGATGCCCGATGACGATACGCTGAGCGCGACCGCCGCGGCTGGCGCGGAGCCAGAGGCAGGCACAGAGCCGGCCAGCCGCCCCGAGAGCGAGCCGGCAGAGGCTGCCCCTGCTCCCTCGAGTGAGGCACCTGAGGCAGCCGCGGCCGCGCCTGCCCCCGGCCTCGATTGGCTCACCAGCGCACGTGAGCGGGCCCGCCAGCTTGGCCTGGACACCGCCCTCGAGAAGCCGCCCCGGCCGGCGCGCGGCGCCTCCCCTGTCCTCTGGGTCATCAGTGTGCTCTCGCTGCTCATCGCCGCCGCCTCCCTCAGCTACAACGTCCTGCTCACGCGGCAACTGCTGGAGAGGCGCGACCGCGTACTCAGCGTCATGGACAGGTCCGTGTCAGCGCTGGACAGTTTCTCGAGTAAGGGCCTGGACTTCAACTTCCCCGTCTCGCAGACGATAGACTGGGAAGGCGACATCCCCTTCAAGCAGGACATGGAGTTCCCGATCCAGACCACCATCCACTTTGCCACTACGGTCCGGGTGCCGGTTGACCTCGGCGCTCTGGGCACCATTTGGGTCAACGTGCCCATCAACACCGATGTGCCTGTGGACATGAAGGTGCCGGTGCACGTGGATCAGAGCTTCCACATCAAGCTGAAAGTGCCCATCGAGATGAATGTGCCCGTGCATGTCGCTCCCGATCAGGAGCCGATCAAGGGCATGCTCGAGCAGGCGCGCAGCCTGGTGCAGGAGATTCGCGCCATCATGCAGTAGGCCGGGCGGGTCCACCTCCCGGGCCAGTTCGGGTAGCCTCTTTCAGCCCTTGCGGTAGCGGTTGGTGATCGGCAGGCGCCGGTCCTTGCCGAAGGCGCGGCGGGAGATGCGCACGCCCGGTGCCGCCTGGCGCCGCTTGTACTCGTTGCTGTCAACCAGGCGCACCACCCGTTCGACGGTGGCGCGCTCGAAACCAGCGGCCACGATATCGTCCACCGAGCGGTCCTCCTCTACATAGGCCTGCAGAATCGGGTCGAGCACCTCGTAAGGCGGCAGGCTCTGGTCGTCGCGCTGATCCGGGCGCAGTTCGGCGCTTGGCGGCCGCGTGATCGCTTCCTCCGGGATCACGGGGCTAATGCTGTTGCGGTAGTGGGCCAACTCGTAGACCAGGGTCTTGGGCACATCCTTGATCACGGCAAAGCCGCCGGCCATGTCGCCGTAGAGGGTGCAGTAGCCGACGGCAAGCTCGCTCTTGTTGCCCGTGGTCAGCACCAGCCAGCCGAACTTGTTGGACAAGGCCATGAGGATGTTGCCGCGGATGCGCGCCTGCAGGTTCTCCTCCGTGATGTCGGGCTGCCTGCCGGCGAACGATGGCGCCATCATGCCCAGGTAGGACTCGAAGGTGCCGTCAATGGCGATCGCGCGGTAGTCGAGCCTCAGCGCCTGCACCAGGCCCTCGGCGCAGCGCCGGCTAAGCTCCGAGGTGAAGCGCGAGGGCATGAAGACGGCGTGCACATGCTCGGGCCCGAGGGCGTCGCTGGCCACCGCGGCGACGAGTGAGGAGTCAATGCCGCCGCTCACCCCGAGGACGGCGTCGCGAAAGCCGTTCTTGAGCATGTAGTCGCGCGTGCCCAGCACCAGTGCTTCGTAAGCCTCAGCTGGCCCCTGAAGCCAGGCGGCTGGCGAACCAGGTAGCGCGCCTCTGGAAAGCGGAGGAGGCGCCGCCATATCCAGGCTGTCCACCTCAACTGGCGCCTCCTGCCGCCGGCGCGGATCGCGCAGGCGCAGGCGGAAGACGTTGCTCAGGGCCAGGTCGGCCACGACCAGATCCTCGGCGAACTGGCGGCCGCGGGCGATCACCTCGCCATCCGGCCCGATGATCAGGCTGGAACCGTCGAATACGAGTTCGTCCTGGCCGCCGACCAGGTTGCAGAAGGCGACGGCGGCCAGGTTGTCGCTCGCCCTTGTGCGCAACATGCGCTCGCGCTCGGCTGGCTTGCCCATGTGATAGGGCGAGGCGGAGATGTTGACGATCACCTCCGCCCCGGCCAGGCATTCAGCTTCGGCTGGGCCGCTGCCGTACCAGATGTCCTCGCAGACGCTGAGGCCGACGGCGGTGCCGCCCAGGCGGAGGAGCATCGGCCGCTTGCCGGCGCGAAAGTAACGCGCCTCGTCGAAGACGGCGTAGTTGGGCAGGTGCATCTTGTAGTAGGTGGCTCGGATCTTGCCGTCGCTGATCACAGCAGCGGCGTTGAAGAGATCGTCACCGGAACTGGGGCTGCGAGCCACCGTGCCGACGACGGCTGTGAGGCCGCGGCAGTGAGCGGCCAGGTCGTCCAGCACGCATTGGGCCTGGGCGACGAAGTTCGGCTTGAGCAACAGGTCCTCAGGCGGGTAGCCGGTGATGGCCATCTCCGGCAGCAAGAGCAGTTGGGCGCCGGCCGCTGCCGCTGCTTCCATGGCGGCGCGGATGCGCCGGGCGTTGCCCTCCAGGTCGCCCACTGTGCTATTGATCTGAGCCAGGGCAAGCCGCAACGTATCGGACATAGCGTGCTTCTCCGCTGGCGGGACGCCAGGGCGCTGCCCACGGTCCCGTCTTGTGAATGGCTATAGTATATAGCGGCCGGCGCGCACAGTTGTCGCCCACAGACGTCCGCCGCAGCCGTCCCGTCTCGTGAATGGCCACAGTATACAGGAGCCGGCCGGGGTTGGGCGATGCCGGCCTGCCGCCCATGCCCCCGCCGGCGCGGATAGCGTATCGCTGATGGCGGGCGTCATGTCAGGCAAACGCCATCCCATGGGAGCGTGCGCGCTGGCCGTCGGGCCAGGCCAGGCCTGGCCTTCAGCGTGGGGCTTCGATCCCTGGCTGATCCGTCGCTGGTGGTTCTTCTGGCGCCGGGCACACAGGACGCAGGTCGTGCCGCTGCAAGCGCAGAGCCTGCAGGGCCGAGTCAATCTCCGCCGCCAGTTCCTCGTACACCGGGTCGGAGATAGCCCCATCCCGGCGCATGGCACTCAGGCTGGCGCGCCTGGCCAGCAGGCCTTCGCGCCAGGCCTGCTCGATCTGCCTGGATTGCAGCTCAGGGTGGGCACAGAGAAGATCCTGCAGGTCGGCCTGACGGTCGTTCACCTCGGTTTCGAGGGCGGCGTCCAGGCTTTCCCAGCTTGCCCTGGGCAGGGCGCCACTCTCATACAGCTGCCGCAGGTGGGCGCGGGCGCTCTGAGCGCCAGCCAGGCGGGCATGCCGGCGCTCGTATTCGAGTTGCATTGGGTCGGCCCGAACCAGCTTGAGCCGCTTCAGCAGGCTGCCGATCGTGGTCCCCTGGGCAGTGAGGGTGAAGAGGACCACAGCGAAGGCCATGGCACGCACCAGATCGCGCCCCGCCAGCGCCGCGGGCAGGCTGAGGGCGAGGGCCAGGCTGATGGCGCCGCGCATGCCTCCCCAGAAGAGGACATGGCGGTAGGAGCGGGGCAACCTGTCGCCCTTGCTGCTGGCCGCACCCGCTAGCCCGTAGATCACGAGGGCGCGGCTGGCCAGAACGGCGATAACGGCAATCGCTACCGGCAGCCAGTTAGCGGCGATGTCGCTCAGGTTGATCGCCAGGCCGATGAGCAAGAACACGAACGAGTTTACGATGAAGGCCAGGTATTCCCAGAAGTTGGTGAGCACGATCCTGGTGGTGGGCGACATACCGCGGACGCCAAGGCTGCCGGTGATGATGCCGGCCGCTACCACAGCCAGGACGCCGCTCGCATGCAGTTGCTCCGCCAGCAGGTAAGCGCCGAAGGCGAGCACCATCGTCAACGTCGTCTCGATCAGGTAGTCGTCCAGCCTGGCGATGACAAGCGAAACCAGCCAGCCCAGGCTGCTGCCTACCAGCAAGCCGACGAATGAAACACGCAGGAAGGTGATCGCGGCAGCCACCACCTGGGATGCTACAGGCTGGCTGCTCAGGCCCTCCTGAATGGCCATGGCGGCCGAGACGGCCAGGCCGAAGACGACGATCGCCGTGCCGTCGTTGAACAGGCTCTCCCCCTCCACGATGACGGCCAGGCGCCTGGGCGAGCCAAGGGTGCGGAACAGTGCCGTCACTGCGATCGGGTCCGTCGCTGAGATGAGGGCGCCGAAAACCAGGCTCGTGCCCCACGGTAGGCCGGCACCAAGGGCGACGACCGTGCCGACCAAAAGGGTGGTGACCAGCACACCCGGCACGGCTAAGAGAATGATGGGCCGGAAATTGGCCGATAAATCCTGCCAGCGAAGCTGGAAAGCGGCCTCAAACACAAGGGGCGGCACGAATAGAGCCATTATCAGCTCAGGGGTGAGCTCCAGGCGCTGGCTCCCTTGCAGGCTGATCAGCAGGCCCACCAGTACAAGGGCCACCGTGTAGGGGATGCGCAGCCACCTGACGCCGATGGCGACGAGTGAGAGCACGAGCAGCAGCTCGATGACCAGCCTCTCCGTCTCCACCAGCGGAGGCATCAATTCACACCTTGTCCAGGAGTAACCGATTGCTTAGCGCGCGCCCCATTGTCGCTCGCCATGGGCGGTTCTGCCTGGGGCGGCTCGGCTGGCCGGGCATCGCGAAAGAGGGCAAGGAAGCGCTCAACTTGCTCCGTCCTCACCATGGCGGCCACCTGGTCGCCGGCATGGAGCACCACGTCCCCGTGGGGCATGATCGTCTGCCCTTCGTGCTGGATCCAGACGAGCACGCAATCGCGCGGCAGGCCCATCTTGGCCACTGTGTTGCCGGCGGCCGGGCTGCCCTCGGCAACCTCCACTTCTGCCAGCTGCGTGCGTGGCAACTGCACCAATCGCAGCTTATCGGCCGTACTGGTCACCAGGCGGCGGCTGAACAGCGCCTGATCGTAGGCCTTGATGATGTCCTGGCGGCGCAGCAGGCCGAGCAACTGCCTGGGATTTGAGCGTTCGACCACGGGCAGGCGGCCGAGATCGCGTGCCCCCATGCGCCGTAGGGGCAGAGCTACGGGCTCGTCCGGATAGGCGACAACCAGGTCCTTGGTCGCCAGGTCCGCTACCGTGAGTTGCTCGGGGTGCTCCGCAGCCCTGGCGCGTTCCAGGTCCTGCAGAGTGACGATGCCCACCAGTTGCCCCTGCTCGTCCAGGACGGGCAGGCCGTGGTGGCGAGTGCGGGCAAACTCGCGCTCCAGGCGGGCCAGAGGCCAATCGCTGCGCGCTGCGTCCGTGTTTCGCGTCATGACCTCAGCCACTGTGATACCTTGCAGGATGTCCACGTCCCGTCCCTGGCGCAGCCTGATGCCGCGGCGGGCCAGCTTCAGCGTGTAGATAGATTCGCGCTGCAGGTGCTGGCTCAGTGTTGTGCTCACCACTGTCGCCAGCATGAGGGGCAGGATGATGCGGTAGTCGCCCGTCATCTCAAAAAGGATGATGATGGACGTGATCGGTGCACGGGCGGCGCCGGCGAAGAAGGCCGACATGCCGACGATGGCGTAGGCACCTGGTGCGGCGGTGAGGCTGGGGAACAGCAGGTGGGCCAGGGTGCCGAAGGTCCCGCCCAGCATTGCCCCCATGTAGAGGCTAGGGGCAAAAATGCCCCCTGACCCGCCCGAGCCGAGGCACAAGGAGGTGGCGACAATCTTACCCACCAGCAAGGCAACCATGAGGAGGAGCGAGAGCTTGCTTGCCAGGGCCTGCTCCATGGTGCCGTAACCGGCGCCGAGCGACGCTGGCAGAACCAGGCCGATAAGGCCCACGCCCAACCCGCCGAGAGCAGGCTTGAGGTAGGGCGGCATCTTCGCGTCGTCGAATTTGTCTTCAAGGAAGTATAGGAGGCGTACGAACACGAGCGAGGCAGGCGCCGCCAGCAGCCCGAGGAGCAAGTAGAGCAGCAGCTCGAAGGGGCTGACCAGAGAATAGGCTGGCACTTTGAGAATGGGGCCGCTACCAAGCACGGAGTTGGCGACAACCGAGGCGACCACCGAAGAGATGACCACGGTGCCGAAGTAGGCAGCGCTAAACTCGCCGAGGATCAACTCCAGGGCGAACAGGGCTCCCGCGATGGGGGCGTTGAAAGTGGCGGCGATGCCGCCGGCGGCTCCGCAGGCGGCCAGGTTGGCCACCCTTTCATCCGACATCTTGAGTAGTTGACCGACCGTCGAGCCGACTGCTGCCCCAATCTGGGCAATAGGCCCCTCCGCCCCGGCGGAACCACCGCTGCCGATGGTTATGCCTGAGGCGACTGACTTGGCAAGGGCCACGCGAGGCCTGATGCGCCCACCCTTGAGGGCGACCGCTGCCATGATCTCGGGCACGCCATGGCCTTTCGCCTCTTGGGCGAAGAAGTAGACGATCGGGCCGACGAGGAGGCCGCCGAGCGCCGGCAGGAGGATGACATGAAAGCGACCCAACACGGGCGCAAGCAACCCTCCGAGGTCGCTGAAAGAGAGCCTGGTGAAGAACGAGATCAGCCAGCGCAGCGCAATGGCGCCCAGCCCGGCGCCCACGCCGACAACGGACGAGGTGACCAGCAGGGTGACCTCCTCCGACACCTGGGGCCTGCCAAGCAGGAAAGGCAGGGGTGGATTGCCTGTTCTCGTCTCCTCGCTCAAGGTTCGCTCCCGAAGCAACTGGCTGCGGTGCCCAGGGAAGCACCGGCGCCACGCCCAAGCATACGGCCTTCCGCCGCCTGGCGCCAGTGGCATTGCACAAACCCAGGGCCCCTGGCAAGCTGAAGCGGATGAGGCGGAGGTAAGAGAACGCGTCGGCGTTGATCGGCGTTCTGTCGCTCATCGAAGGGACGGAGGAGGTGGCGTGGGTAGTTTCTTCGCCAAAGACTACATGGGGGCGCCTTTCCAGCAGTTCGGCCCCTCTCATTTGGCGGCACTGCTGGCCATCGCTCTCGCTTGCCTGGCTCTGGCGCACTGGGGCTGGCGCCTGGGTCCAAGCTGGCGGCGCTTGCTGCGCTACGGCTTGGCGGCTCTGTTACTTCTTACGGGCCTGAGCTGGATCGCCTGGCGCCTGGCCACAGGCGCTTTCACCTTTCAGCTTGACCTGCCGCTGCACATCTGCACGGCCATGGTTTTCGTCAGTGCTTTCATGCTGTTGTGGCCTCACTACCACGTGTACGAATTCGTCTACTTCCTGGGCATCGGTGGCGCCATCCAGGCCCTGCTGACGCCGGATGTCGGCCCCTATGGCTTTCCCCATTTCGGCTATTTCCATTTTTTCGCCGGTCATGGCGGCGTGATCCTTGCCGCGACGTACATGACGGCGGTCGAGGGCTGGCGGCCCAGCGGGCGATCGCTTTTGCGCGTGTTCGTGGGCACGAACCTGTACCTGCTGTTCCTCGTGGGCGTGAACTGGTTGCTGCATGCCGACTACATGTTTCTCATGTGGAAGCCGGCCGCCCCGAGCCTGCTGGATTACCTCGGCCCCTGGCCCTGGTATGTGCTCGCCTCCGAGCCGATCGGGGCTGTGGTGTTCCTGCTGCTCTACCTGCCATTCTGGCTGGGAGACAGGCGCCGCCTCCAGCGGCGTGCCATGCAGTAGGGGCTGGGTCAGCTTCGCTGACACAGGGCCAACGCGACGACGTACCGGCGAGGAGACGGACTGGTGGTGCTCGAGGATGAGGCCTTCCCGGTTCGCTAGGCTCCGACCAGCTTCGCCAGGGTGCGCCTCAGTTCATCCAGGCGGTAGGGCTTGCCGATTGCACCCCGGAAGCCGGACTGCTCCGCTTGGGTGATGCTTGCGTCGTCCGAGTAGCCGCTGGAAGCGATGGCGCGGACACTGGGGTCAATCTCCTGCAGCAGGCGCAGCGCCTCCTTGCCGCCCATCCCGCCAGGCACAACCAGGTCCAGCATCACGGCGACGAACGATCGGCCGGCCGCGACGGCGTTGCGGAACAGCTCGACCGCCTCGCCTCCTTCGCGGGCCTCTTCGACGATGTAGCCAAGCTTTTCGAGCATCCTGCGGACGACGCGGCGCACCATCTCATCGTCGTCCATCAACAAGATGCGGCGCTCATCGGAGCGGGCGGGCATATCCACCGCGCCTGCTTCAGGGCCAGTGCCTGTGCCTGCCCAGTGTACGGCGCCGGACGCCGCCACCGCACAAGTGGCGTCGCCGACGGACGGTGGCCCAGCTTGTACCTCCCCCGGATACGAGCCGGACATAGCGCTCTCCTTCCAGATAGGATGACACCAAGGGTCGAGAAGCGCAGCCCGCTGCCTCTAGCTGTCGCCGCCAGAGACGGGTGCCTCCGACAGCGCTGGCGGGCGTCCTTCGCCCGTGTGCTGCACCAGCCCCAACTGAGTGGCACGCACGGCGGCGGCGACGCGGCTCTTCACACCCAGCTTGTCGTAGATGGCGCGCAGGTGATAGCGCACCGTGCGTTCGGAGACGTAGAGCGCATCCCCGATCTCCTTGTCGGCCATGCCCGCCGCCAGCAACTGCACGATCTCCAGCTCCCGCCCGCTGAGGCGTGTGCCCTCGCCCTGGAAGGCGCTGCTCTCGCGCTTCAGGGCCAGATTGCGCAGGACGCGGCCGCTGAACCAGGTATCCCCTCGCATGACGGCTCGCAGTGCGCGCACCAGGGCCTCAGGGACATCGTCCTTGAGGACATAACCTGCCACGCCGATGGCCAGCATCCCCTGCACGTAGACGTCGTCGTCGTAGGCGGTGAGCACCAGCACCTTCACCTGGGGGCAGCGCTCGCGCAGGAAGGCCACCGTCGCCGTGGCCGGTGGGCCGCTCATCTGCATGTCGAGCAGGAGGACATCGGGCCTGAGCTGCAGGCACAAGCGCTGTGCCTGATCGCCGTCGGCCGCTTCGCCCACGACCACGATATCGTCCTCGCCGCTGAGGGTGGCACGAATGCCAGCCCGCATGAATGGATGGTCGTCTGCCAGAACAACCCTAATTGTCTCCTTCACCAATCCGCTCAACCTCCTTCAGATCAACGCGCACGAGGATGGCGGTGCCTGCCCCCGGGCTGGAGACGATCTCGAACTTGCCCGGGATGAGCGCCACCTGTTCGGACATGCTCATGATGCCAAAATGGTTGCTGGCCGTGAGCTCGCTCAGCCGGCTGGGAAGGTTGAAGCCGCAGCCGTCATCCTCGATCGCCAGTTCCAGTTTATCGCCCGAGCAGCGCAGGCGGACGCGGACGTGCTCCGCCCCAGCATGGCGAAGGGCGTTGCGCAGCCCCTCCTGGACCACGCGGAACAGGGAGAGGGCAGCCGGGAAGGCCAGGTCATACCCGCCTGGCTGCAGGTCCAGCTCGATCGCCGGCAGCCTGCCATCGCGGGGCTGCTCCAGGCGGGACACGTAGGCCTCGATGGCGGCGGCCAGGCCCAATTCCTCAAGGCCAGCCGGCCGCAACTCGCCGATGTTGTTGCGCAACTGGGAGGCCACCGCGAGCAACTCGTGGCGGACGGCGTCGAGTTGCTCGCTCAGAGCCTGAGAAGTGGCGGCACTATGCTCGCCGTTGCGGCTCAGAAGCTTGGCCGCCTGGGCGACCTGATAGGTTATGCCGATGATCTGCTGCACGGCGCCGTCATGCAGGTCGCGGGCGAGGCGGCGCCGCTCCTCCTCGGCTGCCCGTAACAGACGGCGGTGGGCGTGGACGAGTTCCTGGCGGCTTTCGCGCACCTCATCCATCAGGCGGACGTTGTGAGCGGCCACACCGGCCCGCTGGGCCAGAGCAGCGAGCAATCGCTTGTCCTCGCTGGTGAAGAAGTCGTCGCCGAGTTTGCTGCCGAGGAGCAAGAGGCCGTAGGCCTCGCCGCCGGAAACCAGGGGCAGCCAGAGGCAGGCACCGGGCGGCAGGGCGGGCGCCCCAGCGCTGGCCGCAGCCGGCCCCAGCCAGGCTTCAAGCTCCGCCGTTGTGGCGATCTGGCCGGGCCTGTCCAGCAGGTGGCCAAGCAAGTCGCTCGTGCGCGCCAGCACGCCCTGCAGGTCCTCCAGCCGCCAGCCGAGCGCCTCCACCCGCTCGGGGTGCCCGTCCGGCCCGAGGGTGATCAGAGCAGCAGCCGAAAGGTGCATGTACCGGCTGAGGTCATGCACAAGCATCCTGGCCAGGCTGTCTTGTTCCAGGGTGACGGAGAGGCTCTGGCTGAGGCCCTCGATCAGGCCCGCGCCGTCGGTGCCCTTGCCGTACCACACCCAATCGGCCACGCGTCGCAGGCGCCCAAGCAGCGGCTCGGCCGCCAGGGCGAGCACGCCACTCAGCAGGACGACAAGGGCCAGGTTCTGGCGCGGGCTGAGCCCGGCCAGGCTGGCCAGAGCCAGCGCCAGCAGCAAGAGGAAGATGAAGCTGATCACTAGGCTGAAGCCGACGGCGAAGCGCTGCACCGTGCGCGCTGTGCGGTCCGACTCCGGCAGAGAGGCGGTGTAGCTGTAGAACAGGGGGCTGATGAACAGCCCGAACATGGTGACCTCGTAGGGCACGAAGAGAGGTGCGCCCAGCATGTCCGGCAGCATAGAGAGCAGGACGAGCGGCGCCACCGCCAGGAAGTTGCCGAAGGCAATCAGCCGGACTGGCCGGCGGCGGACCTCCGTCTCGCTCCGCTGCCACCAGCGGAGGACCCAGAACCCCGATAGGAGCGCTGCCAGGACCACGGACAGGCGCAGAGTGAGGCTCCAGGTGGCGTACCAGGCCTGGTGCCACAGCACCCGGAAGGGCAGCAGCGCCGGCGGCAGGGATAGGGCTGCCGCCAGCAGGCACATCGCGACGATGGGGCCTCGGCTGCGCCTGGGCGCCGATTCGGCGAAAAGCAGGCTGTGCAGGGCAAAAAGGGCGACGGCAGACCAGGCGAAGAGCACGAAGTAGAGCCTCATCGCCAGGTCGTCGCCTGTCAGGCCGGCCTTGCCCGTGGAGAGGACGGCCGAGAAAGTGAGGAACGCAAGCGCCGGGAAGAGGCGCTGCTGGTTACCGGGCAGGACCGCCGCCACACAGAGGCCGAGCGCTACAAAGAGCGGCGCCAGGTCCTCACCCAGCCCGGGGCAAACGCTCGCGTTGTAGGGCAGCGCCGGCGAACCGTAGCGGCAGGGCTCGTGGATGACATCGAACGCGGCCCAGGCGATCAGGCCCAGGCAGGCGACGGTGAGCGTGCCGATGAGCACGTGCCGCCAGGGCCAGGCGGCTTCCGTACGCATCGCGGTCCCGGCCCCTTGTGGCATCGCCAATCAGCCTTGCATCAGGGTCAAGGCCGGGAAGAGGCTGTCGGCCAACCCGGCAAGCGGCGCGGCGGCGGGGCCACAGCATCCCGCCTCTTGCATGGCGGCGAGGGCACGATCCCGTTCCAGCCGGGCGACGACCAGGAGATATGCCTGCGCCCCGAGTTCCACGAGTAGCTTCCGCCCCTGAGCCCAGGCCGAGGCGTCGCCGTGGCGGGCTAGCTCCAGGAGGAGAGCGAGGCGCTTGCGGCTGGCGGGGTCGGCCACGGAGAGAGCGTAGGACACGGCCAGCGAGGCCGTAGCCGGCGGGGCACTGGTAGCGCTGCCGCCCGTGGGAGCGCGAACCGGGTTTCGTGCCCAGATCTCGGTGTAGTCGTCGGCCACTTGCAACAACACTCCTAGCCTGACGCCGAACTGGCGAAACGCCTCTTGTGCCGGCGGAGCCGCCTGCCCTACGACCGCCCCCGCCCAGGCGGCCCAGCCGAGGAGAGCGCCGGACTTGGCGGCCGCCACCTGCAGCCAGGCATCGGGGTCGCTCGCCTGCAGCGGCGAACCACCGCTCAGGTCCGCATGCTGGCCGGCGCAGGCCTGCAGGCATGCGGTGGCAAGTTCGTGGGCGACGAGATGGCTCAGTTCGCCGCCAGTTTGCGCACCGGCCGGGCCTACGGCCAGCAACTGAGCCAGGAAGATGAAGCCGGTGCCGGCGTTCAGCGCCTGGGCCTTGTCCTCGGCCGTGTCGCCATCCTCGACATCATCGAATAGTTTGGCAGCCAGGCGGACGAGCCACCAGGCGGCGGCCAGCGGCGCCACCTCCTCCGGGTCGTGCTCGCAGGCGTGGCAGACAAGAGCAGGCAGGTCGTCCACCGATGGCGCAACGTTCTCGTCCGGCAAGCGGCCAGCAAGGATACCCTGCAGGAGCCGGCCATAGCCCGAGCCCCCCAGGCCGGCTGCCAGGGCCCGCTCTACCTGCTCTCGCGCTGCCCGGCGATAGGCTGCCAGCCTTTCCGGCAGGAAGGCAGCTCCCTGCTGCCCCCCTGGCGCCGCCAGGCTCACGCCTCGCGGGCCTCTCCCTGCCTGGGAGCCGCCATCCAAGGCTGCGGCTCAGGGACCTCGGCGGCAGGGCGGGGCTCGACCGCAGTCATCCATGGCTGCTCAGGGCCGGCGCCCTCTAGCCCGGTGCGGGCAACGGGCAGAGCCGCCATCAGCGCTGCCCGCTCGCTTTCGCTGAGAGTGGAGGCCACAGCTTGCACCGGTTCACCCTTGGCGACGACAGAATAGACCGCCTGTGCCAATTCCTTCATATGAACCTCCCCCGTTCATGTAGGAATCCCATGCCAGGCGATGATAGCAGCACTACAATCAGTCTATCATGTTGCTTCCGGCAAATCATCTTGCCGGAACCGGCAATTCTCTGAAGCAATGGCCTGCATTGCTGGCGCCGCCTCTCGCCCGGCGAGGCCGATGTGGTCAGGCTGAGGAGGTCGTTCGTCAGTGTTGCCCTTGTGCCGCTGCCTCTCGCTCGCATGCCCTTGCCAGCCGGTCCGGTTGCGCTATCATAGGCGAGCACCGGCAGGCCTGGCGAGGCCGGGCAGGCCACAGCAATCGCCGCTGTTGCCATAGGCCACCTGAGGATGGGGAGCATGGAAGAGGGGACCGTCCTGCGCGAGCGTTACCGCCTGGAGCGGCTGCTGGGCCGTGGCGGTATGGCCGATGTCTACCTCGCCTTCGACCTGCAGCGGCAGGTTGAGATCGCCATCAAGGTGCTGCGCGAGGACCTGGCCGAGGACCCGGAGTTCGTGCGCCGTTTCCAGCGAGAAGCGGAGACGCTGGCTCGCCTCGACCATCCCTACATTGTGCGCTTCTACTCCTTCGAGCGCGGTGGCACGGCAGGTGCCGCAGCCACTCTGGCCTTCATCGTCATGGACTACATCCCCGGCACGACCTTGCGCGGCCGCCTGGCCGAGTTGGGCGGCCCGCTCGACCTCACCGAGTTGACGCGTATCCTGCGCCAGGTGGGCACGGCCCTCAACTACGCCCACAACCTCGGCTACGTCCACCGCGACATCAAGCCGGGCAACATCATGCTGCGCGTGGAAAGCGGTGCCAATTCCTGGAGCACAGCCCTGCTCTCCGATTTCGGCATCGCCCACGTCGCTGAGGGCACCACCATGACCATGGGGCCCTTGGGGACGCCAGCCTACATGAGCCCGGAGCAAATCCTGGGCCGGCCCGTGGGCCCGCAGGCCGACATCTACAGCCTGGGCGTGGTGCTGTACGAGACTGTGACCGGCCGCCGGCCCTTCCTGGGCGAATCCGGCACGGGAACGGGGACGACGGAGCGCGTGCGCGATGAGCACCTGCACGCGATGCCGCCGGACCCGCGCCTGTTCAACCCCTCACTGCCGCCGGCGGCCGCCAACGTGATCCTGCGCTGCCTGGCCAAGGACCCGGCCCAGCGCTACCCCGACGTGATGAGCCTGGTGCACGATTGGGAGCAATCCCTCGGCCTGCAGCACGTCTCCATGACCGCTGGCCAGCCCCAAGTGTCCACGCCGCGCACACCCACGCCACCGCGACCGCTGACGGGCCGCCAGCCCGGGCTCACATACGGCGGTGCCGCGACGCCACCGACAGTCGCGGCCGGCCCCGGAGCAGTCCTTCCTGGTGCGACGCCAGCCGTAGCTGGCGCGACGCCAGCGGCAGCTGGCGCAAGGCCAATGGTGCCACCGGCCTATCCCGGGGTGCAGGCGCCGGCGGCTAAGCGCAAGGGGCGCGGCTGGCTGATCGCTGCCGTGGCCGGCATAGGGGGTCTGCTTCTTATAGCGGCGCTAATCTGCGTGCTCGTCGCCGCCAACAAAGACGGCGGTGGCGGCACGCCGGCGGCGACCAGCGCCGCCACGGCTTTGGCGGCCGGCGTCACTGCCGCGCCGACTCCCGAGTTGCAGGAACCCAGCCCAACGCCGGAATTAGCCGAGGCGACCGCCACCGAGGGGGCCGCTCCTGCCGGCACGCTTTTCGAGATCAACAGCGACCGCGGTTGGGCAACCGACAGTGGCGACATTGCCATCGTCGGCGAGGTGACGAACATCTCGGGCCAGGTGATTGACCGCATGGTGCACGTCGTCGCCACGCTCACCGACAAGGACGGCAACCAGGTGCCGGGCGATTTCCGTGCCTTTGTTGATCGCCCCATCATCCCGCCCGGTGAGAAGAGCAGTTTCTACATACTGATCAACAAGAGCGACCTGGGAAACGTCCTTGCTGATGATGTGACCGAGTACAACCTTGGTTTCGAGCTCTCGGACTCGCCCGCCCCTGATGTGGAGATCCAGGTCGTAAGCAGCCAGGCCTCCCAGGACGGCGATGCGATGACCATCACTGGCCGCGCTGTCAACAACACCGATCAGGAGTTCGTCGCCCTCAGCCTGTACGGCACGGCCTACGACAAGGACAAGAACGTGCTCAATGTGCTCTTCGACCTGGTGAAGCTGGACCAGCCGCTGGCGCCCGGCGAGAGCTACGATTTCAGCGTGACCGCCAGCGACCACTGCGAGGGCGCCGAGTCCTACTACATCTTCGTCACCGGATGGACCCAGGCGATGTGGGATTCCTCCGGCTAGCTGGTAGGCAGGGGCGCCAGGCTGGCCTGAGAATCGTCCGCATGAAGGAAAAGGGAACACCGATGAACACGGATGGACGCAGGTTCACGCCGCTGCGAGAGAGGATCTCCTCATTCCGATCGGCGTTCATCCGCGTTTATCTGCGTTCATCCGTGTTCTCTTACCTGGCTCTGGCTCTAGAATCCCAGCACCTGTCAGGATCCTGCTGCATAGTCCCTCAAACCATCCTCTTGACAATGCCGACAAATGCCTGTACAATTGCCAACAGGTCTGCAGGACAGACCAGTCTGCATCAATTGGA
>DAOTVV010000103.1:0-7563 GCA_034436255.1 Anaerolineae bacterium
CTGGCTGGTGACGGCGCCATTGCTCAGCGACGCAGATTGGGGTGCCCTGGGCATCGCCATTGGCCGGGCGAGCCGGGGAGTGCCCTACATTCGTCTTCAAGGCCCGGCCGGTGGAGAGGCGTCAGCCGAGGCCACGGCAGACCATCTGCGCCTGTTCGGCGCTGCCGCCGCCGCTGCAGGCAGCATGTCCCTCTTCCACATGGAAGGCGTCACCGCCGAGGCCCGAGCCGGACAGGTGCGCCGGCCCGATACAGAGCAAGCCATCATCTCCGCCCTGGACGAAGTCTATGCCAGCCTGAACAGCCCGATCGAACACCTGGACCTGGTGGCGATCGGCTGCCCGCATGCTTCCCTGGCCCAGCTCGAAGAAGTGGCCCGCTTCCTGGGCGGCAGGCATGTCGCCACACCGCTCTGGCTGATGGCAAGCCGTGCCATTCTCGGCCAGGCTCAGGCTCGCGGCCTTGCCGAGGTCCTGGCGGCTTCCGGCGCACGGCTTCTGGCCGACACCTGCGTGGTCGTAGCGCCACTCAAGTTGATGGGTATCAGAAGCGTCGCCACCAATTCGGCCAAAGCGGCCTTCTATCTGCCCGGCCATCAGGGCGCTGCGGTGCGCTTCGGCTCGCTCGAACGCTGCCTGGAAGCGGCCTTGCGCGGGAGCTGGCGATGACCATCGTGCTAACGGGCCGTGTGATCAAGGCGGGCCGAGCCTGCGGCCGGGCGCTGGTCTCCCCCGCGCCGATCGGCTTCCTGGGCGGCGTGGACCCGCAGACGGGCCTCATCCGTGAGCCGGGCCACCCCCTCGAAGGGCAGAGCCTGGCCGGGCGCGTCCTGGTTTTCCCCTACGGTAAGGGCAGCACGGTTGGGTCCTACGTTATCTACAGCCTGGCCTGCAACGGCGTGGCTCCGGCAGGCATGCTCCTCGCCGAGTGCGAGCCGATCGTGGCCCTGGGGGCGATCATGGCCGGCATACCCACGCTGGACAAGCTGGACATTGCCCAGGTGCAATCAGGTGACTGGGTGTGCATCGAGGGCGACAGGATCGAGGTGGAGCGTGGCTGAGGCGGATCTTGTCTTCGTAAAGCTGGGCGGTTCGCTGATTACGGACAAGACGCAACCCCTCACCGCCCGCGCTGACGTCATCCAGGCCTGCGCCCGGGAGATCGCCGCCGCCTGGCGCTCCGGCCTCCGCCTCCTGATCGGCCACGGGTCGGGGTCCTTCGGCCATAGCGTTGCCCAGCGCCATGGCACCCGCCTCGGTGTGCACAGTCCCCAGGAGTGGTTGGGCTTTGCCCAGGTAGCCAGCGTAGCGCGCGAGTTGGACGCGCTGGTGGTGCAGGCCCTGCTCGCCGCCGGCGTGCCGGCCGTGTCGCTGCCGCCTTCAGCCACCGCCAAAGCGCACGCCGGGGAATTGCTTACGCTGGACACTAGCGTGGCCGAGGCACTGCTCAAAGCCCCGGCCGTCCCCGTCGTCTTCGGTGACGTCGCCCTCGATGAGGAATGGGGCGGCACCATCGTCTCCACTGAGCAGGCCCTGGCTTACCTGGCCCTGAAGCTGCGCCCGCAGAGGTTCGTGCTCGCCGGCGAAGTGGATGGCGTCTTCGACGCCGATCCCCATGCCAGCAGCGATGTCCATCTGATTCCGGCCATCACCTCAGCTAACTATGCTGAGGTGCTCCACTGCCTGGGGCAGGCGCGCGGCGCAGATGTCACCGGTGGCATGGCCGACAAGGTTCAGCGCATGTACAGGCTGACGCAAATGCTTCCTGGCCTCCGCGTCCAGGTGATCAGCGGACTGCGCCCTGGCCTGTTGGCCGCCGCCATCGCCGGAGAGCCGGTGACTGCCGGCACAGTCATCGGCGCGTAGCGGCGGTGAGGACTCAGACCCCGAGCGCGCGCAGGTAGCTGACCGCAGCGCTGATATCCGCCTCCGGTTTGTCGCCCACCTCACGCTCCACAGTCAGGTAGCCGTCATAGCCGATGGCTCTCAAGGCTGAGAGGTAAGCCGGGAAGCCGACCTGGCCCTGGCCCAGCGGCACCTCCCGCTTGCTGCCGTCAGCGCCGCGAACGCCGTCCTTGGCATGTGTATGGATGATCCATTTAGCCAATTGCTGCACGCCGGCGATATGGTCGAAGCCATTCATCACCAGGTTGGCCGGGTCGTAGTTGACGGCCACGCCCGCGTTGCCCAACTCCCGCAGGAAGGCGGCCAGAGCCATGGGAGATTCAGGCCCCGTTTCCGTCGCCAACTGCACACCGCGGGGCGCGGCATAGGAAGCCACCGCGTCCAAAGCCTCGAGCATGCGCCTGCGGGCCGGATCCGACTTGCCTTCAGGCACGACGCCGACGTGCGTCGTGACTACTGCGACGCCGAGGTCGGCCGCCAGGTCCACTTGAGCCTGCATCCTGGGCACAAGCCAGCCCATGGCGTCGGCCTCAGCGAAGCTATGCCCGTAGTCGGCACAGGTGGCTGAGATCTCCAGGCCCAGGGACTCGATCCGCCGGCGCAGGCGGAGGCGGCCCTCTTTGTCCAGGTTGTGCGGGTCAAGGTCGCCGCCGACGTTCCAGAGTTGCACGCCGTCGGCGCCGACGGCCTTGGCACGTTCGAGCGCCTCATCGGTCGGCAAGCGGAAAGACGAAATGATGACCCCGATCTTCATAGCACTCACCTCCAGAGACGAGCGATGCCCACCCTAGACGAGCGCCGAGGCCATATGGCTGGCCATGGTCAACGGAGTGGCCGTTGGCGTGGCGGCTGCGGGGCGCTGGGTCAGTGAAATAGCCAGGCTCAGCGCCATACTGAGCACGACAAGCACGCTGATCACCGTGATAATGATCCGCTGCCGCCGCTGCCCACGGCGCTCCGGCAGCTTGCGTTTTGGTTTGCGCACCATGATCTGGACTCTCCCTCAGGTTCGCCGGCCTAAGGCCTGTAGTGCTCGAAACGGGCCATATCGAGCACGAACAGAGTGACGCTGCTCTGCGGCGTGGCCGGCGCCCCCTTGCCACGGCGCGGGGCGGCCGGGGCAGGCGCATGCTCGCGGATGATCTCGAGCACCTCGTCAACCTGCTCATCGCGCACACCGACCATAAGCGTGGCGTTGCGCCGGCGCAGGAAGCCACCCATGCTGCTCATCACGGTGACGCGGTAGTTCTGCTGCCTGAGTGCATCAACGATGTTCTCGGCCCCTTCGCTCGTGGTCACCGCCAAGACAACCTTCATTTGCCCCCCTAATGCTCGTCCAGGCAGCCCGGCCTGTGTACCGCCAGGCGGCGAAACCGGTTGCCATAGGCCATAAGCCACTATACACTTTGGGCAAAGCTCAGTCAATGCCCATGTTGACCAGGGCAGGAGGCAGCAAGTGGAGCCAGCCGAACCCGTCCTCCAGGCTATTATGTCACGCCGCTCCGTCCGCCGATACACCGGGCAACCCGTGACACGCGAGCAGCTTGAGACCCTGCTCGACGCCGCGATGGCGGCGCCATCGGCCAACAACGTGCGGCCCTGGCACTTCGTCGTCGTCCAGGACGCCGCAACACGGCAGGCCCTGAGCAGGGTGCACCGTTGGGCGCACATGATTGCCGATGCGGCAGCCGCCATCGCCGTTTGCGCCGAATCAGAGAGCAACCCTTTCTGGATTGACGATTGCAGCGCCGCCACTGAGAACATCCTCATCGCCGCTCAGGCCATTGGCTTGGGAGCGGTCTGGATCGGCATCCACCAGGAGAGCCAGCATCAGCGGCGCGTGCGCGAAGCGCTCGGCATCCCCGAAAGCTTCGCCATTCACTGCCTGATCGCCATCGGCTACCCGGCCGAGCACCACCGACCGCACGGGAAGCACGACCCCGCCAAGGCCCACTGGGAACGCTTCTGAACGCCCTCAGCCAATCACCATGGTGGCGGTCCTGGAGCGCCAGCGTTGCAGAGGCGCCCTGGGCCGCGCTCGTCTAGCCGGCGCGTTGATGCTCCCCGCGAACTGGGCGCGATAGGAATTCCCGCCGCCACCTCTTTGCCGCATCGGTGTTATACTGTACAGATTCAATCTACCGGAGACTGCGTTGAATATCCTGCTCGTCTACCCCGAGTTCCCTGACACATTCTGGAGTTTCAAGCACGCCCTCAAGTTCGTGCGCAAGAAGGCGGGAGCGCCGCCTCTTGGCCTGCTCACTGTGGCCGCCATGTTGCCGGCCGGCTGGAATAAACGCCTGGTTGACCTCAACGTAACCAGCTTGCAGGAAAGGGACTTGGAGTGGGCCGACCTGGTGTTCCTGAGCGCCATGATCATCCAGCGCGACTCGTCCCGCCAGGTGATTGAACGCTGCCACGCCGCTGGCGTTAAAGTGGTCGCCGGCGGGCCTCTCTTCACGCTGGAGCCAGAACAGTTCGACGACGTAGATTACCTCGTGCTCAACGAAGCCGAGCTTACCCTGCCACCCTTCCTGGCGGACCTGGCAGCGGGCAAGCCAAAGCACATCTACACTTCCAAAGAGTTCCCGGACATCCGCCAGACGCCCATCCCTCTTTGGGAGTTGGCTGACCTGCGTCAGTACGAGACGGTGAGCATCCAGTTTTCGCGCGGCTGTCCCTTCAACTGCGATTTCTGCAATGTCACCGCCCTGCTCGGGCACCGGCCGCGCACGAAGACGACGGCTCAGATCCTGGCCGAGCTCGACTACATCTACTCTCTGGGCTGGCGCAAGGGCGTGTTCTTCGTTGACGACAACTTCATCGGCAACCGCAAAAAGCTCAAGGAAGAAGTCCTGCCCGCCATCATCGAGTGGCGGCGCGGCAAAGTCGGCCTGCCTTTCAACACCGAGGTCTCGATCAACCTGGCCGATGACCCCGAGTTACTGCGTCTTATGGGCGAGGCTGGCTTCGACACTGTCTTCGTGGGCATCGAGACGCCCAACGAAGATAGCCTGGCCGAGTGCAACAAGTTCCAGAACAAGGGCCGCGACCTGCTGGAGAGCGTAAAGCGCATTCAGCGCGCCGGCATGCAGGTTCAGGGCGGCTTCATTGTCGGCTTCGACAGCGATTCTCCCAACATCTTCCAGCAGCAGATTGATTTCATCCAGAGGAGCGGCATCGTCACGGCCATGGTCGGCATCCTGCAAGCTCCTGTAGGCACCAAGCTATACGAGCGGATGAAGCAGGAAGGGCGGCTCCTGTCGCACATGTCCGGCGACAATGTGGATGGTTCGACCAATATCATCCCCAAGATGGGCCTCGAGAAGCTACGCCAGGGCTACCTGAACCTGCTCAACGAGATCTACTCGCCTGCTTACTACTACGAGCGGGTGCGCACCTTCCTGCGCGAGTACAAGCCGCCCAAGGTGCAGTTGCATCTTGAGCCTCAGTACATCGCTGCCTTCTTCCGCTCCATCTACCAGCTGGGCATGAAGGGCGCGGAGCGGGCACAATACTGGAAGCTGTTCTTCTGGACCCTGTTCCGTAAGCCTAAGCTGTTCCCTCTGGCGATCACCCTCAGCATCTATGGCTTCCACTTCCGCCAGGTGTGCGAGCTGCACGTGCAGTAGCTCGCCCCGGGCGGTATCCAGTACAGCCTCTGCCGTCGAAGGCGGACCCTGGTTCGGGTCCGCCTTCGCTTGTTGCCTGTCGCGCTCGCCCCTTGCGGCTCGCGGGCGTGGGTTGAGTAGCCCGCCGGCGCCGGCCTCCCATCGCGGCAACCGAGATGCCCGGCTCAGTTTTCCCCTCTTGGCCATGGTCAGCCGGCCCTGGCGATGCTACAATATGCACTGTCGGAGATAGCAGTGTATCCGCTGATCGCATGTATCTGGCCAGGAGGTTCGCCATGGCACAGTCGGCTATCCAGGCAGAGGAAGGCAGCACCGCGATCGAGAGCGAGAAGCGCTGGCTAGATCTGGCTCGCTCCATCCTCAACCGCGTCCTCTTCACCCAGCCGGCGACGGATTACACCGTCCGCCTCTGGAACGGCGAAGAGATCGGCCGCTCCAGCGACACGGCGCCGCGGTTCACGCTGGCGATCAATCGGCCCAGCGCCTTGCGCCACATGTTCTGGCCGCCCGACGACCTGGCCATCGGCGAGGCCTACCTGAGCGGCGATTTCGACATCGAGGGAGACATCCTGGCAGCCGTCGCCCTTGGCGACAGCATCGTTGTGCCACGGCGAAGCCTGGCGGAATGGGCTTCTCTGGCACGCGACCTCTTCGCCCTACCGGAGGAAGCGCCAGCGCTGACCGCCGGCCGCCAGCGCGCCCGGCTAAGCGGCCGCAAGCACTCTCTCGAGCGGGACCGGCAGGCGATCCGGTTCCATTACGACGTCGGCAATGACTTCTACTCGCTTTGGCTCGATCAGCGCCTGGTCTACTCCTGCGCCTACTTCCGCACTGGCTCGGAGAGCATAGACGCCGCCCAGGAAGCCAAGCTGGACATCATCTGCCGTAAGCTGGACCTGCAGCCGGGCGAGCGCCTGCTTGACATCGGTTGCGGCTGGGGCGGCCTCGTGATCTACGCTGCCGAGCGCTACGGCGTCAGCGCCCTGGGCGTCACACTGAGCGAGCAGCAGCACGCCCTGGCGAACGAGCGCATTCGCGCTGCCGGCCTGCAGGATCGGGCCCGCGTTGAACTGCTCGACTACCGCCAGCTAGAGCCCGCCGCTTATGACAAGATCGTGAGCGTGGGCATGTTCGAGCATGTCGGCCGGGCGAAGCTGCCCGAATACTTCGCCCAGGCCTACCGTCTGCTCAAGCCCAAGGGCCTCTTCCTCAACCATGGCATCGCCGCTGGCAAGGCAGCAATTCCATCCTGGCCGCTCCGCCTGGCCCGGGCCGCCAGTAGGCGCGCTACGTTTTCCGAACGATACATCTTCCCCGATGGCGAACTGGTCCCGATCCAGGATGCCCTCGGCTTCGCGGCCGCGGCCGGCTTCGAGATCCGTGACGTGGACGGTTGGCGCGAGCACTACGCCCGCACCTTGCGACACTGGCTGGCCCGCCTCGAAGAGCACGAAACCGAAGCGCGTCGCCTCACCGATGAGCGCACCTACCGCACCTGGCGCCTGTTCCTGGCCGCCTCGGCTCATGGCTTCGATACCGGCAGCACTAACGTCTACCAGACCCTGCTCGCCAAGCCGGATCAGAGCGGTAGCAGCGGCATGCCGCTCACGCGCGAAGCCTGGTACAGCGATGGGAGCGAGCGCCAGCACTAGAGTACCGGTCGAATATCACGCACCGAGACTCAATGCGCAGACCAGCTCATGGAGCCGCGACCTTCGGCGTACTGTGCGGTACAGACGACACACCATCCAGCCTCAGGCGACGTAGTATAGGGGCTGTGTCAGCTTGGCTGACACGTCGCCGTTGCCGCCCGACCTGACGACGCCCACAAGGGGCTATACTACACCGTAGTCGAGGCCGTCGACGCCGTCGACGCCGGATCGTGTCCGCGACGGTAAGCTGCTGTGGACGGCTACACTACTCGACCGAAGTTCTAGCGGCTCTCGTGTCATCAACGTTTGGAGGGTTCAGAATGGCCGATACGATCACGACCTACCGCCAGGCGATGGCGGCAGCGCTCAAGGATGA
>DAOTVV010000104.1:0-30253 GCA_034436255.1 Anaerolineae bacterium
TCAACCGCCGCAAGTTCCTCAAGTTGGCATCGGTGGGCGGAGGCACGCTGCTAGTAGTGGGCCTGCTCAAGGGCACGAGCCTGGTTTACGGCAGCACGCCCCTCGGCACGCGGCTCGTTTGGCTCACCCGAATGCTGGACCGCCGCCTCCTGGGCGAGCCCTCCCTGGTCGGGCTGTCGCAGTGCGCTTCCTATGCTGACGCCCCTGAATGCCTGCGCCTCCTCTGGCGGCAGGCGGGGCTACCCGAAGTACAGGGCCAGCGGGTCCTGGTGAAGCCGAACATGATCGAAGCGGTGGAGGGGCGCCCGTCCACTACATCGCCGGAACTGGTTGCCGCCCTTGTCCGCTACCTGGCCGAGCAAGGAGCACGAGACATAGTGGTGGGCGATGGCTCCGGCTTCCGTAGAGACCTGGCCACGGAGGCGCGCGCTTGTGGCCTCGCCCAGGCACTCAAAGGGCAGCCGGCTCGCTTGGTTGACCTGAACTACGACGATCCGCGCCCGGTCGTTGCGCCAGCGGGCTGGTTCATTGGCACGAACCAACTCTGGCTGCCCCGGTCTGTGCGAGAGGCCGACCTGATCGTATCCGTGCCCCGCCTGAAAACGCATCACTGGGCCGGTGTATCGCTCAGCCTGAAGAACCTCTTTGGCCTGGTGCCGGGCTGCCGTTACGGCTGGCCTAAGAACATGCTGCACTTCAACGGCATATCGCGCAGCATAATCGGCCTCTACGAAGCATCGCGCTCGCTGGCGCCGCTCGTCACCATTGTTGACGGGATAGTGGGCATGGAGGGCGATGGGCCGATCAACGGCGAGGCGGTAGACCATGGCCTGCTGGCCGCCGGGCGCGACCTTGTCGCCGTTGACACGGTGTGCACGCAGCTTATGGGCTTCAACCCGCAACACATTGAGCACTTGCTTGCCGCCATGTGGACGGGCGCGGGCCAGGTGGAGCGGATCAGGACTGTCGGCGAGTCCCGCGAGCGCCTGCAGCGCCATTACCAGGCGCCACCAGGGGCAAAGCTGGTCGGCTGAAGCGGCGCGAGCGGCGCACCCTGCGCCGCTTCCCTCTGCCTAGCTTGTGGCGGTTGCCGTGGGCACGCGTGCCGGAATCACAAGTTCCTGGCCAGCGTTGATCATGTCGCCCTGGAGGTTATTCGCTTTCTTCAGCTCCGCCACGGTAATGCCATAGGCCTGAGCGATGCCGGATAGCGTCTCACCGGATTTGACGACGTGCACCTGAGGCGTGGCCGTAGCTTGCACGGCCACTGTGGCCGTGTGTGTGACGGTCGGCGTGGCTGTGGGCGGCAGCGGCGTTGGTGTGAGGGTCGCCGTGGTCGTCGCTGTAGGCGGCACGGTGGCCGTGAACGTTGGGCGCGGCGTCATCGTCGGCGTCGGGGTGCCAGGGGCTGAGGTGGCTTGCGCCCCGCAGCCAGCGAGCAAGGACACGATGAAAACGCCGACCAGACCGCGCCACGTCATGTAGCACTCCCTTCGCTCAGATAGCGCAGAAGGCCAATCGTGTTGGCCTTGGCGCTGAGATCACCCTCGCTCACCGGCCCGATGCACATCGGGCAGCCATATTCACAGGAACAGGATTCTACCTGTTCCAGCGCCGCCTGCAACACCTGCGGCTGCAGGGAGTAGAGCCGCTCGCTGAGGCCAATACCCTCCGGGGCACTATCGTAGACGAAAAGCGTCGGCTCGCGGGTGAAAGTAGAGCGTACCTCGACGAAGACACCCAGGTCCCTCGGGTCGCACATCAAGTACACTGGCGCCACCCCCTTGAGCAGGTGGGCGACGCCGGTGAGCGCACCCTGCATCGTCTGCGACGCCTCCGCCTGGAGGTGGCAGCGCCGGCAGAGGGTGATCAGGTTGGTGGGGTCGTTCGCCTGCAGGTAGTTGTCGTTCATGCCGACGACGTAGTTGAACTCGCGGAAGGGACGGATGTGGTGCACGTCATGCTCGCGCCCAGGCGGCTCCGGCGCGCCGCAGTTGCGGCAACGATGGCCATCGCGTTCGAGAACGGCCCGCTTCTGCGCATGCCAGTTCGGCCCGTAGTTGGCCACCGGCAGGCGCCAGAGCTCACGGTCAACCATTGCCTGCACCGTCTCCGCGGGCAGGCTGAACCAGAACGCGGATGTGTGCATCTGCTGCTCGGGCAGATGGATCTGGCCCCAGCCGATATTCTCGTGAGTGTACAGCTTGATCTTCTTGAAGACCGTGGCCAGGGCGGTGACGATCACCTCGCCCCGCGCTGCACGTGTGCGCCCACGTAGTTCCTGCTCAAAAACATCCAGGACGCTGACGTTCACGGCAAGGTCGGCGTCGGTGTAGTAGTCAACGTTCACCGCGCTCACGTACGCCTTCTTCTCATCCCAGTCCAGACGGTCCACGTGGTATTGCTGACCCTCGTGGATGTAGATGGCATCCTCGTGAATGAGCATTGGGGCGCTGAAGCGGTCAACCTCGCCAATCACCCGGCTGCCGCTCGTGGTGTCAACGATGACGAAGTTCTCGTTCTCGCCCGTGCGCAGGGAAATACCATTACTCGGGTAGGATTCGCTCGTCCAGTACCAGACGCCATCGGCCCCGTGGTGGACGACCCTTTCCCGCTCGAGATTCTCCAGGACCTGTTGGACGCCGTTGAAGGCCCCGAAGCCTTCGCCATCGCGGAAGGGCAGCTCGAAGGAAGCACAGAGGATATGGCTGCCGGCGATGCCGAGGTTGTCCGGGTTGATCAGCGCCTCCTCCGGCGTGCGGCCGAAGAAGAACCCCGGCTGGCGCACCACGTACTGGTCCAGGGCATTGGAACTGGCCACGAGCACGGCGATGGAGATATCGCGCTTCCGCCCCGCCCGCCCGGCCTGCTGCAGCGAACTGGCGATGGTACCCGGGTAGCCTGTCATCACGCAGGCGGAGAGCTGGCCGATGTCTATGCCCAACTCCAGGGCGTTCGTGCTGACGACGCCCCGAACACTGCCATCACGCAGGCCGTGCTCGATCTCGCGTCGCTGGTTGGGCAGGTAGCCGCCGCGGTAACCGCGCACCGATTCCGGCGGTTTCCCCTGGGAGGCCACGAAATCGCGGAGGTAGGTGAGCAGCACCTCCGTGGCCAGGCGGCTGCGGGCGAAGACGATCGTCTGGATGTCGTGGCTGAGGAACAGCCCCGCTATCCGCCGCGCCTCCAGGCTTGCCGAGCGCCGGATGCCCAATTCGCGGTTGACCACCGGAGGGTTGTAGAGGATGAAGTGCTTCTCGCCGCTGGGAGCGCCGTTCCTGTACACCAGCGTCACGGGCTCCTCGATCAGCCTCTCGGCCAGTTCCTTCGGGTTGGCGATGGTGGCCGAACAACAAATGAACTGCGGCTTGCTGCCATAGAACTCGCAGATGCGCTTGAGCCGGCGCAGCACGTTCGTGACGTGGCTGCCGAACACGCCACGATAGGTGTGGATCTCATCAATCACAACGTACCTAAGGTTCTCGAACAGGCTCACCCACTTGGTGTGGTGCGGCAGGATACCGGTGTGCAGCATGTCCGGGTTAGTCACAACGATGTTGCCGGCCTCACGCACCCGCCTGCGAGCTTCCCCGGGCGTATCGCCATCGTAGGTGTAGGTGCCAATGCCAAGGTGCCCTTCGCCGATCAGGCCATGCAGTTCAGCAAGCTGATCCTGTGAAAGAGCTTTGGTCGGGAAGAGATAGAGGGCACGCGCCTGCGGATTGCGCAGCACCTGGTCGAGAACGGGCAGGTTGTAGCACAGCGTCTTGCCCGAAGCCGTCGGGGTCACCACCGCCACGTTGAGGCCTCGCAGGGCGGCAGTGATCGCCTCTGACTGGTGCGAGTACAGCTGACTGATGCCGCGCTTGGCGAGAGCGGCCATCAGCCGCTCGTCAAGGGCCGGGAAAGGCCCGTACTCGGCCTGCCTGGGCGGAAACACCTGCCAGGCTGTGACGTTATTCATGAACGAGGGGTCGAGCCTGAGGCGCTCGATCAGCTGGCTGAGAGTCATGGCTGCACTTTCATGCCGGGGCCAGCGTGCTCGGCTTCGACAATGTCCAGGATCGTCCCGCCATAGGTCTCGAGGCTGGGCACCGGAACGCAGCCGAGGGCCGCCAAGTCATCCATGGTCCGGGGCATGCACTCAGCGATGCGGCGCAAGGCGGTATCGGCCACCACTTCACTTGGCGGCAGGCCCAGCCTGGCCGCTTCGAGTTCCTTCCAATCCTGCAACGCCATGTAGCAGCGCTCGAAACGGCTCACCCGCTCCCGTGCCTGGCGCCTCGGCGGCTGCCAGCCCTTCTGCGCCAGCCTCAAACCCCGGCCCACGGCCGCCAGCACCTCATCGGCGAAGCGGCAGACCGGCCCGCCGCGGGTGCGAAACATGAGGCGGAGTGCCTCTCGCGAGCGGGGCTGCATCCTGGCGACTTTGATCAGCATCTCGTTGGTGGCCACTCGGAACGGTGGCCGGTCCAGGGCACGCGCCTTCGCCTCCCTCCAGATCAACAGCTCCCGCAGGATAGCCAGTTCCACTCTCTCCAGCTTGGGCCCTGCCCGCAAGCGAAGGTAATCTTCGGGGTCGAAGCTGCGGCCGTGCCATTCGCAGTTGCACAAGCCCTCGAAGCACTCCTGAGCCTGCCTCAGACGCCCGCTTTCGGCCAGCCTGCTCGCAAGCGTGTCCCGCAACGGCAGCAGGTAGTGGCTGTCCAGGGCAGCGTAGCGCAGTTGCTCAGGGGAAAGCGGGCGCCTGCCCCAGTCCGACTGCTGCATTCCTTTGTTGAGCCGCACACCGGCGAACTCCTCCACCAGTGCCGCCAGGCCGAGCCGCTTCAGACCCAAAGTTCGCGCCGCAACCATGGTGTCGAACAGGCGGCGGAAGCTGAAGCCGAAATCGCGCCTCAGGCAGCCAATGTCGTACTCGCCGGCATGAAACACCTTTTCGATGTCACTGGACGCGAATATCTCTGCCAATGGCCGCACGTCCACGGCTAGAGGGTCAATGAGGTAATCGGCGTCTGCGGTGGATATCTGAATCAGGCAGACGCGCTCGCGGTAACGGTAGAGTCCGTTGGACTCGGTATCCACGCCTATGCGTGGCTCATCCCTGAGCCGCGCCATCATCGCGCTGAATTGCTCCGCAGTGTCTATCACTATGCCATGCACCAGGCTCGCTGGCGGGGCCTCAGTTGACCCCGCCGGGACTGTCGGGTGGAGGGATTATAGCAGAACCCAGCCGCTTACCTGTAATCGCCCGCCTTCGGTGCCATTATCATTTGATTGGACAGGTCGCGATAGACTGGTTTGAAGTGGCCCGCAGCCTGCAACTACAATAGCATCAGGCTACCAGGAGGGAGACGCATGGCCAAGGTAGAGGAACTAGCCGCCCTGCAGGAGCGCGAGGAAACCCTGGCCAGGAACGCGGCGCGCCTGCGCGAGATCGAGCGCCTGTTGCAGGAGCCCGAGGCCCTGCTGGCAGCCAGGCAACGACTTCAGACCGCCGAGGCCGAACTTGACGCCCTCCGCCGCACCCTGCGCGCCCTGGAAGATAGCGCCGCGATCCAGCGCCGCAAGCGCGACGGAGAGCAGGCGAAGCTCTACAGCGGCAAGGTCACCAACCCACGGGAACTGGAGGATCTGACCAAGGAAAGCGAGTTCCTCTCACGGCGCCTGGCCCAACTCGAGGAGGAAATGCTGCAGGTCATGTTGCAGCAAGAGGAAGCCATGGAATCGCTACGGGCAGCCAGGCAGCGGCTCGCCGAACTGGAGCAGGAGCAAGCGACACGCTCCGGCGAGTTGAGGGCCGAGGCCGAGCGGCTGCGGGCGGAGATGGCCGACCTCCAGGAGAGTGCGAGAGAACTCAGGCAGCGAATCCCGGCGGAATACCTGGCGCGATACGACGCGATCAAGGCCCGCAAGAATGGCAAGGCCGTCGCTCGCGTGCGCAACAATTCCTGCCAGGTCTGCGGCGTTGATCTGCCGACGCACGTGGTCCAGCGCGCTCAGCAAGGCCTGGAACTCGTGCTCTGCCCCTCATGCGGCCGCATCCTCTGCGCCGGCTAGGGCCCGAATGAACTGCCGCTCCACGCAAGCTCACTCTGCCATACGCACCAAGCTGTTGGCGCCCGCGCTGCTTCTTTGCTTGCTGCTCACCCAGCCGGTGACGGCCGTGCCTGCCCTGGCCCAGTCGCCGCAGGCAGGAAGCCTGGCTGCCGCCCTCGATTTGGCCGACAAGGGCTACTACGAGGACGCCATCAAGGCACTGCAGGCGCTGCTGCCGAGCGCTGGGCTCGCCAAGCACGATGTGCTGGCGGCCATGGCGGCCGCCTACGAGCGGCTAGGCCAGTGGAAAGAGGCGGCGACACAGTGGTCTGCCGCTGCCGCTGCCAGCTACCGCGAACAGGACCGGGCGGCGGCCATCTTCCGCTGGGCCAACGCCCTGCAACAAAGCGGTGACGCCGCTCAGGCCGCCCGCCTCTACCGCGCCTTTCTGCGTTTGAGCCCGCAGACGCAAGCGAAACGCGAGACCCTGTCGCGTATAGCCGACTGTTATGCCGCAGCTGGCCTGTGGGGGCCGGCGGCGGACTACTACCGCCAGGCGCTGGCCGACCTTGCCCCCGGCTCTGATCGGGTGAGCCTGGTGCTAAGGCTGGCCGATGCCCTCGTCCTGGCTGGCGACCAGGCAGGGGCCCTCGTTCTCCTGGCCAGTGAAGCCAGCCAGGTCCCGGACGAACAGGTCGCTCAGTTCCAGTACCGCTGGGCCCAGGCGGAACGCGCCGCCGGTAAGGAACAGGATGGCCTGGCTCGCCTGCGGTCCTTGCTCCTCTCCTACCCGCGCTCCCCTTACGCCTATTCGGCACTGATGGATCTGCTGGATGCCGGGCAGGATGTTGACGACTATTGGCGCGGCATGGTTGACTACTACGCCGGTGCTTACGACCCCGCCATCCAGGCCCTGCGTCGTTACCTTGAGAGCGACCGGACCGAGAGCCGCGCCTCCGCCCTTTACTTTCTCGGGCTCGCCCTGCAGGCCGCCGGTCAGGAGAGCGAGGCTGCGGCGCAGTTCGACGCTCTGATCACGGGCTTCCCGAGCGACTCGCGCGTTGCCGACGCCTGGCTGGCCAAAGGGCAGGCGCAGGCGGCGGCCGGAGACGAAAGCGGCGCCATCGCCACCTACCAGGCCTTCGTCCAGGCCTTCCCACAGCATGACCTGGCTCCGGAGGCTCTGTATCGGGTGGCTCAGATCGCAGACGAGGCCGGCCAGGCAGCGGCCGCCCAGGCCGCCTACGCCCGGGTCTACCAGCTGTACCCGGCTGCCGAGCAAGGGCGGGCCGCTGCCCTGCGTGCCGGCCTGCTCGCTGCCCAGGGCAACGACTGGTCTACCGCTGAGCAATACTTCGGCACCGCCGTCACGCTCTCCCCAGGTTCTGGCGAGGCCAGGCGGTATCAGTTCTGGCTGGCACGGGCTTTCCTGGCCAACGGCAAGGTCGAGCAGGCCCGGACTCTGCTCACCGAGGTCGCGGGCGGGTTCCCGCGCGACTACTACTCCTACAGAGCCTGGGTCCTCTTGCAAGGCAACGACCCCCTGGCCAACCCGGCGGGCAATCTCCTTTTCGTGACGGAGAGCGACCGCGCTCAGGCGCAGACCTGGCTGCAACAGAGCTTCGACCCCACCTGGAAGCCCGGCACGTTGCCGCCGGCCGTGGCCGCTGACAGCCGCTTTCGGGCAATCCAGGAGTTCCTGGGGCTAGGCTTGCGCGACCAGG
This sequence comes from Anaerolineae bacterium, assembly GCA_034436255.1. Taxonomy (GTDB): domain Bacteria; phylum Chloroflexota; class Anaerolineae; order DRVO01; family DRVO01; genus DAOTVV01. The sequence goes on from DAOTVV010000104.1 coordinate 7,764, forward strand.
CCATCGATCTCGCCCTGTCGCTGGGCCGCGATGTGGCACGAGACCCCGTGGCCGCCTTTGCCCTGGCCGAGTGGCTGAACCAGGCCGGGCTCTACCGGCCCTCGATTCAGATCGCGGCCAACATCATCTACACCCAGGCCGATTCCCAGAACAGCGTCCCGCGCTACATCTGGGCCCTGGTCTACCCCACCTACTACAGCGACCTGGCGCTCGCTCAGGCGAACGCTTCCGGCCTGGACCCGCTGCTCTTCTTTTCCCTTATGCGCCAGGAAAGCCTCTTCGACCCGCTGATTGGATCGGCTGCCGGGGCACAAGGTTTGGGCCAGATCATGCCGGCCACGGGAGAGTGGATCGCCAGCCAGTTGGGGGATAGCGACTACAAGCAGCTCGACCTGCTCAGGCCGTTCGTGTCGGTGCGCTACGGGGCCTGGTATCTGGCCAAGCAGCTCAGCTATGTTGACGGCAATGTCCTCGCCGGGCTGGCTGCCTACAATGCCGGGCCGGGCAACGCCATGAAGTGGTTGAAGGCCGCCGGGAACGACCCGGACCTTTTCTACGAGAGCGTGGCTTTCGGCGAGACCCGCCGCTACCTGGACACTATCCTGGCCAACTACTACCAGTACCGCCGCATCTACGCTGCGCCGCAGTAGGGCCCGGCTGGCTGACGCGCAAGCACATGCAGCGCATTGCCTTTCCGCCCTCCTTACCCGCCGAGTCTCCGGCGTTAACATCGCTCGTGTCCGTCTGATCGCCTCGAACCAGCGAGGCAGACAGCCGCACCTGCCACCCCTCTCCACCCTGCACTATGCGGGTGACGCTGTCGCCCCGGGCCGCGGTCCCTCTCGCCATCAGCAGCTCTGGCGGCTTTTCCCGCTCGCTGCTCAGCAGTGAAGCAGGCCCGCTGCCAATGCCAATGCGGCATGTTTGTGCGCCTGGTCCAGCTCGGGAAGTGCCTGCGTCAGCCAGTCCTGCTGCCGGTTCAGCACTTGGCCTCTCCAGCAGTGACCATTCCCTCCAGCAGGCTGTAGATGGCCGGCGCCACATCCGTGATCGCCTGGCAAGAGGCGAAGCTTGCCGCCGCCGGGCCGATGGCGATCAGGGGCACGGGATTGCGTGTGTGAGCACCGGTACTCAAGTCCTCCAGATTGCCGTGATCGCTGCAGAGGAGAAGCGTCGCGCCCTGCGGCAAGTCCCCGGCGCAACCGGCAATGAACTCATCCAGTTCCTGCAAGTGCGCAAGGGCGCGATCCATGTCCTTGGTGTGGCCGATCACGTCCGGCTGGAAGCACTCGTAGAGGACGAGAGCGTGGCACTGGGCGAGCCTGGCCAGGCGCCGTCCGGCCTCTTGCGGCGCAACATACGGCACGTGCTGATAGCCTGGCCGCTCACGCAAGTGCTCGTTCGTGATATCCCAGAATAGCGCCTGCCCGGCGAGCAGGTCCGCGAGCATGCGAAAGCGCAGGCCGGCCGAGAGCACACACAGGGTTGTGGCGGAATGGCGCAGCTTCCCTCCCGCCACGGCAGCGAAATACTCCGGTGTGTAGGCGTTGGCGAAAGTCGCTCGCCGGCCGGCCCGCACGGCATGGAGCAAGAGGTTGTCCCGATCAATGAGGGCCTTCAGCTTGGCATTCGGGTAGGCCGACAGGTGGTCGCCGAGCAGAGCGGGCGCGTTTGCCCCGGTGAACAAGGACACCTGGCCGGTGGCACTCTGCGGCAGCCCGTCCACCCCCAGGCAGGCATCCAGCGCCAGCATCAACCGGCCCTCGCCCGCTGGCTGTTCCCCAAGCACTGGCCGGCAGCCCAGCAGGCGGCTTAGCCCGGGCCAGCCGAATGTCGAGAGCGGGTTGGCCGGTCCAGGCGGGCCTAAGCCGAACCCATCCAGGAAAATGAAGGCGATACCTCCAGTCGGCGGTCCTTTCCCCTCCATGTCTGCCCGCAGGTTACTGCTTGTAGCCGAAGCGCCGCAGCAGCGCCTTGCGCTCCGCCACGTCCTGCTCGCTTTCAACTCCCCTCGTCGCCAGCCCGTCAATCACTCCCAGGACACCCCGGCCCTGTCCCGTCTCAGCGACGATCACCTGGATCGGGTTCGCCGAGGCACAGAAGATACGGCACACCTCAGGCACCATCTTGACCGCATTGAGCACGTTCACCGGGTAGAAGCCCTGTCCCAGGACGACGACGAAGAAGTGCCCGGCGGCGACGTTCATGGCGTTCTTGATCGCCAATTGCTTCAAGCCCTCGTCGGTGCCAGACGCTCGCACCAGGCATGGCCCGGAGGACTCGCAGAAGGCAAGGCCGAACTTGATGCCCGGCACGGAGGTGACCAGCGCCTCGTGGATATCCTCTACGGTCTTGATGAAGTGGCTCTGGCCCAATATGGCGTTGAGATCATCCGGCTTCTCAATGCTCACCACCTTGATGTCCATCGCATTCGCCCCCATCGAAAGACTCAGGCCATTCTAGCGGCAACGAGGGCATCGGCAAAGACGTCGCCCAGCAACCGGATGATTACTTGACAGGCGCCGGCCCGAGGCATAGCGTCTGGATAGTTCGATGCAGGAGGTTGAGCATGCCCTTTGTGACTGTGCACATGTGGCCGGGCCGCAGCAAAGAGGCCAAAGCCAAAGTGATCAAGGCTATCACCGACGCTCTCACCGAGTCCGCCGGCATCCCCGCCGAAGCCACCCAGGTGGCCATCATTGAGGTGTCGCAGGAAAACTGGGGTATCGGCGGCGTTTGTGCCTCCGAGCGCCAAGCCCACCAGCCCCACCCGTAGCCATCCCGTCTTCACAGCGGGCAGCCCGCAAGCCCGGGGCGCACCATGCCAATTGCCGCCCCGGGCGGGTTGCCCTTTGCGCGGTTTTGCCATGCCCCAACGACTGCGATAAGCTTGTATAGAGTGCAGAACTGAATAGGGTTGCCTCTGTGTGAGGGCGGCTGCCCAGGTCAGCACCAGACCCGGACCGGCCGACCGGCACGGGCAGCGGTTCCCCTCGAAGGCCGTAGTGCCAACCGCCAGGTTGGAACGGCGGCCGGCTTGGTTGAGCAAGTGCGCCGAAGTACTGCAGCCAGCCTGGCTAGTTTCGCCAAGGAGGGGGAAGACGGTATGACCCTATTCAACATCGGGCCCGGAGAGCTGCTGCTCATCCTGATCGTGGCCATGGTAGTGCTTGGCCCGCAGCGTCTGCCGGAGGCGGCGCGAAAGGCCGGCCGAGCTCTACGTTCGGCAAGGCAGTTCATCCGCAACATTGACCCTCAGTTGCTTGCCGATTTCCGTGAGCTCACTCGAGACCTGGATGTGATGCGCGAGGAAGTTGACGGCCTGCGCGCCGAGATGGCCGGGCTGCAACAGGAACTGGCCGGCGCCGCCCGCGACGTGAATGACAGCGTCAGCGCCGCACTTGACGCCGCCAGGCACCCCGAATTGGCGGAGGCGACCGAAGGGAGCGTTGCGCCCGATCAGCCGGTCCCGGTTTCCCTGACGGCGAACACGGCGCCGGCGGCGGTCTCAACTGCGCCAGGCCATTCAGGCGAGCCTGAAACAGAGGAGTTGATCGGGGAAGTGCTGCGCCCGCTGCCGCGCACCGCTGCCCATACCCTGGAAGCCAGGCCTCGCGCAAACCACACGATGCGCCCCCGCTCCGCTGGCGCGGGCAAGGTAGTGGTACGGCCGCTCACCGTCAGGGCAGTTCCGAGATATCCGCTCAGGCCGGCGCGCCTCTCGACCGTCGTGAGGAGAGCGTAGCGTGGCTGAGGCGGTCGGTTCGGGTCGCCCTGATGGCCGCCACACAAAGCCGGCGGCCGGGCGCGAGCCTATCGTGTCCGGGCGGGCGCTTCCTGGCAGACGTGAGCAGTCGCGGGCGCGCTGCCCGCCTTGCCTGAGAAAACCCACATAGCGAAGTGCCAAGCGCAGGGGTGTGTTACAGCCAGGCATCGGCATGGCCTGACAAGCAAATCAGCATTGACCTGAGGAGAACGGGAAATGCCTCAACTCGGTGTACCGGAACTACTGATCATCCTGGTGATCGTCATTCTCGTCTTCGGGGTGGGCAAGCTGCCCAAGGTCGGCGCGGCGATCGGCCAGAGCATCCGCGATTTCCGTAATGCCACACACGACCTGGACAGCGACGACGCCGGCAAGGCCACGTCGCAGGCCAGGGAAGCGGAGCAGGACTCCAAAGCCTGAGCAGGCTTTGCATGCCGCCGGATGAGGCCGCTTTGGTGCGGCCTCATCCGGCTTACGGGACTGCGAAGGCTCTAGTCCCGCAAGGGCGGGGTGGCATAGAAGGGTTGGCCAGCCCAGGCGCGGAACAGGTTGGCATACGTGCCCAGGAAGTGCTCTGGGGTCGGGATCTCCTGTTCCACCTCAGAAGAGAGATAGCCGGTGTAGCCGTCGGCCTTGAGCAAGGCGAAAAGCTCCGGATATGGGAAGGGGCCGACGAACTCGTGCATATGCACGTGCCGGATCCAGTTGCAGACGCGGCTGTACGTTGACGCTACCGAGCCAGCTACCAGGTCGCGCGGGTCGCAGTTGTAAACGAGGGCCACATTCGGGTGATTCGCCGCCTGCACCGCCGGCAGGGCGAAACCCCAGTAGTTGAACTGGCCATGCATCTCCAGGAGCACATCCACACCGTAGGGCTCAGCGAACTCCCCTAACTCGTGCAGGCTCTCGGCGACGTAGGCGATGCAGTCCTCGCGGTTCACGCCGGCAGGCATGTCATTGCCGAAGACCCTGATCATGCCCGCCCCGACGTCCGCCGCCAATTGGATATACTGCTTGCTGCGCTCGATCATGGCCCGGCGCTGCGCCGGGTCAGGCGAGTCGTAGCGACAGCTGGTCCCCACCCCGGCCACTTCCAGGTAGGCATCCTCGATCCGATCGCGTATGGCACGGCGCTCGGCAGCCGTGCGCTCGAGTTCCACGCCGTGAGCGTGCCCGGCCTCAGCTCGCAACTCGATGCCGGCAAAGCCAAAATCGTGGGCCGCCTTGATGATCCGCTCCAAGTCCCAGGTGCGTGCCATCGAGTAGGTAAGCAAGGATAGTTTCATTGCGACCTCCGCATCGTCTCGTTTGGGCGCTCGAAAGGCGAGCCCGCTGGCGGCAGGCAGGTGCTGTCAGTAGCGGCCGCCCCTCGGGCCAAACTTGACGCAAGCCTACACCGCAGGCAATGCCATGCCAAGTGCGGCGCCAGCGCCGCGCGGCATGTCCAAACGGGCGGGGCGTGCTATACTCGGCTCTCTGCGGCCGCGGCCAGCACTGGGCGCCGCTTCCTCGCAGCAACATTGCTGCCATCATGGCAGGGAGGGATGCATGTCGTCAACAGCAAGGGCCAGGATCCTGATCATCGGCGGCAGTGGCTTCGTGAGTGGCACGGTGGCGCGTACAGCCGTGGCCAAGGGGCACCAGGTATGGGCCGTGACGCGAGGCACCAGGCCTCTGCCGAATGGGGTGCGCGGCCTGGTTGCCGACCGCCATGACACGGACACCCTGGCCAGGGTAACAAGCCAGGCCTCCGGCGGACAGCCGTGGGACCTGGTGGTGGACTGCCAGGCCTTCGAGGCAGCGGATACGCGCCAAGATGTGCAGGTGTTCAAAGAGCAGGCGAGGCAACTCGTATTCATCTCGAGTGACTTCGTCTTTGACCCGGCTCACCGGACCTTCCCTCAACCCGAGGAGGCAGAGCACTACCTGAAGGGCCTGTACGGCGGCAAGAAACGCGAATGCGAGCTGGAGCTACTGCATGGGGACACGGGCAACATGCGCTGGACGATTGTGCGTCCCTGCCATATCTATGGCCCCGGCTCCCTCCTGGGCTGCCTGCCACGGCACGGGCGAGATCCGCAGCTGCTCGAACGCCTGCGCAAGGGCGAGCCGCTGCAACTCGTCGGCGGCGGCTACTTCCTGCAGCAGCCCATTTTCGCGGCGGAACTGGCGGAGATCATCCTTTCGGCTATGGGCAACGAAGCTGCCTTTGGCGAGATCTTCTGCACCGCTGGCCCGGAGATCATCGAATCCCGCCGTTACTACGCCATAATCGCCGAGATGCTTGGAGTTGAGCTCAAGGTAGATGAGTTGCCGGTTGACGCCTACAGGATCAACCACCCCGACGAGATCTCATTCCTCTGCCATCGCATCTACAGCCTGGAGAAGCTCCGCACCCACGGCCTCTACGTGCCTTCGCTGCCCATGGCCGAGGGCCTGAGGATGCACGTTCAGAGCTTGCTCCAGGCCTGAACTGTCGCTCCCTGGCGGCACCGAAGGGGCAATGGCGCCTCCTTCGGTGGCGACGCCGTCCCCGCCCCAACCAGTGCCGCACCATCGGCAAGGGCGTCGCTTTCCCCACCAACACTGGCATGCTACAATTGCCCATCTGGTTACACTACTGTTGGATACTATGCTGTCGAACGGCTTGATCGGCCACGGCCAGGCGCTGGATTACCTGTTCCGCCAGGAGCGCCAGGGTGGGCTGCGGCACTCTTACCTGCTCCTGGGGCCGCCCCAAATCGGCAAGCGGACTCTGGCTCTCACCTTTGCCATGGCGCTGCTTTGCGAGGCTGCCTCAGACCCCGGCGACGCCGGCGCTCGCCCCTGCGGCGCCTGCCACACGTGCCTGCGCATCTCCCACGGCGCCCACCCCGACGTGCTGGTCATCGAGCCGGCCGGCCCGACATTCACCATCGAGCAAATCCGGGACCTCGAGGCAGAACTGCCCCTCACTCCGAAGGAGGCGCGCTACAAGGTTCGCATCCTGGCCGATTTCGACCTGGCGACACGTGAAGCGCAGAACGCCCTGCTCAAGACCCTGGAGGAGCCGCCCGGGCACGCCCTGCTTTTCCTCACTGCATCGGACAGCGAATCGCTTGTCCCGACCATTGTCTCGCGCTGCCAGACGCTCGTGCTGCGCCCCGTACCGACGGCCGAGGTCTATTCCGCCCTGTTGGCCCGTGGTGTCGAGGAGCAGTTGGCCGCTCAGCTTGCCGGGCAGTGCGCTGGCAGGCCGGGATGGGCCCTGAGGGCGGTGGCGTCCCCCGAACTGGTGCAGGAGAGGGCCCGGACTCTGGCGGCTGCCGCTTCTCTCGTTGGAGCCCCGCGCATCGAGCGCCTGCGCCAGGCTGAAACGTTCGGAAGCCAGGAGCGGGCCAAGGTTCTGGACACGCTCAGGCTCTGGAAGCTGTGGTGGCACGACCTGCTGCTGGTGAGCAGCGGCGCCAAAGAGGGCTTCGCTCTATCCCAGGTCGAACGCCCCCAGCCGGTGCCAGATCTGAGCGCGAGCGACGTCGGGCGCTTTCTGGGTCAGATGGACGAGATCGAGCGCATGGTGCAGCGCAATGTCAACACGCGCCTGGCGATGGATGTTCTGCTCCTGCGCATGCCCTACGCGATCGGATACACGAGGCGGTAGCCCATGCCCTTGATCGTCGAGGTTCGCTTCAGGCCGGCCACCAAACCATACTCCTTCAGCTGCGAGGACATCCCCGATCTGACACTGGGGGAATACGTCATCGTGGATACCGTCCGCGGCCAGGAGGCCGGCCAGGTGGTCCTTGGCCCAGTCGAGATCGCGCCCAAGGATGTCGTTGGTGAGCTAAAGCCGGTGCTGCGACGGGCGACGGCGCTGGAACTCCTCAAGATGCACCGCCTGCGGATGAAAGAGGAAGCGGCCGTGCAGCGCTGCCGGCAATTGGCAGCCGAACACCGCCTGGCGATGAAAGTCCTCAAGGCCGAGTACAGTTACGATGGCAGCCGCCTGCTCTTCTATTTCTCGGCTGAGGGGCGCATTGACTTTCGCGACCTGGTGCGCAGCCTGGCTCGAACCTTCAAGACGCGCATTGACCTGCACCAGGTGGGCGTGCGCGATGAGGCCAAGCTGATTGGCGACCTGGGCGTCTGCGGCAAAGTGCTATGCTGCCGGGACTGGCTCACGGATTTCAACAAGGTCTCGATCCGCATGGCCAAACACCAGGGCCTTTCCCTCAACCCGCTTGAGATATCCGGTGTCTGCGGCCGGCTGCTCTGCTGCCTGGCCTACGAGGATGACTTCTACACCATGATGCGGGCAAAGCTGCCCAAGAAAGGCGACACGATGGAGACGCCCGAAGGCGTCGGGGTGGTGGTGGACGTCAACATCATAACCGAGATCGTCCTCGTCCGCCTGCCCGATGACCGGATGGTGCAGGTGCAGCTCAACGTTGCCGCGCCCGAGTTGCCGCTCTGCCCCCGCAAGGCGAAGACGTCCTAAACCGCGATCTGGCCCCGACCAGGCTGCAGCCCGGTCGCGCGCCGCCGCGGCCCCTGGCGGCGCAGGCGCAGCAGACGTTCCACGTCCTGCCACGGTAGCGACACGTTTCCTAGCTCAGCGCTGCTCAGGATGCTCGGACCGTGAAAGTCGCTGCCGCCCGTTCGCAGCAACCCGAAACTGTCGGCCAGGCCGGCCAGGAAGGCCATGTCCTCCCCGCTGTAGGCGCCGTAGTAGACCTCAAGCCCCTGCAGGCCTGATTTAACCAGGCCATTCACGGCCTGGGTGATCTGGATCGGGTGAGCCAGAGTGGGGATGCCCCCCGCCTCGATGACCCAGGCGATAGCCTCGGCGGCGCTGAGCACCGGAGTGGGTACGTAACCAGGGGCGCCCTTGCGGATGAGGCGGCGGAAGGCCTCCTCGACGTCCTGGACATACCCGGCCTCGACGAGGGCACGCGCCACATGAGGCCGGCCGATGCTGCCGCCTTCGGCGATCTCTTGCAGCCTGGAAAGCGACAGCTTGTAGCCGATCCCGGCCAGGCGGCGCAACATCAACTCGGCTCGCCGTCCGCGCACGTTGCGCCGCTCGTTCAGCCTTCGCAGCAAAAGACGGTCTTGCGGGTCAACGAAATAGCCGAGGATATGCGCCTCGCCGTGAGGCGTCTGGGCGTTCAGTTCGACCCCTGGGATGACGAAGAGGGGGAGGCTTCGCGCCGCCGCTATCGCCTCCTCAACGCCCTCCGTACTGTCGTGATCGGTGAGGGAAAGCACCGCCACGCCTTTGCTCGCCGCGAGGCTGACAACCTCCGCCGGGGATAACTGCCCGTCGGAAGCGCTGCTATGGACGTGAAGATCAGCGTGCCCGCAGCTCGGTGCTCCCTCGCTCATCGAGGCTCGACGATCAGTTTCACGGCGGTGCGTTCCTGTCCGTCTATGTCCACCTCGGCGAAGGCGGGGATGCAAATGACGTCAATGCCATCCAGGGCCAGGTAGCCGCGGGCGATCGCCACGGCCTTGACAGCCTGGTTCACCGCCCCGGCGCCAATCGCCTGGACCTCGGCGCGCTTATGCTCTCTGACAACCCCAGCGATGGCTCCCGCCACCGACGTTGATCTCGACCGGGCAGAGACCTTGATGATGTCCATGGAATCAGCCTCCTCAGATAACTATGCGTCACAACGAACAACAACGACGAGCTTCCAAGAAGCAAGGCTGGTCAGCTATGGCCGCTGCCTCTGGCGAAAGCTTTGTCGCCCGTGCCGGTGAGCGCCAGATCTGCTGCCGCACCAGCACCGGCGAACTATCTCCTCAAAACCTATTCTACACCACGCTTCGAGACCCGGGCAAGACATTTCCTGTGGCCCATGGCAAGGAATATGCCAACATTCTTCTACACTTGTCACGCCTTGTGCCAGCGTCGGCGTTGCCATGCCCTCAGCCTCCGATACCGGCGCCTGTGGCGCTGTAGGCCAGAGAGCCGCCGCGAGGCTCTTCGCCTGGCGCCTGCTGAGGCAGCGCTTCTTTCTGTTCCCAACGTCCGTAGGCGGCGCATCTTTGCCTTGCATGCTAAACTATAAAGCGTGCTGTGCCTCACTGTGTGAGCACAGCCCTGGAGCGAAACATGGCGGAGAGAGCGCAGTTCAAACTGGTCGCCCCTTATCAGCCAACTGGCGACCAGCCGCAAGCGATTGAGAAGTTGGTGGCGGGCCTGGAGAAAGGCTACAAGCACCAGACGTTGCTTGGCGTCACCGGCAGCGGCAAGACCTTCACCATGGCCAACGTGATCGCCCAGCACGGCACTCCGACCCTGGTCCTGGCGCACAACAAGACTCTGGCCGCCCAGCTTTACTCCGAGTTCAAGGAATTCTTCCCTGAGAACGCAGTCGAGTACTTCGTCAGTTACTACGACTACTACCAGCCTGAGGCCTACATTCCCCGGACCGACACCTACATCGAAAAGGACGCCTCGATCAACGACGAGATCGAAAAGTTGCGCCTTGCCGCCACCGAGGCCCTGCTCACGCGCCGAGACGTCATCATCGTGGCCAGCGTCTCCTGCATCTACAACATCGGCTCGCCTGAGGAATACGGGCAGGACGTGATCGAGATCACCCGCGGCAAGCCGCTTCGCCGCGATCACCTGCTGCGCCACCTGGTCACCATCTATTACGACCGCAATGACGTTGCCCTGGAGCGCGGCAGCTTCCGGGTTCGCGGTGACACGGTTGACATCTTCCCCGCCTACCGCGATACGGTCCTGCGCGTCGAGTTCTGGGGCGACGAGGTGGATCGCGTCACCGAGATAGACCCGCTTACTGGCGAGTTGATCCAGGAACATGACAGCGTGCGCATTTTCCCGGCGCGCCATTTCGTCACCAGCCGAGAGGCGATCGCAGAGGCACTAAAGGACATCGAGGCCGAGCTCGAGGAGCGCCTGGCCGAACTGCGCGCCCAGGGCAAACTCCTCGAGGCCCAGCGCCTGGAGATGCGCACCCGCTATGACATGGAGATGATCCAGGAAGTGGGCTACTGCTCGGGCATCGAGAACTATTCCCGTCACCTGGCCCGGCGCAAACCGGGTGAGCAGCCCTGGACCTTGCTCGATTACTTCCCTGACGACTATCTGCTCATCGTGGATGAATCCCACATGACTCTGCCCCAGGTCCACGGGATGTTCAACGGCGACCAGGCTCGAAAGAGCGTCCTGGTGGAGTTCGGCTTTCGGCTGCCCTCGGCCATGGACAACCGGCCGCTGCGCTTCTCCGAGTTCGAGAAAATGGTGAACCAGGTGATCTACACCTCAGCCACGCCCGGCCCCTACGAACTGGAGCACTCGCAGCAGGTGGTGGAGCAGATCATCCGCCCCACCGGCCTCATAGACCCTGAGGTGATCGTTCGCCCCACCCGGGGCCAGATTGACGACCTGCTGCGGGAAGTGCGCGAACGCGTGCAGCGGCACGAACGTGCCCTGGTGACGACGCTCACCAAACGCATGGCTGAGGACCTGGCCGACTACCTGCAGGACCTGGACGTCAAGGTTCACTATCTGCACAGCGAGATAGACACTATCGGCCGCGTCGAGATCCTGCGCGACCTGCGCCTGGGCAAGTACGACGTCGTCGTCGGCATCAACCTGCTTCGAGAAGGGCTCGACCTGCCGGAGGTGTCGCTCGTCGCCATCCTCGATGCCGACAAGGAGGGATTCCTGCGCTCCGAGTCGGCCCTGATCCAGACGATCGGGCGCGCTGCCCGCCACATCAATGGCCAGGTCATCCTCTATGCCGACACAATGACCGACTCGATGCGGCGAGCCATTGATGAGACCAACCGCCGGCGCCGTATCCAAATGGCCTACAACGAGGAGCACGGCATCCAGCCACAGAGCATCGTCAAGGCCATTCACGACCTCACCGAGCGGGTGCGCGTGGCGGAGACACAGGCGGAGTACAACGTGAGCCTGGGCGAGATGCCGCGCCAGGAACTCGAGCGGGCCGTCGCTGAGCTTGAGAAGGCCATGCGTGCTGCTGCGGCCGAGTTGGAATTCGAGAAAGCTGCCGCCATACGGGATCAGATCCTCGAGCTGCGCCAGCAACTTGACGACCTGAAGACCCCGGAGTGGCAGCGGATCTGGGAGTTGCGCCGCAAGACCGGGCCGGCAGCGGCAAAGCCGGCTCCCGTGAAGGCGCGCTGGCGGGGCAGATGAGCGAGCCCTCTTATCTCGCCCTCGCCACTTCGGGCGAACTGGAGCGCCGCGCGAGAGAGGCCTGGGATGGCCTGACAGCCTGCCGCCTCTGCCCCAGGCAGTGCAGCGTGGACCGCCTGGCAGGCCAGACAGGCGTCTGCCGCATGGGAGCGCAACCAGTTGTGGCTTCCTGGAACGTCCACTGCGGCGAGGAGCCGCCCATCAGCGGCAGGCGTGGCTCCGGTACCATCTTCTTCAGCGGCTGCAGCGGGCGCTGTCTCTTCTGCCAGAACTACCCCATCAGCCAGCTGAGGGTGGGCCGCCAGGTCACCGTGGAACGCCTGGCCGGCATGATGCTGGAACTGCAGGGGCGCGGCTGCCACAACATCAACCTTGTCACGCCCACCCATTTCGTTCCGGCCATCCTGCGTGCGCTCGTCGTGGCCGCAGCGCGCGGGTTACGCCTGCCCCTCGTCTATAACTGCAGCGGCTATGAGTCAGTGGAGACGCTGCGCCTGCTCGATGGCGTCGTGGACATCTACTTGCCCGACGCCAAGTACGCCGATGACGAAACAGCGAGGGAGCTTTCCGGCTTTCCAGGTTACGTCGAGGCCAACCGCGCCGCCCTCAAGGAAATGCTGCGCCAGGTCGGCCCCCAACTGGTGCTGGACGAGACGGGCGTATGCCAGCGCGGCATGATCATCAGGCACCTCGTCCTCCCGCACGGCCTGTCTCAGACGCGCCAGGTCTTGTCCTGGATCGCCCGCGAACTATCCCCCCAGGTGGCAGTGAGCCTGATGAGCCAGTACTTCCCGGCCCACCTTGCCCTCGACCATCCCTACCTGGGCCGCAAGATCACCGACGAGGAATGGGAGGAGGCGGCCGACGCTTTCGATGCCTCCGGCCTCGAGAACGGCTACATCCAGGAACCCTTCGACGACGCCGATCACATAGCCGTCGCCGGCTGGGACGTGGACAGGGGCTCGGTCAACGCCAAACACAGCGCGGCATAGCCGGCAGCGGCGCCTTGCAGTTGCTCCAGGGCCACGCTCTCGCCCACCGTGTGTACCATTGTCTCCTCTCCCGGCCCATAGCCGAGCACGGGGATACCAGCCTCCTGCATCAGGTGGCCGCCGTCGGTCGAAAAGCGCCAGAAGCCGACCGGCGGCGTCTTGCCCGTCAACTCGGCAAGCGCCTTGCTCGCCCGTCTGACAAGCGCGTGGTCGGCTGGCAGGCGGAAGGGAGGGAAGGCGTTGAGGACGTTGCGCTCCAGGCCAGTATAGGTGCGCATCGTGGCCCGCTCGATGCTCACCTGGCCGGTGCAGCCGTCGCTCAGGCTGGCATCGAGCAAGGGCTGTAGACTCGCCACCACCGCCGCGGCCGTCTCTTCGGGCAGGGTACGGTAGTCCAGGTGCAGCACCAGGCGGCCAGGTGTGACGTTCCCGGCAGTCTGGTCGCTCACGATCAGCGTCGGCGCTACGCTTGCCCCCCGAAAGTCAGGGTCGCCCGGCAGGGGCAGGCTGCGCAGGCGCTGGACGAAGGCGGCGATCGTGAAGTGCGGATTGGCAGCGCGCTCCGGGGCGCTCGCATGCACCGAGCGACCGTTCACCGTCACCAGCACCTCAAGGCGGCCGCGGTGGCCGCGCTTTAGCTCCAGTCCGCTGGCCTCGCCCACGATGGCGGCATCGGCCTTCAGCCCCTCCTCCAGCAAGCACTGCGTGCCCAAGCCGCCCGTCTCCTCCTGGACGACCGCCGTCACGATGACGTCACCCGCCGGGCGGAGGCCGGCGCGCAGCAGCACGGCAACCGCGTACACCTGGGCTGCGAGCGCCCCCTTCATGTCGGCGCTGCCACGCCCGTGAAGGCGCCCGTCGGCGATCACACCGGCGAATGGGGGGTAGGGCCAGGCCTGTGCCGGCCCGGGGTCCACATGGTCCATGTGCCCGTTCAGCATCAGCGAACCGCCGCCGGCCTCGCCGCCAAGGCGGCCGATCACGTTGCCGGCGGTATCCCGCCAGACGGCATCAAAACCAAGCCGGCGCATCTCGCCTTCCACCAACGTTGCCACTTCGCCCTCAGCGCCCGGCGGGCTGGGCGTCTGGACGAGACGCTGCGCGAAGGCGATCAAGTCTGGAGCGATAGCCGCAGCGGCGGCGTTGATGGCGTCCGAAGTCTCTTTGTTCAACGGGATATGCCTCCCTTGCTGGGCGTAGCTGGTATGCGCGGCTGGCTGCCTCTTCTTTCGGCCCAACCTGCTCACTTTTCGATGGCGCACTGCCTCACTCGCAGCCCGAGTGTCACTTGCCCACCCGCGTCAAGGTTACACCACTCGCCAAGCGGCGCCAAACGCCGGCCAATGTCTCTCGGCCCTCGATGCTTGCCGACGCTGGTGTCCGGCGGGAAGCGGCAAGGCCCGCTGAATCGCGGCATCCGGCCCCAAGGGGCGACCTTGCCGGTCGGCTGCGAGGAATCTGCACCTCGCGCCGAAGTGACGACAGCGTAGTATACTGGCCTTGCTGTGGCAGCCGTCCAGCGGTTGTCGTCGCCGTGCTGCGCGGCCGCTGCGCGCGGCAAGGCTAGCCGGAAAGGGGAAGCGCGTCTTGCTCGTCCTTCACACACACTGGAATGGTGGCGATCATCCCAGGCTCTTGCTCTGGGCTGAGGATTCGTCCGCGCCGAGGCCGCCCGCGCGCAAGCGGTCCGCCGCCACGCCACGCGCCAGAGCGCACCCGTTTTGCGCCACGCCGGCACGCCTCCAGGCGGTGCTCGAGGGTACAACCGGCCTGGGCAAAGGCAAAGCCGAACTCACGCTGCCGAGCGGCCGCTTCGGCCCCCTCCCCAGCCCCGATCTGGTGCATGACTGGGACCTCGCTGACGCGGAACCGCCCAGGCTGGTGGAATGGGTCGTCTCTGGGCTCATGGTGCCTCCCGCTGACGTTCCGGAACTGCTCTCGTCGCGCCTGGCCCCCGCTTCGCTGCCGCCGGGCGTGGTGCTAGGTGCAGACGCTCGCTTCTGGCGTCTGGTATCCGGGCTGGCGCTCGAGGCACTGGCAAAACAGGAGTTGGTGCCGGACCTCACCGTTGATGGGGACGGCACCAAGGCTCTGGCGCGCTGGCGGCCAGTGCTCGACAGCCCCATGGACGCCAGCCGCCTTAGCCGCCTGGCCCAGGCCATGCCTCCCGTCTGCCGCGCGGCGCACCAGCCCGGGCAGGAACCACCTGCCTCTAGCGCATTGCTTAAGAGTTTCCTCGACGAGGTGGTTGATGCCCTGGCCCGGCGCTGGGCTTCCTCTGCGGCTCTGCAGATAGCGGACCGACAGGATCCGGTGCAACAGTGGTTGGGCGGCCTTTTCAGCGACGATGGCCGGGTGCGGGCTTCGCGCGCCCAGCTGCAGGCCCTGGCGCACAGCCACAAGGCCTGGCTGCGCAACCTGCGCCTGGCGGGCGACGCCTCCTATCGCGTGGCGCTGCGCCTGGAGGCGCCGCTGCAGCGGGCGGCGGCTCAGGATCAGGCGGGGTTGCACGCTGGCGGCCAAGGCGATGAGTGGCACCTCCACTACCTGCTGCAAGCGGCCGACGACCCCAGTCTGCTCCTGCCAGCCGAGTTGATCTGGAAAGGGGGAGGCACCGTCCTCGAGCATGTCGGGCACCGCTTCGACAGGCCGCAGGAGCGGCTTCTCGCCGGGCTGGGCTATGCGGCGCGCCTCTGCCCGCCGATCGCCGCCAGCCTCAAGGCGCGCCATCCCGTCGCCGCCAGGCTCGACAGCCAGGGCGCCTACACGTTCATGCGCGAGACGGCACCGTTGCTGGAGGGCGCCGGCTTCGGCTTGCTTGTGCCGCCCTGGTGGGGCAAGCCCGGCGCCCGCCTGGGCGTGAGGCTGCGGCTGCACGCTTCGCCCGATCGCGTGCGGAGCAAGAGTGGCGACGGCAGCGTTTCCCCGGGCCAGCTTTCCTATCGCAGCCTGGTCGGCTTCGAGTGGCAAGTTGCCGTCGGTGATACCACCCTCAGCCACGAGGAGTTCCAGTCGCTGGTCGCGCTCAAGTCGCCCCTCGTCCAGATACGCGGCCAGTGGGTACAGCTGGACCCGGAGCAGGTCGAGGCAGCGGTGCAGTTCTGGCAGAAGCAGCAAGCAGCCGGCGAGATGGAGCTGCCGGAGGCGTTGCGCCTGGCTCTCGGCGGCGAAGTGGCCACGCTGGCCGATGGCGGTCAGTTGCCGATAGATTCGGTGGAGGCCGAGGGCTGGCTGGGTGAAGTCCTGCGCGGGCTCTCGGCATCTGAGGCCATGGAGCAGTTGCCCCAACCTGCCGGCCTCCAGGGGCAGCTCCGGCCCTACCAGCGCTACGGTTTCTCCTGGATGCACTTCCTCAGGCGTTTCGGCCTGGGCGCCTGCCTGGCCGATGACATGGGCCTGGGCAAGACGATCGAGACCATCGCTCTGCTCCTGCATGAGAAGGAAAGGCAAGGGAGCCTGCCTGCCCCGGCGCTGCTCGTCTGCCCGACATCGGTGGTGACGAACTGGCAGCGAGAGGTGCAGCGTTTCGCCCCCGCGCTGAAGACCCTTGTGCACCAGGGCAGTTCCCGCCTGCGTGGGGAGGAATTCGCGCACGCCGCCACCGCCAGCGACATCGTGCTCACCAGCTTCGCTACGCTGCGGCAGGATGCCCCCATGCTTCTACGTCTGCCCTGGTACGCCGTCATCGTGGACGAGGCTCAGAACATAAAGAACGCCAGCACGCAGCAGGCACGCGCCGTGCGCGCGCTGCCGGCCGCCTTCCGTATCGCCCTCACCGGAACGCCGGTCGAGAACCGGCTTTCCGAACTCTGGTCCATCATGTCCTTCCTGAACCCTGGCTATCTCGGCTCCCAGGATTCTTTCCGCAAATCGTTCGCCATCCCCATTGAGCGCTACGGCGACGAGAACGCGGCGCGTCGGCTCAAGCAGTTGATCGGCCCTCTCGTTTTGCGCCGCGTCAAGACCGACCCGACGGTGATCCAGGACTTGCCTGAGAAACAGGAGAGCAAAGTCTATTGCAACCTGACGGAGGAGCAGGCCACGCTCTACGAAGCCGTCGTCAAGACCTCCCTCGAACGAGTGGAAACCAGCGAGGGCATCGAGCGGCGTGGGCTCGTGCTCAGCCTGCTCATGCAGCTGAAGCAGATCTGCAACCACCCGGCCCAGTACCTGCACCAAGGAGAGGCCGCGGCGCGAGAACCCCGCCCCCTGGCTTCGCGCAGCGGCAAGCTGGCCCGGCTCACCGACATGCTGGAGGAGGTGGTTGCGGAAGGCGATCGTGCCCTGGTCTTCACTCAGTTCGCCGAGATGGGCCAGTTGCTGCGCGACTATTTGCCCGGCGCCCTCGGCTGTCCGGCGCTGTTCTTGCACGGCGGCACGCCTGCTGCCAAGCGGGACGAGATGGTGGCCAGGTTTCAGGGCGATGATGGCGGGCCAATGGTGTTCGTCCTCTCGCTCAAGGCTGGTGGCACCGGCCTGAACCTGACCCGCGCCAGCCGGGTCTTCCACTTCGACCGCTGGTGGAACCCGGCCGTGGAGGATCAGGCCACGGACCGGGCTTTCCGCATCGGCCAGAGGCGCAACGTGCAGGTGTACAAGTTTGTCACCACCGGGACCGTGGAAGAGATGGTTGATGAGATGATCGAGAGCAAGCGCGGCCTGGCGCGAGCGATCATCGGTACTGGTGAGCAGTGGCTCACGGAACTCTCCACTGATGCTTTGAGAGACCTGGTCAGGCTGCGCCGCAACGCTGTAGAGGAATAGCGCCATGAGGCAGAAGCGCCGCTCTCGCCCGCTGCGAGAGCCATATCAGAGCGAGCACGACGGTTACTACGACGGCTTTGGCCGGCCGCGCGAGGCCAGTGGCGGCATCAAAGCCCGTGTTCAGCGCGGTGCCGCAACCTCGAACTGGTGGTCCAAACGCTGGCTCCAGGCGCTGAACCGGCTCATAGACCCGGGCCGGTTGCAGCGCGGCCGCAGCTACGCACGCAAAGGGCAGGTGTTGACGCTGGATGAAGCGGAGGATGGGCTGGTGACCGCCAGTGTGCAGGGGTCGCAGCCCCGGCCCTACAAGGTCACCATCCGCCTACGCCCACTCACCGATGAGCAATGGCAGCGAGTGATCAATGCTCTGGCGAGCCAGGCCGCCTTTGCCGCCCATCTTCTCGCCGGCACGATGCCGGAAGATATCGAGCAGGCTTTCGCTGCCGCGGGCGTCTCGCTCTTCCCCGACCGCGATGCCGATCTTGAGACCGATTGCTCATGCCCCGATTTCGCCAACCCCTGTAAGCATATCGCGGCCGTCTATTACCTGCTGGCCGATCGCTTCGACGAAGACCCCTTCATGATCTTCCGCCTTCGCGGCCGCACGCAGGATGAGGTGCTCGCGGAACTCAGGCGACTGCGCACGCCGGAAGGGAGTGCGCCGCCAGACCACGAAGCCGAGACGCCAGAGGCACCCCTACCCCTGGATTCGGACCCATCGCGCTTCTGGGCCCTCGGCTTGCCCCTCGATTCGATCGCGCTGCAGCTCACCCCGCCGGTAGTGGAACTGCCCCTGCTCAAGCGGCTGGGCGACCCACCCTTCGTCGTCCACGCGTCGCTGCAGGAGATATTTGCCCCCGCCTACCGCGCCATCAGTGAGGCGGCACTAGCGGCAGCTTTCGCCGAACCGGATATCGCCATTGCGGCATCGGACGCGGCGCCGGCCGAGTCGGCTGGCGACCGCGAGCCGGGCGCGTAGGGCTTCGCTGCCGGCGTCGGGCGTCGCTAGCCATGGTGCCGGGCAGAAAACGTCTTTGCCTACCCCCTGTCGGCTCACTATAATGCGACAGGCGTCCGGAGCCGCCACAAAGGCTGCACCAGGACGCTTGTTATCGGATTCCCATACATTGCCTGCATATAGCACCTAAGGAGGTCTTACCGAACATGGCAAAGAAATGGGTATACATGATGGCCGAAGGGGACGCCAGCATGCGCAACCTGCTGGGCGGGAAAGGCGCTGGCCTTGCCGAAATGGCCCGCATCGGCCTGCCGGTGCCGCCAGGCTTCACCGTCACCACCGAGGCCTGCAACGCTTACTACGAATCTGGTGGCAAGTTCCCCGAAGGCATGTGGGAACAAGTGCTCGCCGCTATGAAAGAGCTCGAGCGCCAGACGGGGAAGGGCTTCGGCGATCCCAACAACCCGCTCCTCGTATCGGTGCGCTCAGGCGCCCGCGTCTCCATGCCTGGGATGATGGACACGGTCCTCAACCTGGGCCTGAACGAGGAGACCCTGAAGGGCCTGGCCAAGCTCACGGGCAACGAGCGCTTCGCCTACGATGCCTACCGCCGCTTCATCCAGATGTTCTCGCGCATCGTCCGCCACGTTGACCCGGCGCCCTTCGAGCGCATCCTGGACGAGTACAAAGAGAAGACCGCCGGCAAACAGGACACCGATCTCACCACCGACATGCTCAAGGAAATCGTGCAGAAGTTCCTGGCCTATTTCAAGGAGCAGACGGGCGAGGATTTCCCCACCGATCCCTACGAGCAACTGCGCCAGGCCATTGGCGCCGTGTTTGGCTCCTGGATGGGCAAGCGCGCCGTTGACTACCGCAACTTCCACAAACTGCCGCACGATTGGGGCACAGCCGTCAACGTCGTCACCATGGTCTTCGGCAACATGGGCGAGGATTCGGGCACGGGCGTGGCCTTCACGCGCGATCCGGCTACGGGCGAGAATCGCCTTTACGGCGAGTACCTGCAGAACGCCCAGGGCGAGGACGTGGTTGCCGGTATCCGGACGCCGAAGAAGATCTCGCAGTTGCAGCAGGACATGCCCGAGATCTATCAGCAGTTCGCCGAGGTCGCCAAGCTGCTCGAGAAGCACTACCGTGACATGCAGGACATGGAGTTCACGGTTGAGCGCGGCAAGCTGTGGATGCTGCAGACCCGCGCCGGCAAGCGCACCGCGGCTGCCGCAATCAAGGTCGCCGTGGACATGACTCACGAAGGCCTGATCACGAAGGAAGAGGCCCTGCTGCGTGTCGAGCCAGACCAGGTGAACCAGTTGCTGCTTCCTCGCTTCGACCAGGCCTCCAAGGATGAGGCCACGAAGCAGGGGCGGCTGCTCGCCAAAGGGCTCAATGCTTCGCCCGGCGCCGCCTCCGGCTTTGCCGCTCTCGACGCCGACACCGCTGAAGCCTGGGGCCTCGAGGGCAAGCCCGTGATCCTCGTCCGTCCTGAGACCTCGCCGGACGATGTGCACGGCATGCTCAGGGCGCGCGGCATCCTCACCCAGCACGGTGGCGCGACGAGCCACGCCGCCGTTGTCGCTCGCGGCCTGGGCCTGCCCTGCGTCGCCGGAACCGAGGCTCTGCGCATAGATACCGAGCGCAAGCAGTTCACGGCTGGCGGCAAGACGCTCAAAGAGGGCGACGTCATCTCCATTGACGGCACCACCGGCGAGGTCTTCGAGGGCAAGATCGCGACCATCGAGACCAAGTTCACCGAGCAGAAAGACCTGGTCGAACTGCTCACCTGGGCCGACGAGATCAAGAAACTGGGCGTGCGGGCCAACGCTGACTACCCGCGCGACGCCGAGCGCGCACGCGAGTTCGGCGCCCAGGGCATTGGCCTCTGCCGCACCGAGCACATGTTCTTCGAGGAAGACCGCCTGCCCATCGTACAGAAGATGATCCTGGCAGAGACCGATGAAGAGCGCGAGAAGTACCTGGCGCAGCTCTTGCCCGTCCAGCGTGGCGACTTCGAGGGCATCTTCCGCGTCATGGATGGCCTGCCGGTCATCATCCGTTTGATTGACCCGCCTCTCCATGAGTTTTTGCCCTCCTACGAGGAACTCTTGGTGAAAGTGACCGAGTTGCGCTGCCGGGGCGACAACCCGGCCGAGCTCGCTGAGAGCGAGAAGATGCTGGCCACTGTGCGGGCGATGCGCGAGGCCAACCCCATGCTCGGCCTGCGCGGCTGCCGCCTGGGCATCATCATGCCCGGGATCACCAAGATGCAGGTGCGGGCCATATTTGAGGCCGCCTGCAACTGCACCCGCGAAGGTGTTGACGTCCATGTCGAAGTCATGATCCCGCTCGTCTCGCACGTGAACGAACTGCACCTGATGCGGGACACGCTCGAAGCGGTGGCCAAGCAGGTCATGGAAGAGCAGAACATGAAGGTTGACTACATGTTCGGCACCATGATCGAGATCCCGCGTGCCGCCCTCACCGCCGACCAGATCGCCGAGTACGCTGAGTTCTTCAGCTTCGGCACCAACGACATGACCCAGATGACGTTCGGAATCAGCCGCGACGACGCCGAGGGCAAGTTCCTGCTCAAGTACGTCGAGGACAAGATCTTGCCCGCCAACCCATTCCAGGTCCTGGACCGGGATGGCGTGGGCCAGATGCTGCGAATCGGCACCGAGCGCGGCCGCAAGACGCGCCCGACCCTCGAGGTCGGCATCTGCGGCGAGCACGGCGGCGAGCCCTCGTCGGTCGAGTTCTGCCACATGATCGGGCTGGATTATGTGTCCTGCTCGCCGTTCCGGGTGCCCATCGCCCGGCTTGCCGCGGCACAGGCGGTGGCCCGCGAGAAGGCCAAGGTCGCCAAGGACGTCTGATCGGGCATAGAGCGCCCTGGGCGCCCATAGGGTAGAATAAGTTCCAGCACAAGTTCAGGGCCCGCACAGAAGTGTGGGCCCTGGGCCTATCTGGAGGTGAACGTGCACCATCCGCTCATTCTGCAGCTCGAGTGGTGTCTGCGCGTCGTCCTGGCCGCGGCGCTTGCCGGGCCCATCGGCTGGAATCGCGAGCGGCGCGGCCGCCCCGCCGGCTTCCGCACTTTCATGCTGGTGGCGATGGGCTCGGCTCTGTTCACGATCATCAGCCTCTATGGCTTCCCTGGCAGCACGACCCCCGATCGCGTCGCCTCCAACATCGTTGTCGGCATCGGCTTCCTGGGCGCTGGCACGCTCCTGCGCAAGGAATCGGGGAACGTCTCCGGGCTCACGACGGCCGCAGCCCTGTGGACGAGCGCTGCTCTGGGGACAGCGGCCGGCGCCGGCCTCTACATCCTCGCCGTGTTCACCACAGTCATGGTCTACATAGTGCTCGCCGTCCTGCGCCAGTTGGAGTACAAACAGGCTACCAAGGGGCCGGTGAAGACAGTCCCCTGCCCCGGACCCAAGGCTCAGGGGCAGGACCAGCAGCGCACTCCGCCTGCGCCTTAACTTTGGCTGCCAGGTTGGCGAAAGAGGCGCCTGAGGAACTGGTCGCGCCGACTGCCAGGCGGCGCCACCCGCCGGCGCATCAGCTGGAGCAGGCGCAGGATCCGCCAGCCGGGCGAACGCAAGAGTTCGTCCCTCCACAGGCCGACATCGCGCCAGGCCGCGAGTTCGCGTCGTGTAGCGGCAAGGTCAGCCCTCAGGTTGGCGGCAGCCTGGCGCAACGCCCGGTTTTCCGCTGAAAGCTGCCACAGCCGCCGCTCATAGTCGCGCACCACGCGCGCCGGAGGGTCGGCACGACGCCGAAAGCGGGCCGCCCATGGGGTGATGAAAG
>DAOTVV010000105.1:0-5784 GCA_034436255.1 Anaerolineae bacterium
TGCAGGGTGAGGCAGCCGTCTAGTAAACTGGGAGTGCACCGCGAGGCCACCGGCGCACGCTCGGGTGTTACGGTCTACCTCCCAGGGCAGGCAAGCTAGCCGGTCACCCTTTGCCCGGTCTCTCGCCCCCTCGCTCCCTCGCGCCCTGCCCTCCCCGCCATTGCAGCCTCCTCCCACCAGACCTAGAATGGCCGGCGCGGGAACCAGCCGGCCAGACCCGGTCTATTCTCAGGACCAGGCCGGAACGAGGGAAACACATGACCACAATGCGCTACTTCGACGCGAACTGCTGCATGGGGCGCTTCAATGCCTGGGACGGGACGACACCGATCACGGCCGAGGGCCTTCTCGCGGCCATGGACCACCATGGCATCCACGAGGCCCTGGTCGTCGCCAGCCTGGCCCGAGAGCAGCACCCCGTGGACGGCAACAAACAGCTGCAACAGCTTATCGCTGGCTGCGAGCGCCTGCTGCCGGCCTGGGTAGCTCTCCCGCCGGCCACCCGCGAGATGCCCGCCTCCCAGGATTTTCTCGCCGAGATGCAGGAGCGCGGCGTACGTGCTCTCTTCCTCTACCCGATGCACTACCGCTTCAGCCTCGGCAGTTGGGCCGACGATAGCTGGCTGGCTCCGTTCGCAGAGCGACGCGTGCCGATCTTCATCAGCCCCAATGGCCTGGTCGGCGATCCTGCCAGCGACATGACCGACTGGGCTGGAGTGAGCCGCGTCTGCCATGCCTACCCAGACCTGCCCGTGATCGTCAGCGAAACGCGTGTGAACCGCAACCAGCGTCTCCTGTTTCAGGCTCTGGATTCTTGCCCAAACCTAAGAGTGGACCTCTCTTCGCTCTGGTTCGATCACGCCGTAGAGTTCATCTGCCGTAACTGGGGTGCCGACCGGCTGCTCTTCGGCACCGGCCTCCCAACGCGCAATCCCGCCGCTGCCCGTGGCCAACTGGATTGCGCCGCCATTACACCTGATGACCGTGCAGCCGTCGCCGGCAATAACCTGCGCCAGCTCCTGTCCTGGGCCGGCCCCTTGCCCGAACCGGCAGTCACCTTCCCTGAGCCGGTGGACAGCCTACACGCCTTGGCGCTCAGCAACGCCTCCCTCGCAGGCCAGCACTTTGCTTGCGGCCACGGCCACCTGGGCCGCTTCTACGCTTCCTACGTGCCCGACAACCCTGCCTCTGCCATCGTAGCCGAACTTGACCGCCTCGGGTTCGACCTGGCGGTGCTCTTCGCCAATGCCGGCATGAATGGCGACGAGGCTTACGGCAACGACTTGGTGGCGGCCGCTGTCCGCCAGTACCCCGGCCGGCTGCTCGGGTTGACCATGGTGAACCTGAACCGCTCTCCTGAGGAGATGCACCGGGAGATGGAACGCGGCCTGGCTATCGGCCTCAGTGGCCTAAAGCTGCATCCTCACCTGCAAGGCTACGACACCTTAGGACCAAACGTGGACCTGGCCTGCGCGTTCGCCGATGAACACGGCTGCATCATCGTGAACCACGACTGGGGACCGAGCGAGCGCTTGCTCGATCTCTGCCTCCGTTTCCCACGTGCCTGCTTCATCACCGGCCACACGAGCGAGTCTGCGATCCCGGTCATCAGGAAAGTTGACAACCTGTACGTCGGAAGCTGCCCCTTGCACACCTTTGCCTCTGCCGAGCGCTGGGTCCAGGCCGTGGGCGCGGAACGCATCGTCTTCGGGTCGGATCTTACCTGGAACCCGATAGGCTGGGGGCTCGGACCGGTGCTGTACGCCCGCATCCCCGAATCGGACAAGCGCCTCATCCTCGGCGGCAATCTCAGGAGGCTGCTTGAGAAGTACGGCAGGGGGCTTCGCTGAACCTGCCAGCACGGGATTCTCTCGTGCTGCTGGCTGCGTCCTGCATACAGGAGGGCTGATCAGGCGAGGGGCCAGACCAGGCTCGGTCGTTTGGGGAACAGTATCTCAAGCAACGCCCGCGGCTCGTCGCCATGGACCTTGATGTCCGGGAAAGCATACAGGAGTTCACTCAGGCTGCGGTAGCCAAAGAGCAGCTTGAGAAACACAAGGTCAGGGAAACCAGCGTGTCCATGGGCATCGGGCGTGTAGTCGCGTCGGCTCGGCTGAGGCTGCCACGGCACTGCCGCGCTCAGCCTGCCGTCGCGGAACGCCATACGCACACCGGAACGGTAGAAGCTGAGCAAGAGATCGCCGCTGTAGCCCGCCAGGATGGAACCAGCAAGGCGCGCCTCCAGCACCGGCGCAAGATGGGCCAGCATCGCTGGCAGCTCCTCGACGCGGATATACCAGCAGCCACCTTCCAGGACTTCCGGCAGCATAGATGGAGCTACCTGGAAGAGCGGGTGCGTCTCCCCAAGCCAGAAATGTATGCCATCGAAACGAGCCTTGCCGCCCCTCGTGCTGGCCTCCCCCACCTTGCGCAGGTAGTGTAGGGCCGCCTGGGCGGCCTGGGTCCACGAGTGGCCGGACTCCATCTCGAAGAGTTCGACACTGATGCTGGTGTTTCGTGGAGGGTTGACCGCGGCACTATGTGCCATGAAGCCGGCCCGAACCCCGTCCTCCGTCTCGATCACGGCCAGGCGCGATGCGATAAAGCTGGCTCTGTTGCGTCCATCAAGCTCATAGCGCCACAATTCGGGGCCGCGGCGGCAGCTGACCAGGTAACGCCTGGCCATGCGCTCGGCTGACTCCCGAATGAAGGCCAGGTCCGCCGGCTCGGCCGGGCGCACCCGATAGACGCCGGGTTCGCCCAGGCTCAGCACGCGTGCTGGGTGGCAGCCGCGCCCCGCTGGCATCTCCAACGCCCGCTCATAGCCAAACTGGCGATAGAAGTAGGGGATGCCGCTGATGGCCTGAAGCATTTCGCCCTTTCCCCGGCTCAGCTGATGCACGGCACCGAAAAGTGCGCGCACAAGGCCGCGACCGCGATAGGCAGGGTCCGAGCCGACCAACTCTATCCTGCCCACACCGAAGTCAACGCTGGCACCAGCATCAGCATAGGTCCACTGCTGCGAAATGAGGCACAGGGAGGCGGCGATACACGAAACTGCCTGGTCGCCGCCGTTCCTTTCGACAAGCAGGAGATCGCCTGGCGCAGACCCGGGTAGCGCCCCGCTGATGAGGTCGTCCGTCCAGAAGCCGATGCCTTCGTCAGGTGGGGCGTCCTCTCGGCTGTGATGAACCCGGCTGTTGAACTCAACTAGGGCCTGGCGGTCGGACAAAGCGGCCGGCCGAAGGCTGAAGCCCTTTTCGATGCTTGGCTCACATCCCGACGGCACGTCTAGAATGTTCCTTTCAAGGAGGTGCTGCTCCAGGTAAGTAGCCGGTCCTCGAGGTTGAGCTGCCTGAGATAGTCACTGTCGTAGTGCGGCGGGACGGCAATCCGGTTGGCCGGGTAGGCCTCATGCTCCACGATATTGGCCACGTGAACGGCGGTGAGCACGCCCACCTGGGCCGTGAGGCTCCGGCTCGGACTGTGATGGAATGCCACTCCCTGCAGAACCGCCTCAGGAAAGCCCCAAAGCCCCAAGAGGTAAGCACCGACCTCCGCGTGGCTCGCGCCGAAAATCCGTCTCTCAGCTTCCACCAACTCCAGTCGCTCCTCACCGGCCAGTAGCATCGCTCGAGCGTAGTCGCGCGGCAACTGGGCGGCCAGTACCAGTTTGCCAATATCGTGCAGTAGCCCGGAGATGAAAGCCTCGTCCAGCGTGCTCTTTTCCAGTCCCTCCTGGCGCACGACCGTCTTAGCCAGAGCAGCGACGCTGGTGCTATGGTCGCGGATGGCAGGCAGTGGCAGCACCCTGGCGCTGGTCCGATCGAAATAGGTGAAGATGTTGGTTGCCAGAGCGAGAGCTTTGACGGTCTCCAGCCCAAGCAGCATGACTGCCTCAGAAGGATTGGAAAGGCGCTTCGGCAAACCGAAGAAAGCCGAGTTCACCAGCTGCAATATCCTGGCGCTCAACGCGATATCGCCGCCGATGATCTGGCCGACTCGGCGCACCGAGGGCTCAGGAGAGCGAAGTTCATCCAGCAGCTGGCGGTAAGAGACATCCATCGCCGGCAACGATTCCATCTCCCCTACCGCCCGCCGCAGGACCTCCGAAGCAAGGAGCGTGCTGAGAGCCTGCGCACGCGCCAGAGCAGGCAGAAGCGACTGCCCACTCAGGGGCAAAGGCACATACTGGTGCCACGCGTCTATTGATCGCAGCAAGGCCTGATCCGCCGAGGAACGGGATAGCAGCAGGCGCACCATGTGTGGGCGAGTCGCGCGCACTTGCCGAAGAAGAGCCACGCCATCGCCGTCAACCAAACTCGCCTCGCTCGCGATGACGTCGAATCGTGACCGTTGCAGCTCTGCCGCAGCCTGCTCACTACTGGCAGCATGGCAAACCTGCCAGCGGTCAGCGATGGGCTGCAGCAACCGGCGTAACTCCGTTCTGGTCGGCTCTTCGGCAACCACCAGCAGGCGCAGTGGCATTGCATCCGTCTCGGCGACAGGCCGCGCCTCCGTTGCCCCAGGGGAAAAGCCGCGAACGTCGCACGACTGCGAGCCCATCTAGCTCCTCCAGCGTTCTCATGCATCGCTGTCGGCGTGCACCCCGCACCCATAGAGACGTCCGGGCAGCCACTTTGCACCGCCAACGCGTGGGCGAACTGGCACGTCCGCTTGTCGCAGATTCCGTGCCAGTTCGCTGTCTCGCTTCTCCCCGTTCGCTGCCCTCACCCGTGAAGCGGAGCCAGGCAGGGCAAGCCCGTTGTCACGCTCTCAGCGCGCCAGGATCCCTGCCAGCCGCAGCATGTCCAGGTCAAGCGGCTTCTTCTTCGCAACAACCTCGTCGAGCGGCGTCGCTCGCACCTCTGCCTTGATCTGGCCCATCAGCACTCCCTGTTGGCCGGCGGCCAGAGCCTCAACGGCAGCGGTACCGAGCGACGTGGCCAGCAGCCGGTCGGCAGCGGTCGGGGTTCCTCCGCGCTGCACATGCCCCAGGGTGGTGACCCGAAGTTCGAAACCGACCTCTTCCTGGTGCTCCGCGAAGTACTGAGCCAGAGCTTTGGCGTTGTAGCGCGCCCCTTCGGCAACGACGACTATGGCGTGAGGTTTGCCGCGCCTATAGGCGTCCAGGATCTCAGCCGCCACTTTCTCCGGTGTTGTTTCCACCTCGGGGATGACGATGGTTTCAGCACCGCCAGCGATGCCCGACATCAGCGCCAGGTAGCCGCAGTTGCGTCCCATCACTTCCACCAAGAAGGCACGCTGCAAGGACGAAGCGGTGACCTTCAGGCGGTCAATGGCCTCCAGAGCGATGTTGAGCGCCGTGTCCACGCCTACCGTGATGTCGCTCCCGTAGAGGTCGTTGTCAATTGTGCTGGCCACGCCAACGACCGGGAACCCCATGGCCGAGAGTGCTTGAGCCCCCTGCTGTGAGCCGCTACCGCCGATGATCACGACCGCTTCGATGCCGTGCTGGGCAAGTTCGCGCAGGGCGAGAGTGCGGCCCTCGATGGTGCGGAACTCGGGACAACGAGCACTGCCCAGGATGGTGCCACCGTGCTGCATGATGCCGCCAACGTCACGGTTGCCCAGCAACTGCATATCGCCGTTCACCAGCCCCTGGAAACCGTGATGGACCCCGACAACCTCCCAGCCTTTGTCAATGCCCCCGCGCACGACGGCACGTATGGCTGCGTTCATGCCCGGGGCATCACCGCCGCTCGTGAGCACTGCGATGCGTTTCATCCATACCCTCCAGAGAGTCATCTTCCAGTCTTGTCG
>DAOTVV010000106.1:0-8754 GCA_034436255.1 Anaerolineae bacterium
GGTACGCTGCTGGACTCGGCCGAGCACCACTGGCTGGCCTGGCAGGCGACCCTTGCTGCGGAGGGCCGCTCGATCACTTACGAGGAATTCCTGCGTTCGTTTGGCCAGCGCAACGACGTAGTGTTGCGCGGCTTCTTTGGGCCGGACCTGGCGGATAGTGAAGTGGAGCGCATCGCAAGTGAGAAGGAAGCGCGCTACCGCGAACTTGTCCGCAGGCGCGGGGTCATCCTGCTGCCGGGCGTCGCCCATTGGCTGGCAAGGCTTTGCGAGGAGGGTTGGCGCCAGGCGGTCGCTTCCTCGGCGCCGCGGGCCAATGTCGAGACCGTGCTCGATGCCCTCGGCGTCCGCCAGTATTTCGCTGCGAGCGTCAGTGGCGAGGATGTGCGCCACGGCAAGCCTGCTCCTGATATCTTCCTGGCGGCAGCGGCCAGGCTCGAGGTGGCCCCAGCGCGGTGCGTGGTGGTCGAGGATGCGCCCGCCGGAGTGGAGGCCGCGCGCCGCGCCGGCATGCACGTGATCGCCGTGCGCTCCTCGCACTCGTCTCTGGCGGCGGACCTGGTGGTGGATACGCTCGAGGAGTTGCCCATGGACGCCTTCGAGCGTCTTCTGAGGCCGGCTTCCTGAGCGGATGGCGCTATCATCGCGAGCAAGGCGGGCCGGGCCGGCGAAGCATCTGGCGTGGCCATGGGTGAGACCATTCGCGCCGCTGCGCGAATGCTCAGATTGAGATAGGAGGCAACTGTGAAGCTATCATGTGTGACGGCAAGCTACGTCGCCGACAAACTCGGTTACCCGGGCGAGATTGATTGGGGCCTGGCCGCCAGGAAGATCGAGGCCAGCGACACCCTGGCTACCATTCAGGACCTGTTGCAACGGCTGGCGCCCGCCCGCCTCGATGGTATCGAACTGTGGACGCCACATGCCCCGCCCAGCAAACTGACGCCGGCACTGGCCAGCACTATCCGCCGGCACCTGGCCGAGCGCGGCATGACCTGCAATGCCTATGCTGGCGGCGTACCGGACCCGGCAGCCGACCCCTTTGCCGCTGAGGAAGTGTACCAGGCGGCCATGCTCCTCGCTGCCCCCATCATCGCCGGGCATCTCTCGCCAGCTGCCGTTCCCAACCTGGGTACACTTTGCGCGCGCTACGGCGTGCGCGCCGCTTTCGAGAACGGCCATGAAAGCCTGGCCGACATCCAGGCGGCCATCGCCCAGGGCGACCCGAAGTGGGTCGGTGCCAACCTGGACACGGGCAACCTGGCCGCCCAAGGTGGCGACCCCGTGCAGGCAATACGGGCGCTGGGCGAGCGCATCATCCACGTGCACTTCAAAGATGTGCCTGCGGTCGGCTCCCACGATTGCGTCGCCATCGGCGCCGGAATCGTGGACGTCAAGGGCGTCATCCGCGAGTTGAAGGCCATCGGCTACGATGGCTGGATCAGTATCGAGATTGAGACGGGCGACGAGGACCCCACCGACGAGATCATAGCGAGCGCCGAGACCCTGCGCCGCCTCTGGTAAGCAGCACCTTCGGTAGACGTAGCCTGTCGCAAGGTGATTGGCCGGCCGCCAGAAAGGGACAGGGTGAGACAAGCGTTCTGCGCTTGCCCCACCCTGTAGATTCTGGCTCCGCCGGATGCAGAAGCAGCGAGGGCCTATGCCTGCTGGTTCAGGTCAGCGAGCAATTGCTGGTACTGTTCCCGCGTGAGTTCGCCGCGAGCGTAGCGCAGGCTGGCCACCTCTTGGGGAGAAAGCGCCGGCACTGCCGGAGTGCTGGCGACGCTGCTTCGGGGCGCCCGGCGCAACAGCCAATAGAGAATGGCCGCCAGAGCCAGCAGGACGAGCAAGCCGGCCAGCAAGCCAAACAGCATTCCGCCCACACCAAGGCCGCCCCCATAGTAGGGCATGCCCCAGAAGAACCATCTACCCATCATAACCATGTCTCCTTCTCGCCAGGCTCTATGCCTGGTACAGCTGCGATTATGGCAGCAACGCATGAAGGAATGTTGTGGGTTGTGTGAAGTTTCGGTTAAGGATTCGCTGCCGCGTCAGGAAGCGAGGGGCAAGGTGAAGCTGAAACGGCTGCCCTGGCCAGGCCCGGCACTTTCGGCCCAGATGTGGCCACCCTGGGCCTCCACCAGGTGCTTGGCGATGGTCAGGCCGATGCCGCTGCCGCCAGACGCCCGGGAGCGCGAGCGGTCCACGCGGTAGAAGCGGTCGAAGAGGTGCGGCAGGTGCTCGGGGGCGATGCCAATGCCACTGTCAGCGATCGTGACCACTGCTTCATCCCCCTGGCGAGCGGCGCAGATTTCCACATGGCCGCCCTCGGGCGTGTACTGAAGGGCATTGCCCAGCAGGTTGAGCAGCACTTGCTGCAGGCGGTCTTTATCGGCCAGCACTCTTATCTGCCCGGGCGTGCATTGCGAACTCAAGGCCACCCCCTTCTCCTCGAACTGAAGGCTCAGGTTGGCCACCGCATCGGCGATCGCCTCCCCTAGCTCCAGGGGCTCCAGCTTGAGGTCGAATGCGCGCGCCTCCACCCGGCTTAGCTCCTGTAGGCTCTGCACCAGGCGCTGCAGTCGCTCTGCCTCAGCGTAGATGCGTTGGTAGGTCGCCGGTTCAGCGGGCAGTACGCCGTCCATCAGACCTTCCATGTAGCCCTTGAGGCTGGTCAATGGGGTGCGCAGTTCATGGGCGACGTCGCCGATCAGTTCGCGGCGCATGCTCTCCGTGCGCTCGAGCTTATCGGCCATCTGGTTGAAGCTGAGCGCCAGGCGGCCCAGTTCGTCCAGGCTATCCATGTCCGCCTGGCCCGGAACGGGCACCCGCTCGTCGTAGTGCCCCTCAGCGATGCGTTGGCTCGCGAGCATCATCCGCTGCACCGGCGTGATCAACTGCTGGCTGATTATCAGGCTCAGTATCGAAGCCAGGAAGAGGGCCACTATCCCGGCCAGCAGCAGGGCCTCGCTCGCCCCAGCGCGAAAACCGGCATAGAGTTGCTGGTGTTGCCTGGCTCCCTGGCCCATCATGCCGGCCATCATACCCATGTGCCGCTCGAAGGTCTGGGGAAGCGCCGCCTCCAGCGCCAGGCTGAGCACGCCCATGCCGATCAGCACGACGAAGAGGTAGGAGAGAAAGAGCTTCAGCGAAAGATGGCGACGGACAAGCCGCAGCAAGTTCACAGCGGCTCATCCTGGAAGCGGTAACCGACGCCCCGCACGGTGGCGATGATGTCGGCCTTGCCCAGCTTCTGGCGGATATGGGCGATGTGCACGTCAACTACCCGGTCGTCGCCGAAGTAGTCGTAGCCCCAGACAAGCTGGAGCAGCTGCTCTCGGCTCAGAGCCAGGCCGCGATGCTCCGCGAGGGCTTTGAGCAGGTCAAACTCCATCGTCGTCAGGTCCAGGGGCCGCTCCTGCCCATCCTCTTGCCTGGCCCAGGCCTGCCGGCCGCCCAGGTCCAGGCGCAGATGGCGGAAGCTGAGCGCCTTGGCATCGGCCAGGGCGATCTCACCCTTGAGGCGCCGGAGCGCCGCCCGCACGCGTGCCACAAGTTCGCGCGGGCTGAAGGGCTTGGTCAGGTAGTCGTCCGCTCCGATGGAAAGGCCGACGACCTTGTCCGTCTCTTCGGCGCGGGCGGTGAGCAGAATGACATAGACGCTCGAGTCCCGGCGAAGCTGGCTGAGCAGTTCGAGCCCACCGAGGCCGGGCAGCATGACATCCAGTACGATCAGGTCCGGCTGCATCGTCTGCGCCGCCTTCAAGCCGGAGGGTCCATCTCTGGCAGTGAGCACCTCGTAGCCCTCGCGGCGAAGATAGGCCGAGACGAGTTCGACGATCGGGGCCTCGTCGTCAATCACCAGGATCCTACCGCTAGCCACCGCACACCCTCCTGCTTTGTCCAATGCTACGCCAAGTGGCCGCTTTTCACCACCGTCGCCCACCCAGAGGCCGGTGGACGCCGCCCACCGCTCCCCTATAATCCTGTTGTGGTGCCCGCCCAGGATAGGCTACGGGAGGTAGAGGCGATGGCAGGCTCGCTACGCGAATATGACGTGATCATCATCGGCTCCGGCTCGGGAGCGGGCCTGGCCCGCTATGCTCTGGCGGAAGGGCTGCGCGTCGCCGTGGTTGAGAAGGGCCCACTCGGCGGCACCTGCCCCAACACCGGCTGCGTCCCCTCGAAGATGCTCATCCTGCCTGCGGATAGGATCGTCGAGGCGCAGGAAGCGAGCAGGCTCGGAGTGTACCTGCGCCTGGAACGCGTGGACTTCGCGGCGATCATGGGCCGCATGGCGAAGCGGGTGAGCGACCATCAGGCCCGGCTGCGGCAGCAGCTGCTGCAGGGTGGGGTACACCTGTACGAACAGGAGGGGCGCTTCGTAGGCGAGCGAGAGCTGCAGGTGGGAGGCGAGAGGCTGCGCGCCAGGAGGGTGTTCATCGCCGCTGGCGCCCGCCCGCGCTTGCCGGCGATCGCCGGGCTGGACCAGGTGGAGTACCTCACCAATGAGTCCATCCTCAGGCTTGAGCGCCCGCCAGAGAGCGTGATCATCATCGGCGGTGGCTATACAGGCTGTGAGTATGCCCATTTCCTGGCGGCCATGGGCAGCGAGGTCACCATCCTGCAGCGACCGGAGCGCCTGTTGCCCCAGGAGGAGCCGGAGATCTCGGCCGCCCTGATGCAGCGGCTGGGAAGCCGCATGGCGATCCATGTTCGGCACCAGGCCTTGGAGGTGAGCGCGGCCGGCACTGGCGTGGCCGTATCCGCAAAGGACCTTGGCGACGGCAGCAGGCGCGAGTTCCGGGCCGAACGCCTGATGATCGCTGCTGGCAGGCAGTCTAACGCCGATCTGCTCGATGTGGAGGCGGCCGGCGTGCGGACGGACGAACGGGGCTTCATCGTGGTGGACGAGTACATGCAGACGAGTGCCCCAGGCATCTGGGCCGTCGGCGACATCACCGGCCGGGAGATGTTCATCCATGTCGCCAATCAAGAAGCGCGCCTGGCCTGGCACAACAGCGGTCACGCGCCGGCGGATAGAATGGCGATGGACTATGGCCTCGCCCCTCATGCAGTGTTCACCTATCCGCAGATAGCCTCCGTCGGCCTGACGGAGGCGGAAGCCAGGCAAAAGCACGACGTCCTGGTCGGCATCGGGCGCTACACCCAGGTGGCCCGCGGCGAGGCGATGCTGGAGAGCGACGGCTTTGCCAAGGCAGTCGTGGACAGGGAGAGCCGGCGCATCCTTGGCTTTCACATCTTCGGGCCGTACGCGGAGATGCTGATCCAGGAGGTGGTAACGGTCATGGCCGGGGACGCCAGGGCCGGCAGCGTCACCTCAGCGATGCACATCCACCCGGCGCTGCCAGAGGTGGTGGTGGCGGCGCTCAGGCACCTGGAGCCGCCAGCGCCTGCGTGAGCACCACATCGGCGCCGGCCCGGCCCAACCCCGCATCGTCTGACCGTGACGGCCGCCCCGGGGCGGGGGCGATTCCAGCCGGCATGACCCCCCAGCTATGGCAGGAGCGCCTCGCTGGCGGCACGGCGGTAGTAGGCACGGTAGGCGGCCACCTCGGCGAGAAGCGCCGTGAGGCGAGCCTGTGCCGCTGCCTGGCGCCCGGCATCCGGCGTGCCGCCAGCCCTCATGGTCAGGGACTCTCCCTGCCTGGTGAAGGCGACCATGCCTTTGCCAGCCATCCATTCCAGCCCGGCGAGCACGGCCGCTGGGCGCTGCGCCGTGGCGGCGGCCAACTCAACCAGCCTGACCTGGCCACCACGCTGCTGCAGGACATACCTGAGCAGGCCGGCGAGCCTCTGCAAGAAGGCGCGCCCCTCATCCATCCCCGGGTCGTTGGCGAAGAGGTAGACCTCACGGGGAGAGACTGCCTCAAGAACGGTGCGCAGTTCCTCTTCCCCCGGGGGCACGGTCCAGATGGCCAAAACCTCAGCGGGCTGAAGCTCGTGCCGGCTCCTGCCCACGACCCCTTGCGGCAGCGAGGCCGGGCCCTCGCTCCATACCTGGACCGCCTGCGATCGGCACAGGCTGGCCAGGCGAGCCGCGGCCTGATCGTCCCTGCGGCAATCTACCACGCGGTAGCGAACCGGGGCACGGGCCAGGTCGAGCTTGTCCGGCACAGCCGGCCGGGCGTCGAGCCATTCCACCTGAAGCTGACGCTCGCCGCGGAAATCGCTCAGACGGGCGGAGTAGGCCAGGTCGAATGGCCCGGAGGGCAGCGGCCAATCCGCCCCCTGCCACCAGAGGACGCGGTGATGATTGCCGGCGGCATCGCTCACGATGACTTGCCGGTGCTCCTCGTGCCTGCCCAGGCCGGAATGGCTTGCCAGTACGAGGCCACGGCTGACGAATGCGGGCGCCGGGTTGCCCGGCCCGAAGGGGGCCAGGCGCCCGAGTTCGCTCACCAATTCCATGGTGAGGTTCGTTAGCGGCAGGTAGGCGTCTAGCGCCAACGTCGGTGGCTCGGCCGGCTTGACGGCAGCAATGAGGGCACGCTTGAAAGCCTCGAGGTTCTCAGCCGGCAGGGAAAAGCCCGCCGCCATCGGGTGGCCGCCGTGATTGGCGAGCAGGCCTCTCTCGGAAGCTGCCGTCGCTGCGATTGCCGAAACAATGTCGCAGCCGGGCAGCGAGCGCGCTGAGCCTCGTGCCAGTTGGCCGGGTGGGTTCGCGATGAGTACGGCTGGCCGGCCGTAGCGCTGCACCAGCCGGCTGGCGACGATGCCGATCACGCTCGCCGGCCAAGCGGGGTGGGCGAGGATAAGCACGGGTGGCTCCAGCAGTGCCGGTTCGCGCTCGATCTGGGCCTGGGCGGCCTGGAACACTTGCTGGCAGAGCAACTGCCGTTCGTTGTTGAGGGCGTCAAGTCGCGAAGCGAGCGCGCGCGCACGGCCCTCGTCGGGCGTCAGGAGCAGCTCCACACCCAGGCTGGCATCGGCCAGGCGGCCGACGGCGTTCAGCCTGGGAGCGAGAGAGAAGCTGATGTCCTCCTCGCTCAACCGGCCCGGCTCCAACCCGGCCACTTGCATCAGGGCTGCCAGGCCTGGGCGCTCGCCGCGCTGGAGCGACGCCAGGCCCCGCTGGGTGAGGTAGCGCACGTCCGCCCGTTGCACCGCCAGGTCCGCCACCAGACCGAGGGCGGCCAGGTCAAGGGAGCTGCTCGCGGCAAGGGAGGAACCGGCTGCCTGCAGCAGCGCCTCCGCCAGCTTGTAGGCGACGCCGGCGCCGGTGAGCTCGCGCAGAGGATGGGCGCCAGGCAGGAGCCGCGAGCTAACCAAGGCCAGGGCGGGAGGCCGTGAAGGAGGCAGTTCGTGGTGATCAGTGACGATGACGTCAAGGCCACAGCGGCGGGCATAAGCGATGGCCTCGAGGTCCGAGCTGCCCGTATCGCAGGTGATCATCAGGCGGGCACCGGCGGCAAGTTCGCGCTGCACGCCGGTCGTGCTCAGGCCATGCGTCTCCTCGGCCCGCACGGGAATGTAGAAACTGACCTCAGCCCTCAAGGAGCGCATAGCGGAGACGAGGATGGCCGTAGCCGTCTGGCCGTCCACATCGAAATCGCCCCAGACGCAAATGCGCTCCCGCTGCTGCAGCGCCTCCTCCAGGCGCTGCACGGCCGGGTGTATGTCCGGCAGCTCCCAGGGTGGGGTGGGCGAGTAGAGCCCGGGGTCGAGGAAAGCGCGCGCCGAAGCAGCATGCCGCTGGCCGCGACGGATGAGGGCCTGGGCAAGCAGTTCCGGCCCGGCGATGGCGGCCAGGAAGCCAGCCGGCACGGCGACCGGGTTGGGCTCGGACCAACGGAAGCGGGGCAGGCTCAAAGGGCGATCTCCGCCACCTGTTCGAAATCCAGGTCGAACGCGGGCGTTACTTCGCTCCCCTCCCAATCCTCATCCAGGCCGGCGCTGGCACCGCGCTCGCACAGGGAGCGGTAGGGGCAGAAGAGGCAGCGACGCTGCTCCCGGCTGAGCGCCAAAGGTGCGTCCACCTCGGCACAGGCCTGCTCGATCTCACACGCCAGCTGCTGCAGATAGGCGCCGTCGGCCTGATACTGAGCTGAATCGTAAGGGAAGTGGGCTGGGTCCTGGGGGTGTTCGGCAAACCAGTAGATCATCTCCACCTGTTCTGGCTGTGGCGCGCTGCCATCGTTGAACTGGGCCGCAGCCTGAACAAGCAACCAGCGGTACACGACTGTCTGCAGGCGGGGGCGCAACTCGCCGTCACTCGGTCGGCGCCGGCCGGTCTTCCAATCCACAATGACGAAGCGGCCAGGCTCCCAGGCCAACAGGTCGTACTTGGCCAGGAGGCGGCGCCCGGCCAGGTTCGCGCACAGTGCCAGTTCAGCCTGATGGCGGCGAGGCAGGTTGGCCGGCGCCCAGGCGAGGTAAGCGGCCCACCAGCGGCTGAGGTCGCTCTCCTCCGCCGCCGGCCGGAGGCTCTCTGGTGGCAGGCCGAGCAGGTGCCGCTGCACCAGCAGGTGGAAGGATTCGCCCGCCTGCGAGCGCCGCTCCTGGGCCAGGTAGGGCTCGGCGATGACGGCCGGCCAGGGCAGGCGCAACAGGTGGCGCAACTGAAAGCGGCGCGGGCAGTCCACATAATCCTGCAAAGATGATTGGCTGAAGACGAAATCAGCCGGTAGGGGCATGCTGTTGCTCCTTCCACCAGGTTGCCAGGGCCTCGAAAGCGCGTGCCGCACGCAGGTTGCCTTTCTTGCCCTTGTTCCAGGTGAGGACGAGTTCCTTTCT
>DAOTVV010000107.1:0-7834 GCA_034436255.1 Anaerolineae bacterium
GCCTAGCTGGCGGCTCGCATCATCAGGCGCTGGCATATGGGAGTCACAGCGCCACGATCGAGCGCATCGCCGAACTGCTTGACCTGGACTGCTGCCTTATCTAGGCCTGATCGAGGCCTGATCTAGGGGTCATCTGGACGCGAGGGGCTTCACCGGCAGCATTGTGCTGGGGCCAAGCACCGGCGCGCCTGCCGTGTGCCAAGGGAACACGTGACGGTGAACGGGCAGGTTGCGGCAGCGACCTGCCCATCATGACGTGAGGCGCTGCTAGAGCAGCGGCAGCCTAACCGCCGTCCCACCTTGGGCGGCGGACAGATCGGCCGCCATGGCAAGTTCATGGGTCTTCACGGCGTCCTCGACATTGGTATGTGACTCCACGTTGTTGATGATGCAGTCCACGAAATGGTCAATCTCTGCTTGGAACGGGTGATGGGTGACATCGCCGCTGTCGGGCAATATGGTGGGCACCCGCACCCAGTCCCTCTGTCCCGGGAACTTGCCTTTGGACCAGATTTCATTGTTGCGGATGCTGCCCTCGCTGCCCAACATGAACAGGTTGAAGACGTAGGGCATCTTGTTCTCGATTGAGGATGCCACCTTGCCAATGGCACCGTTGGCGAACTTGACGATCAGGACCTCTGTGGGATCGTACTCGTAGACGTCGAAAGGCTTGCCATTGCCGCGGACCGAGTAAGCATGCACCTCGGTGGCTTCCGAGCCCACAAACCAGCGCAGCGCATCCACGGCATGAATCCCGGCTGACAACAGGGAACTCACACCGACGGACTTCTTGATGTTCCAGGAGAACTGCTTATACCAGGGTCCGATACCGTGGTAGTAGTCCGATTCGGCGTAGAAGACGTGGCCGATCGCATTGTCGGCCAGCACGGCTTTGATCGTCTCGAACATTGGATTCCAGCGCAGGACGAAGGAAACGACTGTCTTTACCTTGGTGCGGCGGATCGTATCGCGCAGCCGGCGCAGGCTGTCGAGGTCCAGGGCGATCGCCTTCTCAAGGCAGATGTGCTTCCCCGCCTCAGCAGCGGCTACAGCCTGTTCCACATGCTGGTCCGGCGGTGAACAGACAGACACGATGTCTATCTCTGGGTCAGCCAGCAGTTGCTCGTAGCTGTCGTAGACGCGGCAGGGGATGCCTACTTCGGCGACTTTGCGCTGCGCCCCCTCTACCGTGCGGCTGGCCACGCCGACCAGCTTCGTGTGCGGGTTGGCATGCCAAGCCCGCATGTGTTCGCCGGCTACCCAGCCTGTCCCAACCACACCTACTCCGTACTCTGCCATCAGGACCTCCCTGGGCCTGGAGAAAGGCGGCCCTCCCTTTATCTGTGCGCCACGATCCTCATCGGACCACGGCCGAGGCTCGTAGGGGCGGAGCACAGCGCCCGTACCCAGCGCCAAGTCGTGCCGTCCGGTTCAAGTGCTGGACTACCGCCAGGATAAGAGATGCCGGAGGCAAAATCAACGCCGCCAGCCCCATGACCTGACGCCGTCCGCACTGCCGCGCATTGCGCACAGGTGCGCCGAGAGGGAGCGGCAGGTCGTTTGTGAGCCGTGTCTGGAGCAGCTGATCTGGAGCGGCCAACGGACCGGCCCGGCTCAACACCAGGACCCAGTCACGGGCTTGGCACCAGCTGCTCAAGCTGATCGAGGCTGGACACCATCTCTACCCGGGCGAGAAAGCCCGCGAGCGATGGGCTGAGGCGACGCAAGGTCTGTAACCTCGGGGCGATCGGGTCGGCCGGCGGAGCTGCCGAACTGGTCCGGTAAGAACCGTGAAAGGCGAAATAAGCCTGGTTCAGGCGACGGATGTAGAAGCCATGCTCGACGAAAACGAGGCGCCTCTCTTCCATGTATTGCTCGGCGGCGGTAATCTCCCCTTGCTTGAGCAGTTCGTCCACTCTGAGTCGTGTCAAGCGCATTTCCGTGTTGAAGTCGAAGCCATTGCTGACACCGGGCCGGCTGGCCTGTGCCCGTTCCTGGCCGGAGGCCGACTCCTGCGCTGCAATCTCAGGATAGAAGCGTTCAAGGGTCTTTTGCCCGATCTCGTCCCCAACGAGGTCCGCCACCGTCTCGTTGATGGCGGCGACCTCCGAGTTGTCACCATAGTGCCAACCGAGCGGGTACCCAACCAGGTAACTGTGCACCCATTCGTGCGAGACGGCCGAAAGCACCCAGCTGAGCGAGGCCCTGTCAACGATCATGGCCGGCCAGCTGGAGAATCCACCTGTGCCGGTGACCAGAGCGCTGGTGTTGGGGAGAACCCGCTCCATCGTCTGCTCGAGGTTTTCGCGCGCCTGCAGGCTGAGGTCAGGCCTGAGGAACAGGCCCAGGCGTAACTCGATGACGTTACGAGGTGACAGCACAAGATAGTATGGCGGCTCCGTGAACTCAAAGGCAGGCGGCGGCCAGGCCTGGCCGAACCATCCAGCGTGTTCCCGGCGGATTGTGTCCGCCACCTGCGCTTCGATGATGCGCTCGGCCCGCGGTCGCAGCTGTGCCTGTTCCATGCGCAGAGTGTTGGCCTCGAGCTGGAGGGATTCCAGACCCCCAGGCGGATCTCCAGCCTGTGGTTGCCCTGAGGCGAGGCGCTCAATCTCTGCCTCGAGGTGGCCGATGCTCACGGCATTCTGCATGTAGCGAAGGACGAGCTCCTTCGCCTGTGGACTCGTGTAGTCAACCTCTGGCTCCTGCACTCTCGCGATTGCGAGGTCGCTGACGGCTGTGATCTCCCAGCTGACCACATTGAAGGTGGAGCCGGCCGCGAGACTCTTGGCCTCAGATGCGTACTGGTCGGCAGGCGAGCTTACAGGCCATGCGGCACAGCCGCTAAGAATGAGCGCCAGAATGAGGACAATGGACCCGACCAGCCCGTGATGCTTGAGCCAGACGCCGAACTGTGCCGGGTGTGCGGGGTCTCGCTCAGTGGCAAGCCTGGGGTAAAACCGGTGCCGCCCCGGTTGGTCACGGATCATGGGCTACCCACCAGGAGGGTTGCAGCTGGCCCTGGCTGCTGGCGGTGAGCCCACGCCGCTCTCGGCAGTGCCAGGTGGCAGGCTGGAACCGCCCATGCGGTACACTGCGTCTGGTTCATCCAACCAGGAAGCGTGCTGCTAACGTCGCAAGCGAACAGCCGGTCAGTCATCGGGAAGGATGCAGGTGCCGCTGGCCACCAGATCGCAAAAGGCCCGCAGTTGGTTGCCGCTGCCTAACGTGATGAGCCGCGAACCAGTAGCCAGCCGTGTATCTGAGGGCGGGTTGGCGATGAGCCTGCCGTCGGGTGA
Source organism: Anaerolineae bacterium (assembly GCA_034436255.1). GTDB lineage: Bacteria > Chloroflexota > Anaerolineae > DRVO01 > DRVO01 > DAOTVV01. The sequence goes on from DAOTVV010000107.1 coordinate 3,300, forward strand.
AATAAGAGCCAGGACTAGTGCGCCGGTGCGTTCACCAAGGCGTGCCTGTTCAATCGTGAGTTCGGCGAGAGGAGACTCTCGGGTGACCTCGACCTCCTCAATCCATAGTTGACGGTCCCTGGTGTGAAGCGCCAGGTCCAGGAACTCGACGACGTTTGGCCGCAGAGCCATGGCAGCCATGCGCCTGCCGCCCAGAGCATAGGGAGAGACGACGCGGTTGGCTCCGGCCCGCAGCATCTTCGCCTCCGACGACGGCTGCTCAGCCGCCACCACAATGGGCAGGTCGGCGCGCAGGCTCCTGGCCGAGAGGACAACGTAGAGGTTCTCGGAGTCTGAATCGAGGGCGATAAGGATGCCCCTGGCACGTTCAATGTGGGCGAGTTGCAGCACCTTGTCGTCCGTTGCGTCGCCTTCCAAATAGGGGAAGCCGGCCTGGGCGCACCGGGACAGGGCTGCCTGGTTTTCATCAATAACGACGAAGGGCACACCCAATTCGGCGAATTCGTTGGCGATCTGCTCGCCCACTCTGCCGAAACCGCAGATGACGTAGTGCTCTCTCAATTGTTGCAGCATCAGGCGTCTCCGACGGCGCTCCAGAGACTGGGGCAACCCAGTCACGACCGTATACTCGGCTATGGTACCAAGGCCATAGGCGACCGTGCCGACCCCGAGCACGATGAGCGCCAGCGTGAACTCTCGCCCCGTTGTCGAGAGCGGATGCACCTCGCCGAAGCCAACCGTGGTGATCGTGATCACGGTCATATAAGCGGCATCAAGCAGCGGCCAACCCTCGATGAGCATGTAGCCCGCCGTACCAAGCGCCACAATGAGCAGTAGAAGGCTCAGCACCCCTATCAGGCGGCGGCGGATAGCCTCATGCTCGGCCAGGTCCTTTCCCTTCATGCGGCCGGGCATCGTCCGAGGCGGCCGGGGTCGAGGCTTGCTGCCGATCATATGGCCTTGGGGACGACGGTCAGGCCCTCCGGCTGCTGGGACGTTGAGTCTGCGAACCAATCACAGCCAGAGGGGGCGATAAAGGCAGCGGCCTCACTCGGGCCCCAGGTGCCCGGCTCGTAGAATGCGGGCGGCTGCTGGCGTTGCTGCTCCAGTTCTTTGAGAATGGGGTCGGCGAGTGTCCAGGCTCTTTCAATCTCGTCGCTGCGGGCGAATAGGGAGGCGTCGCCCTGGACGGCGTCGAGGAGCAGGCGCTCGTAAGCATCGGGCAGCACCCGCTCCCCGAAACGACTGCTGTAACTGAATTGCATCTCTACTGTAGACGAGCGCATGCCGGCGCCGGGCAGTTTTGTCTGGAAACTCAGCCGTATCCCTTCATTGGGCTGGATGCACAGGCACAGCCGATTGGGGCTCAACTCGTTCGGCTCCGGAAACAGCAGGTGCGGCACCTGTCGGAATTGCAGGGTTATCGTAGTTAGTTTGCTCGCCAGTGACTTACCGGTGCGCACGTAGAAGGGGACCCCTTGCCAGCGCCAGTTCTCAATGCCCAGGCGAGCGCATAGAAAAGTGGGCGTGGTCGAATCTGGGGCGACGCCAGGTTCCTGCCTGTAGCCACGGTATTGGCCCACGAGAGCATCATCAAGGTGAAGTGGCCGGACCGCGGTCAGGACCTTGACCTTCTCGTCTCTCAGCGCCTGAGCGTTGAAGGCTACCGGTGGCTCGATGGCGGTGAGGGCCAGCAGTTGCAGCAAATGGCTCTGGAACATGTCCCGCACCACCCCGGCGCGGTCGTAATAAGGGCCACGGTTGCCTATGCCAATATCCTCGGCGGCAGTGATCTGCACCTGGGCAACGTAGTTCCGGTTCCAGAGGGGCTCGAATATGGCGTTGCCGAAGCGAAATGTCAGGATGTTCTGGACTGTCTCTTTGCCCAGGTAATGGTCAATGCGATAGACCTGGTCTTCGTCGAAGACCGAGTGCACCTGCCGGTTCAACTCCCGGGCGCTCTCGAGGTCATGGCCGTAGGGCTTCTCGAGGACTATGCGCGTCCAGCCTCCTTCCACATGGTTCAGGCCTGAACGCCCGAGGTGGGCAATGATCAGAGGGGCCAACTCCGGTGGGGTAGCCAGGTAGTAGAGGCAACCGGCATAGGCCGCGCCCTCGTGTCTAGCCTCGGCGAGAAGCTGGCTAAGACGCCAATATGTGTCCGGATCGCCGTAGTCTCCTGACAGGAATGTGTACCGCTGCGAGAAGTGGGGCCACAGCTTGCACGAATCTGGCGAGATACGAGCGTTCTCGCGGATTCCTTCATATAACTGATCGCGGAACTCGTCGTCGGTGAGAGGTGCTCTGCCAACGCCCACGACGCGCGTCGTCCCCGGCAAGAGCCCCTCACAGAGAAGGCTGTGTAGAGCAGGGACAAGTTTGCGGCGGGTGAGATCTCCAGAAGCTCCGAAGATGACTATGACGGGTGCTCCTGTGGCACTGGCGTCAGATAGGGGCGCTGACAGAGTTGGCGCGGCGTCGAATGTGACATTGCTCATTCGGGCCTGACCTCATGTCCGCCGAATTGCTGACGCATCACCGCCAGAAGCTTGGCAGCGTAGCTCTCATCCTGACGGCTCACCAGGCGCATGATCAGGGACATAGTGATGATGGGCGCCGGAACGTCGTTAGCCATGGCCTCGGCGACCGTCCATCGGCCCTCGCCAGAGTCCTGCACCCAGCCACGGACATTTCGCAGGCTGCTGTCCTCGGCAAGACCGGCTGAGACGAGGTCCAGCAGCCATGAACGGATGACACTGCCATAGCGCCAAACCTCGGCCACCTGGTGAAGGTCAAGCGAGAATTCGGTCTTGCTCTTGAGAATCTCGAAGCCTTCGGCATAGGCCTGCATCAGGCCGTATTCGATGCCGTTGTGGACCATCTTGGTAAAGTGCCCGGCGCCGCTCGGGCCTACGTGAGCCCAGCCCCTGTCTGGCGCGGGCGCCAAAGCCTCGAGCAGCGGCCTGATCTGTTGGACAGCGGTACTTTCACCACCGACCATCAGGCTGTAGCCCTCGCTGAGGCCCCATACACCGCCACTCGTGCCCACGTCCACATAATGCAGGCCAGAAAGAGCCGCCGCCTCGGACCGGCGCATGCTGTCCTTGTAGTTGGAGTTCCCACCGTCCACGATGACATCGCCCGGTGCGAGCAAGCCTGACAACTCGGCGACTGCCGACTCGGTGGGCTCCCCGGCAGGCAGCATCACCCAGACGACACGAGGGGCAGGGAGAGCGCCAACAAGGTCAGCCAAGGTCTCAGCGACTACCAGCCTTTCCTGGGTGGCAGCCAGTTCCCGTGCCCTGGCGACAGTACGGTTGTAGATGACGAGATCGTGCCCGGCCGCCGCCAGGCGCCTGGCCATGTTGCCACCCATTCGGCCCAACCCTACGAGACCCGCTTGCATAGCATTACTCCTTAACAGCTCTCTATAAAGCTCCACTGACATCGCTTGATGAAGTGAGACTGGCTATTGTGACCTGGCCGACTCGAGCCTCCTGTGCCTGACCCCATCTGGCCCGGCAACGACAAGGTCAGTGGCCATACCGAGAAAGAGGCCGTGCTCAATGACGCCTGCTCGATGCTCGAGCCTGCACGCCAGGTCATAAGGGGAAGCAATAGGGCCAAAGTGGCAATCGAGAACAAAGTTACGCTGGTCGGTGAGGAAGGGCCTGCCACGATTGTCACGACGCAAGCGAGCCTGGCAGCCGAGAGACTCGAGAAACCCTCGCTGGTTCAGCCAGCCAAAGGGAAGCACCTCGACCGGCAGGGCGTGATTGGTTCCCAGAGCCGGGGAGAGCTTGCTGCTGTCGGCGACGATCACAAGGCGGCGGCTGGCCTGAGCGATGATCTTCTCGCGCAGAAGGGCACCGCCGCCACCCTTGATGAGGTCCAGCGAAGGGGCGATTTCGTCAGCCCCGTCTATGGTCAGATCGAGCATCTGGCCCGACCGGAGGTCCGTCAGCGGGATGCCAAGACTCGTTGCCTGGGCGGCGCCCCGCTTGCTGCAAGGCACTCCCACTACATCATGGAACCTGCCGGAACGCAGCCCTTCGGCTAAGGCAGCAATCGCCTCTGCGGCTGTCGAGCCACCGCCGAGGCCGATCACCATACCGGACTCGACGAACTGAATCGCATAGAGAGCGGCGGCACGTTTCAGCGACGCCACCCCGCCGGTCCCAGACATAGGTTCACCCAGAGCTTCCTGGCCGACCCGTCTGACGAAGCGAACACAGACCCATGGCGACAACTATAGCCTTTCCGCGCGGCCGAGCAAGTGAACCAGACGTCTGACGCGGAGTGGCCCCCGCCGGCAGTCAGGCGGCGAAAGATTGCCCCCAAGGATGCTTGTCGGAGGGCCTATGGTCGGGACGTGTCACTGGTCGGCTGCTGCCGGTTCAGTTCATCGAGAACGGCGATAATGTCCGCATTCCAGGGGATGTCTCGCATTGACTTGCCATAGTGCTCGTAACGCACCACGCCGTTCCGATCGATGACGAGCAGAGCCGGCATGCGGCCGCCGCCCGCCAATCTCA
>DAOTVV010000108.1:0-3028 GCA_034436255.1 Anaerolineae bacterium
GCCTCCTGCAGCCCCAGAGCGGCGAGGACGTTTCGCACCAACTCCTCTCCCCGCAGGGAGGAGTCATCATGCTGAGGAGGCAGTTCGTCCCTCAGAAGCGTCGCCGGCAGTCGGTCGTAGCCGTGCACGCGCGCTATCTCCTCGTAGAGGTCCTCCTCAATGCCAACGTCCAGCCTGTGGTCGGGCACCTGCACGGACCAAATATCATCATCGCGGCGCACAGCGAACTCTAGCGACCTCAGGATGCGCTCCATATCGTCGTCGCCAATGTCCAGACCCAGCACCTTGCGCGCCCTTTCCGGCTGCATCGTCACTGCCACGCTGGGCTGCGGGCGAGGGTAGTTGTCAATCAGGCCCTGCTGAACCTGGCCGCCTGCCAACTGGCGCATCAGTTCGGCCGCCCGCCGGGCCGCCCTCGGCGCCAGCGAAGGCGGCACGCCTTTGCCGAAGCGAGACGAGGCCTCCGAGGCAAGCTTGAGCCGCGCCGAGGAGATGCGGTTGCCCAGCATGTCGAAGGCAGCGGCTTCGAGAAGCACATCGCGCGTCTCATCCGTGATTTCGGAATGCAGGCCGCCCATCACGCCAGCGACCGCTACCGGCCCGCTGCCATCGGTGATCAGCAGGATGTCCCGGTCGAGCACCCGCTCCTGACCGTCGAGCGTCACCATGCGCTCGCCTGCCTCGGCCCTGCGGACCCGGATCAGCGGTTTCTCTGCTGGCGGCGTCTGTCCACCCCGCCCATGCAGGAGATTGTAGTCGAACGCGTGCAGCGGCTGGCCCCATTCCAGCATGACATAGTTCGTTATGTCCACAATGTTGTTAATCGGACGCACGCCGCAAAGGCTCAACCGCCGCCGCATCCAGAAGGGCGATGGCCCCACCTTGATGCCTTTGATAACCGCAGCGCAATAGCGCGAACACAGGTCCGGGTCGGCGATCTCGACCTCGGCCTGGGTTGATGCTGGTTCGCCGCACGCCTCCATCTCGGGCTCGCCAAGCCTCAGCTTCTGGCCCGTGAGGGCCGCCACTTCGCGGGCAATACCGATGATGGACAGGCAGCGCGCCATATTCGGCGTCACTTCAATGTCCAGCACCACATCGCCCAGGTAATCCTGGAGCGGCATGCCGACAGGGGCATCATCCGGCAGGATCAGGATACCTTCGTGCTCGTCTGAGAGACCCAGTTCCTTCTCTGAGCAGACCATGCCCTCCGAGGCGACGCCGCGTATCTTGCTCGGCTTAAGGGTGACGTAGCGCACCTCTTCGCTGTGGCCATCAATCAACCGTGCCCCGGCCAGGGCAAGCACCACCTTCTGCCCTCGATCGCCTACATGAATGTTGGGCGCGCCGGTGACGACGCGCAGTGGTTGAGGCCGGCCATAATCCACCAACGGTAGCGTCAGCCGATCAGCATTTGGGTGCGGCTGCACCTCGAGCACCTGCCCGACGAAGACGTGCTCGCGGCTCCAAGTCTCGCCGATGCGCTCGATGCCGGCCACCTCGAGGCCGGCAAGAGTCAGGCGCGCCACCAACTCCTCGAGGGACAGCGTTACTTCCACGTACTCCTTGAGCCAACTAAGTGGTACTAGCATGTGCCTTCTCCTCCCTCAAAGCAGTTGGCCGAACTGGCGTAGGAAGCGCAGGTCGTTGGTGAAGAAGCTACGGATATCCTCGATCCCATGCAGGAGCATCGCCACGCGCTCCACGCCCATACCGAAAGCGAAGCCGCTGAACGCGACGGGATCGTAGCCGCCGTTGCGCAGCACGTTAGGGTGCACCATGCCGGCGCCGGCGATCTCGACCCAGCCGGTGTTCTTGCACACCCTGCAACCCTTGCCGTGGCAGAGGGCGCAGTCCATGTCCACCTCCACGCTCGGCTCGGTGAAAGGAAAGTAGCCGCCACGGAAGCGCATCGTGCGTTCCTGCCCGAACATCTGCTTGGCGAAGGCGGTCATTGTCCCCTTCAGGTCGGCAAGCGTAATGTTGTGGCCGACGGCCAGGCCCTCCACCTGGTGGAACTCGGACTCATGCCTGGCCGTTACCTGCTCGTAACGGTAGCACTTGCCAGGCAGGATGACGCGTATCGGCTCGGGGCAGTAGGCGCGCATCGCATGGATCTGCCCGGGCGAGGTGTGAGTGCGCAAGACCACGTTCTCGCTGATGTAGAACGTGTCCCACATGTCTCGTGCCGGATGGTGCGGCGGCATGTTCAGGAGCTCGAAGTTGTACAGGTCCGTCTCCACTTCGCGTGAGCGGAACACCTCAAAACCGAGCTGGGCGAAGACGTCGCGGATGCGCCTGAGCGTCTCCGTGATCGGATGGATGCTGCCAACCACCGGCCGCCGTCCCGGGAGCGTGACGTCTATCGCCTCGGCCTGCAGCGAGCGCGCCAATTCCATCTGGCGCACCGACTCCTGCCGCTCGGCAAAGCTTTGTTCGAGCAAACGGCGCAGGTTATTGCCGGCCTCTCCAGCTGCAGGCCGCTCCTCAGCAGGCAAACCGCCGATACTGCGCATGTAGAGCGTCAGTTCGCCACGCCTGCCCAGGTATTTCTGGCGCCAGGCCTCGAGTTGCTCGCTGTCGGCGGCCGACGCCAGCTCGGCAAGTGCTCGCCTCTGAACGTCCTCCAGGTTCGCCATCTCAGGCCTCCTCCTCGAGAAACAAATAGCCGCTGGCCCGTCCTTAGGGACGAGGTCAACGGCCTCGCGATACCACCCTAATTGGCCAGGTGTCAGCTTTGCTGACCCGTGTCAGCTTTGCTGACCCACGGCCCCCTCAGCCCCAACGGCCGCCACAGCGGCTTATTGGGCGCCCCGATAACGGAGGGCCGCCGGAGCAGGCTACACAATGCAACGGGTCTGTGCCGCTGCACCTTCACCCCTCGGCTCAGGAGCGAACTTCGGCGAGCCTCTGCCTGGCCTGGCTCTCAGTCTACGGCCCGGCCTCCCTGGCGACCTCAGCCTCGCCTACTCTTCTCCGTCTCAGCCAGTCGTGTTCATACTAGCAGCCATTGGCCCGAGGTGCAAGG
>DAOTVV010000109.1:0-9600 GCA_034436255.1 Anaerolineae bacterium
CCATCTGTGTCCCCGTCCTCCCCTCCTCACCCATCGGTGTTCATCTGTGTCCCCGTGACCGCAGGTGAAGGAACACAGATGAACGCGGATACACGCAGATAAACACCGATCGGACAGGAATACTTACCTTCACCTGCCTGCTCTCATCTGTGCCCATCGGTGCTCATCTGTGTCCCCGTCCTCCCCTCCTCACCCATCGGTGTTCATCTGTGTCCCCGTGACCGCAGGTGAAGGAACACAGATGAACGCGGATACACGCAGATACACGCCGATCGGACAGGGATATTTACCTTCACGTGCTTGCTCTTTTCTGTGCCCATCGGTGTTCATCTGTGTCCCCGTCCTCCCCTCCTCACCCATCGGTGCTCATCTATGTCCCCGTGACCGCAGGTGAAGGAACACAGATGAACACGGATACACGCAGATAAACGCCGATCGGACAGGGATATTTACCTTCACGTGCCTGCTCTTATCTGTGCCCATCGGTGTCCATCTATGTTCCCGTAACCATTCCCTGCCGCATCGGTGTTCATCTGTGTTACCGTCCTCCTCGCTGACCGCTGTTAGCCCTACAGCCCTGGCCTCGCCCTGCCGATACATGGGTTGAAGCCCCAAGCGGAGGTCGGACTTGGCGGAAAGCGCGACGCCCCGGGCTGCCGGCGAGCCATCGGTGCCGGCGCCGGAACCTAGGCAACAGGAACTGGAGCAGCTGCGCGCCGAACTCGCCCGCGCCAAGGCGCGCATCGCCGCCCTCGAAGCCACCTACCTGGGCGCGGACGGCGCCTTCGAGCTGGAGCTGGGCCAGTTGCTCAACGAAGTGCTTGCCAAAGCGGTGAGCATCGTCAAGGCCCAGGCCGGTTCGCTCCTGCTCTATGACGAGGCCACCCAGGAACTCGAGTTCACCGTCGTCCACGGCGGCGCCGGCGAGAGCCTGCTCGGCCGCCGCCTGCCCATCGGGACGGGCATCGTCGGCTGGGTCGTCCAGCACCAGCAGCCGCTCGTCGTCAACGACCCATCGAAGGACTCGCGCTTCTACGCCCAGGTGGCGGCTCAGGTGGGCTTCCCCAGCGTCGCCCTCGTCTGTGTCCCCATGGTCGGGCGCGGTCGCGTCGTCGGCGCACTGGAGGCGATCAATAAGCAGGAAGGCGAGGGCAATGGCAACTTCAGCCAGGCCGACGTGGACCTGCTCCTCGCCTTCGCCGGCCAGGCGGCCATGGCCATCGAGCGCAAGCAGGCCGAGGAAGCCCTGCGCCGGGAGCGCGACTTCGTCACCAGCCTGTTCGACACCGCCCAGGTGATCATGCTCGTCCTGGACACGGCCGGGCGTGTCCTGCGCTTCAACCCCTACATGGAACAGGTCTCCGGCTACAGCCTGGCCGAGGCGCAGGGCCAGGATTGGTTCCAACTCTTCATACCGCCTGAGGAACGCGAACAGGTGCGCCGCCTGTTCCTGCCTGGCGCCTCGCCCGGGCCCGGCAGCAACATCAACGCCATCCTCACCAAAGCCGGCGAGCGCCGCCAGATCGAATGGTATAACAAGACGCTCAGCGACGGCGCCGGCACCATCACCGGCGTGCTCGCCATCGGCCAGGACGTCACGGACCGTCTCTACAGCGAACGTCTGCGCTCCGTCCTTTACGAGATCTCCCAGGCGGCCCTGGAGGCGGACGACCTGCAGGAACTCTTCCGTTTCATCCATGGCATCACGGCCACGCTCATGCCCGTGCGCAACATCCACATCGCCCTCTACGACAGCGAGCACGATCAGGTGACATACCCTTATCTGGTGGATGAGCACCAGCCCGGCCTTCTGGCCGCCGCTCCCAACCCCTATGTGCACGCCGCCACGAAGCAGGTACTGGACAGCGGCCAGCCCTTGCTGGCCGGCGGCGAGGAGTTGCAGCGCCTGGCCAGCGCCGCTGCCCCGCCACCAGCCGAGGCGGCGCCCTGCCCGAGCAGTTACCTGGGCGTGCCCCTGCGCCTGAAGCGCGGCGTCATCGGCGCCTTCGCCGTCTACTGTTACGCCTCCGGCCCAGCCGCCGCGGCCAGCGGCGATGCCGCATGTTCCACCTACGACGCCCAACACCTCGACCTGCTCGCCTTCGTCTCGACTCAGATCGCGATGGCCATCGAGCGCAAGCAGGCCGAGGAGGAACTGCCGCACCTGGCCGCCGAACTCGCCCGCTCCAACGCTGACCTGGAACAGTTCGCCTACGTCGCCTCGCACGACCTGCAGGAGCCTCTGCGCATGGTGGCTTCCTACGTGCAACTGCTCGCCCGCCGCTACCGGGGCAAGCTAGGCCCCGATGCCGACGAGTTCATTCGCTATGCCGTGGAAGGCGCCACGCGTATGCAGGCCATGATTGATGACCTGCTGCAGTACTCGCGCGTCAACACGCGCGCCCAGGCGCCGCACCTCATCTCAGCCGAGGACGCCCTCAAGATCGCGCTGGTCAACCTGCAGGCAAGCATCGCCGAGAGCGACGCCCTGATCACCTACGACCCTCTGCCCACGATCGTGGCCGATGGCGCCCAGATCGCGCGCCTGTTCCAGAACCTCATCGCCAACGGCATCAAGTTCCGAGGCGAGGGCAGGCCGGAAGTGCACATCTCGGCCGAGCGGCAGGGTCCGGAATGGCTCTTCCGTGTGCGCGACAACGGCATCGGCATCTCGCCCGAGTTCAGCGAGCGCATCTTCCAGATCTTCCAGCGCCTGCACACACACGAGGAATACCCAGGGACGGGCATCGGCCTCGCCATCTGCAAGAAGATCGTCGAGCGGCACGGCGGGCGCATCTGGGTCGAATCCGAGCCAGGGAAAGGCTCCACTTTCTGCTTCACCATCCCGGCCGGCGAGGAGGAAGCGCATGCGTCCTGATGGCGCTACCGCCACTCTCGGCAGCCGCGTCGGCACCGCCAGGATACTGCTCGTGGAGGACAACCCGGGCGATGCTCGCCTCATGCGCGAGGCCTTGCAAGAGGCCGGCCTGCCGCATAAACTCACCGTTGTTCAGGATGGCCTGTCGGCTCTGGCCTGGTTGCGTGGCGAAGCAGGCGAGGATATTGCCAGGCCGCACCTGATACTGCTCGATCTGAACCTGCCCCGCCTCAGCGGCCATGAACTGCTGCGCGAACTCAAGGCCGATCCGGGCCTGAGCCAGATACCCGTGGTCGTGCTCACCAGTTCCACCGCGGAGGAGGATGTGCGGCGCAGCTACGAACTGCACGCCAACTGCTACATAGCCAAGCCGGTCGGGCTCGAGCAACTGCTGGCCACGGTGCGAACTCTGAGCGAGTTCTGGTTCGGCGTGGCCACGCTGCCGGGCGGATGATTCTTCTGGGGGAGCACCGGCCGAGAGGCCGGAAAGGGCACAACGGTGGAAGGGAAAAGGCTCTCGTTACTGCTGGTGGAGGACAACCCGGGCGATGCCTTGCTCCTGCGTGTCACCCTTTCAGAGGCTGGCGCGGACTACAACCTGGAGCACGTTGAGCGCCTGGCCAAAGCGCTCGAGCGCCTGCAGCAAGGGGGGATAGACGCCGTCCTGCTCGACCTTTCCCTGCCCGATAGCCAGGGCGTGGCGGCGATCCAGAGGATACGAGAGCAGGCACCAGAAGTAGCGATCCTCGTCCTCAGCGGCCAGGACGACGAGGAAACGGCCATCCGCGCCATGCAAGAGGGAGCGCAGAACTACCTGGTGAAATGGCGCTTCGGCATTGGCCTGCTGCAACGGGCTATCAGCTTTGCCGTGGAGCAGCAACGCCGCATGGTGGCGCTCGAGCGGCAGGCCGCCCGCTGCCGCGACCTCGCCGCGCTTCTGGACGCCGTCGCCGCGCACATCAACCAGGGCCTGCTCATCACCGGTCCCGATGGCACGATCCGCTACGCCAATCCACCCGCTGCCGCCCTTCTCGGTGCCAGCCCAGCCGACCTCATCGGCACTGCCTGCCCGGTAACTGCCACCCCCGGCGAGGTCGCAACCTACGCCGCGACGGGTGAGGACGGACGGCAACTGAGCCTTCAGGCGAGGGCCTTCACAGTGCGTTGGGAAGGGCAGCCGGCTAGCCTGTTGTTGCTGGACGGCGGCTAGCCCCGCACCCGCAATATCTCCTCGGCCCGCTCCACAGCCGACTGCATCTGGCCGATGAGCCTCTGCATGTCGTCCTCAGTCCAGGCCAGGAGTTCGATCGCTCCGCCATCCAGGGCATAGCGCAGCCCATCCAGGCCCAGGCCGATGCCGGCCATGAGCGCAGCCACATTGGCCACGTGTACAGCAGCCGTGAACGTGGGGTCGAGGCGCGCTTTGGCTGGCTCGTGGTGGCAGGCGACCGCCTCGATTACGCGGTCGGGCAGGTTCCAGCTACGCACGATGATCGCTCCCACCTCGGCGTGGTCCTGCCCGGTGGTTTGGCGCTCCACCTCCGTCCAGACGGCCTGATCGGCGGCGCTTGCGTCGTCGGGCTTGGTCTCCTCGTCCCAGGCCGGTTGGCGGTGCAGTGCCAGGTTCAGGCCCAGTTTGCCCACGTCGTGTAGCAGGCCAGCGACATAGGCCTCGGAGCGTGGGCTGATGTGCCGTTCGCGGGCGATCCAGTCGCTGCCCTCGGCCACGGCGACGGAATGCTGCCAGAGCATCTTACGTTCCATCATGTAGGCAGGGACAGGTTGCGAGAGGGTGCTACTGGCGGCCAGGGCGAAGATAACCGTCTCCACCGTCTCGTAGCCCAGGTAGCCAATGGCTTCATCGAGGGACGTGATGCGCCTGGGGAGGCCGTAGTAGGCGGAGTTGACCATCTGCAAGAAGTAGCCGGTCATACCCTGGTCGAGCGAGAGAACCTGGGCCAGTTCTGAACGCCGCGAGCGGTGATCGCGGGTGAGTTCGAGGGCCCTTGCCAGCACCTGCGGCAAGGGTGGCAACTGGCGCAGCACATCCGCTGACCCTGGCAAACCGGCGCTCATGTACTAACTCCTAAACCCTGATCGCAACCATCATGCTGCAAGGGCCCGTTCCTGCCCGAGGACACATGCCCCAGCAAGCCGGGCCCAGGAAGAAGCCGCTACGGCAGGGCAAGCCCTGGACCTAGAAAGGAATGTCGCCCTCGTCAAAGGGCTCAACCTCAGGAGTCTCCTTCGCTTCAGGGGCGCCTGCCATCGGCGCACGCTGGCCTGCGGCCGGCTGCTGCCGGGGAGCGACGCGGGGCTCGCTACGCACCGGAGCGCCACCCTGAGCGAACTCCTCGCCACTGGCGAAGACGTCGCCTTCGGCGGGAGCGGCGCCCTCACCGCGGCCGCCCATGAAGCGCACGTTCCGCGCTCGCAAGTCGAGCGATGCCCGTGGCGTCCCGTCCTGGGCAATGTAGGCGGAAGCGTCAACCTCGCCCTCCACCAGCACCAGCCGTCCCTTGGTAAGATACTGATGCACCGTCTCCGCCTGGCGGCCGAACACGCTGACCCGGAACCAGGTGGTCTTCTCCTGTGGCTGGCCGTCGCGCCCCGTCCAGCGACGGTTGACGGCGACGCTGAAGTTGGTCACCGGGTCGCCGTTAGGCGTGTAGCGCATCTCGGGGTCGCGCCCTACGTTACCGACGATGACGACGTGCTGGTACATGCTCGCCTCCCCTGAGCAGCGAAGCTGCTGTGCAATCCCGGACCGAACGTTTGTCCTATCTCATTCTAGCACGCCGCGCCGCCGGCGACAACCGCTGGCGCGCCCTGGCTCAACTCATGACCCCGCCCAGGCGCCGTTCGGGCGCCGCTCATGCCTTCTGGCTGTAGAGCAGCTCCCGGATGGCGGTGATGTCGCGCCGGATCTGCTGATCGCGCTCGATCAGGTCGGCGATCTTCTCATGCGCGTACATAACGGTCGTATGGTCGCGCCCGCCAAGAGCCTCCCCGATCTGCGGCAGGGAAGCGTTGGTCTCGCTGCGGGCCATATACATGATGATCTGGCGCGGCATCGCCACGTCGGCTCGCCTGCTACGGCCCATGATGTCCTCGGTTCGCAGGCGGTAGTACTTGGCCACCGCCTCCACGATCTCGGGGATGCCGACGTTGCGCGCCGGGCCGAGCATCTCGCCCAGCACCTGCTCCGCCATGGCCAGAGTCAGCTCGGTGCGCATCAGCGTGGCATGGGCGACGACACGGTTGAGAGTGCCCTCGAGCTCGCGGATGTTGCTCTGCACTTTGGCCGCGATCATGTCCAGCACCTCGCGGGGCACGGGCACAGGCTGTTCCTGGGCTTTGGCAAGAAGGATGGCCGTGCGCGTCTCCAGATCGGGCGGCTGAATGTCCACGATCAGGCCCCACTCGAAACGCGAACGCAAGCGCTCTTCCAGGGTGGGGATAGCCTTGGGCGGCCGGTCGCTGGAGATGATGATCTGCTTGTTCGAGGCATGCAGGGTGTTGAAGGTGTGGAAGAACTCCTCTTGCGTGCTCTCCTTGCCGGCGATGAACTGGATGTCATCAATGAGCAGCACGTCAATGCTGCGGTATTTCTCCCGGAACTGCTCGGTGGAGTGCACCCGGATGGAGTTGATCATGTCGTTGGTGAACTCTTCCGAGGAGACATAGAGCACGGTGTAGCCACGCTTCAGCGGGACGTGGCCGGCCGCATGCAGCAGGTGCGTCTTGCCCAGGCCGACACCGCCATAGATGAAAAGGGGGTTGTAGGCGGAGGCCGGCTGGTCCGCCACGGCCTGGCAGGCGGCATGCGCCATGCGATTGCTCGGCCCAACGATGAAGTTGTCGAAGGTGTAGCGCGGGTTCAGCATGTTGGCCGGCTTCTGGGCCCGTTGAGGCTTCGCCTGGCTCTCGCCGGCGGCGCGGTCAGCCGTGCTCTCGTCACTTTGGCTGCGCAGCAGGCTGTCCTCGCCTGCATCGGGCGCGGGCAATGGTGCCACCACGAAACGCACCTCGACCGGTTCACCCAGGATGCTGGCGACGGTGCGCTGCACCGGCACGATCAGTCGGTTCTCCAGCCAGTCCTTTACGAAACTATTGCGCACCCCCACAGTCAAGGTGTGATCCTCAAGCGAGATGGCCTCGCTGTTGCGCAGCCAGGTATCATAGGTGGCCGGCGTCATCTGAATCTGCAACTCTCCCTGAGCCGTCTGCCACAGTTGTTCCGCGTTCATAGTCGCCTCTCAGCCACTAACTCACCGGGCTTGAGCCGGTCAACCAGCAATCCCTAAGCCGATACTCGCGCCACCAGGCCGGATGTGGCCCTGGGCAAACGGAGCAAACCAGCACCCGCCATCCTCACTTCCGCCGGGCCGGCAATGCGCGCCCTCGGCAGGCCAGCAATTGCGGCCGGCGCTGTCACTGCCCCTGGCGGCACGCTGCCACCCGTCCCAGCAGCGGCGCAAAGAGCAAGCCGGCACCGCCTCGTAGGCGAGCCCTGCCCGCCCTCGCCACAATACGATGGCCGACGGTCGCTGCGAAGTCGTATGCTTGCTTGGATGGTATCGCCTATCATAGCAGAAATACGCCCGGACCTGTACATCGCCGGAGCGCCGGAGGATCTCCCGAAATGAACGCCTCGCGCTTCCCCTGGCCCATGTTCATGAGGTATCCTGGGTGAGCCTGGCGGGTGCCGTTCCGCCCGGCCGGGACGCCGACACCCGTGCTCCGGCACGAGATTGCGGCAGCAGTGTCATCCGGGTGCTTCGATGATAACAGAGGCGCAGGTTCAGGCGAGTGAACTCAGGATACTACCGGCTGGCCCTTCGTCAAGTTAGCGACGTTTAGCAGATGCCGCTGCCCAGACGATTCACCGCCTGCCATGCGCTGAGGAGGAAATATGCCGAACAACATTCTGCTCCTGACCGCCGATCAGTTGCGCTACGATATGCTGGGCTGCTACGGGTCGCCTGTGTGCCAGACGCCCCACCTCGATCGCCTGGCCGCGGGCGGGGTGCGCTTCACCCAGGCTATCACAACCACTGCCATCTGCACGCCGGCGCGCGTCTCCCTCTTCAGCGGCCTGGCACCCTTCCGCCATGGCATGCTGGCCAACTTCGAGCGCAACATCGGTTACCCTTGGGAGATCCCGGAAAGGGTGCGCCTCTTGCCATCGTACCTGGCGCCAGCAGGCTATGCCTGTGGCAATGTCGGCAAATGGCACATGGGCGTGGAGCGCGGGCCGGCAGACTATGGTTTCGAGGGCGAGCACTACCCCGGCTGGGCACCACCACATGACCACCCCGATTACCTGGCCTACCTGCGCCAGCACGGCCTGCCGCAGTACCGCGTCCGCGATCAGGTGCACGGCGTGACGCCGAGCGGAAAGCCATCCCTCTCGATGATGGGCGTGCACGACGCGCCCGTCGAGGCCAGCTTCAGCTACTTCCTGGCCGAGCGGAGCCTCGAGATGTTGCGCCGCTTTGCCGAGCGCTACCATCGCACCGGCCAGCCCTTCTTCCTCGCCTGCCAGTTCTTCGGCCCCCACCTCCCCTACTTCCTGCCTGAGGCGGTGCTCAACCGCTATGACCCGGCCCTGGTTCAGCGGCATCCCTCCATGGCCGAGACCTTCGCCGGCAAGCCGGCGGTGCATAAGCGCTACAACGAGCACTGGGCCTTCGATACCTACCCCTGGCCCACCTGGCAACGGGTCGTCGCTGCCTACTGGGGTTATGTCAGTTTCATCGACGAGCAGGTCGGCCGCATCCTGGCCGAACTGGATGCCCTGGGGCTCGCCGGCGACACCGCTGTGTGCTTCACGGCGGACCACGGTGGCTTCGTGGGCAACCACCGCCTGGCAGACAAAGGCCCGATGATGTACGACGACATCTACCGCATCAACCTCATCTTTCGCTGGCCGCAGGCCAGGGGCGCAAGTGCCCCCGCTCCAGCCGGCGCCACCTGCGATATGCCCGTCGTCCTCACCGACCTGATGCCCACCTTCCTGGAGATAGCCGGCGTGCCCGTGCCATCGGGGCTCGATGGGCGCAGCCTGGTGCCGCTTCTGCGCGATCCGGCGTCCTCCTGGCCGGAGGCGGGCTCCCCGGATCTGGCCTTCGCTGAGTTCCACGGGCACCACTTCCCTTATCCCCAGCGGATGGTGCGTTCCCGGCGCTACAAGCTGGTCGTCAACCCTCCGGACATCAACGAGCTGTACGACCTGCAAGCCGACCCCTACGAGCTGAACAACCTTTATGGCCACCCGGCCTATGCCGACGTGCAGCACCACCTCATGCGTTCGCTTTACGAACACCTGGTCCGGGCAGGCGACAATTTCCATCACTGGCTGCCGGGCCTGTACGACGTGGGGCAGTAAGGCCTGTTTGAACTCAAGTGGTGTCGTGTGGGGGCTTGGTCAGCGAAGCTGACAGGTTCGCCAATCTTCCGCCGTTGCAGCGATGCGGACTGACCGCCACAGATTGTGGCGCGGCGGAAGCTGGTGCAGTCTGGCTACCATCGCCTCCTAGTCGGGAAGCAGGCGCTGGAAGAGCTCATCGCTGAGCAGCCGCCCTCGGCGCGTGAGCCGCATCACAGCCGGGGTCACCTCGAGCAACCCCTGCTCCTGTGCCCAGGCTACAGCTGGCCCGAAGCGCTCGCAGGGGTCCTGGCCGAAGCGGTCTCGGAAACGCTGCCGTTCCAGGCCTTCA
>DAOTVV010000110.1:0-11215 GCA_034436255.1 Anaerolineae bacterium
GAGTTCGAGGAGCGGCTGAAAGCCGTGCTCAAAGAGGTCACCGAGTCGCAGGGCAACGTCATTCTGTTCATTGACGAACTGCACACGGTGGTCGGTGCCGGTGCCGCTGAGGGCGCTATGGACGCAAGCAACATGCTCAAGCCGCTGCTGGCCCGAGGCGAGTTGCACACCATCGGCGCCACCACCCTGGACGAGTACCGCAAGCACATCGAGAAGGATGCGGCCCTGGAGCGGCGCTTCCAGCCGGTGCTCGTCACTGAGCCGACGGTGGAGGACACGATAAGCATTCTGCGCGGCCTGAAGGAACGCTATGAGGTGCATCACGGTGTACGCATCAGCGACACAGCCCTGGTGGCAGCGGCCGTGCTCTCGCACCGCTACATAACCGATCGTTTTCTGCCGGACAAGGCCATTGATCTAGTGGATGAGGCTGCGGCCAGGCTGCGCATGGAGATAGATAGCATGCCGACGGCCCTGGATGAGATCCGCCGGCGGATCATGCAGTTGCAGATCGAGCAGCAGGCTCTGAAGAAAGAGACCGACCCGGCCTCCAAGGAGCGGCTGGCTCGCCTGGAAGAGGAAGTGCGCGAACTGCAGGAACAACAGCAGGAGGCGGAGCGGCGCTGGCGGCAGGAGAAAGCGGCTATCCAGGCTATCCGCGACATCAAGGACCGCCTGGAACAGGTCCACGTCGGCATCGAGAAGGCCGAGCGCGCTGGCGACCTGGAGACGGCGGCTCGCTTGCGTTATGGCGAACTCATTCAGTTGCGCCAGCAGTTGGAGCAGCGCGAGGCAGCCCTGGCCGAGTTGCAGAAGGATGGCGCCTTCCTCAAGGAAGAGGTCACTGAGGACGAGATCGCCGAGATCGTGGCCGAATGGACCGGCATCCCCGTATCGCGCCTGATGGAAAGCGAGGTCCAGAAGCTGTTGCGTATGGAGTCGCGCCTCAAGGAACGCGTCATCGGTCAGGACCATGCCGTTGAGGCTGTGTCCAATGCCGTCAGGCGAGCTCGTGCCGGCCTGCAGGACCCAAACCGGCCGATCGGCTCCTTCATCTTCCTGGGCCCGACCGGCGTCGGCAAGACGGAACTCGCTCGTGCACTGGCCGAGTTCTTGTTCGACGATGAACAGGCGATGATACGCATTGACATGAGCGAATACCAGGAGCGGCATACCGTCGCCCGCCTCATCGGCGCGCCACCCGGATACGTCGGCTACGACGAGGGCGGCCAGTTGACCGAGGCAGTGCGGCGCCGGCCTTACTCAGTGGTCCTTTTCGACGAGATCGAGAAGGCCCATCCCGAGGTGTTCAACGTCCTGCTGCAGGTGCTCGATGACGGTCGGCTGACCGATGGCCACGGAAGGACGGTAGATTTCCGCAACACGGTAATCATCATGACCTCGAACATCGGCAGCCAGTGGATCCACGAGTTGGGCGGCCAGGACGACGAGCGCATGCGCAAACTGGTGCTGGAGGCGCTCCATAGCCACTTCCGGCCGGAGTTCCTCAACCGCATTGACGAGATCGTCATCTTCCATTCGCTGCAGCGCGAACAGTTGCTGGAGATCGTCAAGCTGCAGATACAGCGCGTGCGGGCCATGCTGGCCGACCGCAAGATGGACATCGAACTGACGGACGCTGCCCTGGAGCGTATCGCCGAGGAAGGCTACGACCCAGCCTTCGGCGCCCGGCCACTGAAGCGCGCCATCCAGCGCGAACTCGTGGACAAGCTGGCCCTGAAGTTGCTGGAGGGCGAGTTCAAGGACGGCGACATCATCCTGGTTGATGCCGACCGCAGCGTGGGCGGAGAGGGCCTGGTCTTCCGCAAGAAAGAACTCGTGCCGGCCAGCTAAGGCAATTGGGGATGGCGCGGCAACCGCCCGCGCCATCCCCTCGCTGGCTCTCTTGCTGCGGCCAGGCGCTCCGGGGGCTTGCGTTTTATGACAAGTTTATGGCGGCCTGGCACAGCAGGCGTATAATAGATTCGTAGCACAGGTTAGTGTAACTTCTAAAGTAGAGGCACCCGAAAAAGACTATGATGCGCTTTGATAAGTTCAGTGAGATGGCCCAGGACGCTGCCATGAGGGCTCTCGAGGTCCTGCAGCGCTACGGCCACACCCAGATGGATACGGAACATATCGTCCTCGCCTTGCTCGAGCAGCCCGAGGGCCTCGTGCCCGAAGTGCTCGGGGAGATGAATATAGACACCGCTGCCATGAAAGAGCGTGTTGAGCAGGTTCTCGCTGCCACGCCCTCGGCCGGCAGGCCTTACAACATCAACCCCGGCATCGGCCAGGTCTTCATCACGCCACGGCTCAAGTCCCTCATGGACAACGCCACCGCCGAAGCCAACCGCTTGGGAGACGAGTTCATCTCCGTTGAGCACCTGTTCCTGGCAGCCTGCAAGGAACGCAGCGGCCCTACCTCGCGCATCCTGGCCGATTTTGGCGCCAGTGGCCCGCGTTTCGAGGAGGCCCTGAAGGCACACCGCAAGAATGAGAGCCAGGCTAAGGCGCAGGCCGATGCCCGCTTCAAGACACTCGAGAAATACGGCCGCGACCTCACCAGGGCGGCGCAGGAGGGCAAACTCGACCCCGTCATCGGCCGCGACGAGGAAGTCCTGCGCGTGATGCAGGTCCTTACCCGCCGCACCAAGAATAACCCGGTGCTGATCGGCGATGCCGGCGTCGGCAAGACGGCAATCGTGGAGGGTCTGGCTCAGCGCATCGCCAGCGGCGACGTGCCTGAGATCCTCTCGGGCAAGCGCCTGATCAGCCTGGACCTGGGCGCCATGGTGGCGGGAACACGCTTCCGCGGCGAATTCGAGGAGCGCCTCAAGGGCTGCCTCGAGGAAATCGAGAAGGCCGGCGGCGAGGTGATCCTGTTCATTGACGAACTGCACACCGTTGTCGGCGCCGGCGCTGCCGAGGGGGCTATAGACGCGAGCAACATGCTCAAGCCGGCTCTGGCCCGTGGTGAACTGCGCTGCATCGGCGCCACAACGCTGGACGAGTACCGCCAGTACATCGAGAAGGATGCCGCCCTCGAGCGCCGCTTCGCCCCGATCTTCGTGGACGAACCGACCGTCGAGGAAACGATCGAGATGCTGCAAGGCCTCAAGGAGCGCTACGAGCAGCATCACAAGGTGACCATCACCGACGAGGCTATCGAGGCTGCGGCGCGCCTATCCCATCGTTACGTCCAGGATCGGCGCCTGCCCGATAAGGCGATTGACCTGATGGACGAAGCCGCCTCGCGCGTGCGTATCGCCATCTACAGCATGCCGCCTGAACTCAGAGCCATGAAGCAGGAGATCAACCGCCTGGCCACTGACGAAGAGGCTGCCTGGGCTGCGCGGGACTACGAGCGCGCCGCCGAGAGCAAGGCCGACCGCCTCAAGCTTCAGACGGAGTTCGACCAGAAGTTCCAGGCCTGGCTCCAGGAGAAAGACCTCCACGAAGTCGTCGGCAAACGCGAGATCGCTCAGGTCGTCGCTTCGTGGACGGGCATCCCCGTCAGCAACCTGCTGGAGACCGAAGCTGAACGCTTGCTGGCCATGGAGGAAGAGCTGCACAAGCGGATCGTCGGCCAGGACGAGGCCGTCGCCGCTGTCGCCGATGCTATCCGCCGGGCACGCTCCGGCCTGAAGGACCCACGCCGGCCGATCGGCAGCTTCATCTTCATCGGCCCTTCCGGTGTGGGCAAGACGGAGATGGCCAAGGCTCTCGCCCAGTTCCTGTTTGATGACGAGGACGCCCTCGTCCGCGTGGACATGAGCGAGTACCAGGAGCGGCATACGGTCGCCAGGCTCATCGGCTCGCCGCCAGGTTATGTCGGCTACGACGAGGGCGGCCAACTGACCGAGGCTGTCCGCCGCCGGCCCTATCGCGTGATCCTGTTCGACGAGATCGAGAAGGCGCACTCCGATGTGTGGAACGCGCTCTTGCAGATTCTGGATGACGGCCGGCTCACCGATGGTCATGGGCGCGTGGTGGACTTCCGCAACACGGTCATCATCATGACCTCCAACGCCGGGACGGAGTACCTGCGTGCCAAATCCGGCCAACTCGGCTTCCGCACCCATCGTGAGGAGGAGGGCGACGGTGCAAGCAATCCGGCGCTGAAGGAGCAGGCCACGGAGAGCCTGAAGCGGACCTTCCGGCCCGAGTTCCTCAACCGGGTAGACGAGATCATCGTCTTCCACGCATTGACGCGAGAGCAGGTGCGCCAGATCATTGACCTGCAGATGCGGGATATCCAGAGCCGGCTGCAAGAGCAGAACATCACCGTCGAGTTGAGCCCTGCCGCCAAGGACTGGATCGCCGAGAAGGGCTACGACCCGCAATACGGCGCCCGGCCGTTGCGCCGCACGCTGCAGCGCCACGTCGAGAGCCCGCTCAGCGTGAAGCTGCTGCGGGGCGAGATCGCCGCTGGCGAGCACGTCGTGGTTGACCTGGAGGGCGACAACATCGTCTTCCGGCGCCAGCCCGTCGAACAGCCGCAACCGGTGGGCGCCTCGGTCTAGATTCCGCGGCCGGTGGCAAGATAAAAGAGGGAGTGGTTCGCCACTCCCTCTTTCATTTCTATCACCTTGGCTGGAGAGCGTTATCCCTTCAGGCCTGTCAGGCTGATGCCGCCGATGATGTAGCGCTGCCCGAGGAAGAACAGGATCACCAAAGGCAGGCTACCGATCACCGAGGCGGCGAAGGTGCGGTCCCAGTTCAGCCACTGTTCGTCGCGGAAGAGCGACAGGCCGACGGTGATCGGGTACTTCTTGGCATCGCTGAGGACGACCAACGGCCAGGTAAAATCCGACCACTGGCCCATGAAGGTGAACAGGCCCATCGTGATCAGCGCCGGCTGGGCTAAGGGCAGGATCACCTGCCAGTAGATGCGCAGGCGGCCGCAGCCATCAATGCGCGCCGCGTCCTCAAGTTCGAAGGGGATGTTCA
The DNA here is from genome assembly GCA_034436255.1 of Anaerolineae bacterium. Classification (GTDB taxonomy): domain Bacteria; phylum Chloroflexota; class Anaerolineae; order DRVO01; family DRVO01; genus DAOTVV01. The sequence continues at coordinate 4,954 of DAOTVV010000110.1, forward strand.
TGAAGAACTGCCTGAGCATGAACACCCCGTAGGCGCTCGCGAACCCTGGGATCACCACGCCGGCCACAGTGTTGGCCAGGTGCAGGCGCCAGATGATCAGGTAGGTCGGGATCAGCAGGACCGAGTAGGGCAGCATCATCGTCGCCAGGATGATCACGAACAGCGGGTCCCGCCCAGGGAACTCAATCCGCGAGAAGGCGTACGCCGCCAGCGAATCAATCAGCGTCTGCGCGATCAGGACGATGATGGCATAGAGAAAGCTGTTCTTGAGAAAGACGGCGATCTTGCCCTGGAACCAGACATAGCTCAACGATTCGAAGCTCAGCGTCTGGGGGATCAGGGAGTTCGGGTTCGCCGTGAACCCGCGCGGCCCTTTCAGGCTGTTGACCACCATCCAGTAATAGGGAAAGATCATGACCACGGCCAGGGTGATCAGCAGGGCGTAGAGCAGAAACCACTTCACGTAGCGGCCGAAGGGCCTGGCCCTCTTGCTCCTATACCGCAGCCCCCCAGCACCGGGCACAGCGAGTGCGTCTTGGCTCATCATCCCCCTCTTTCTAGAAGAACTGCTCGCTGCGGTTGATGCGCAACTGCAGCATGGCCAGGGCGAAGATCACAATGAACAGCAACCAGGAGATGGCAGCCGCGTAGCCCATGCGGAAATACTCAAAGCCGTTCCGGAAGATGATGTACTGCATGGTCGCTGTCGCTTCGCCCGGCCCGCCTCTGGTCATGATATAGACCTGGGTGAAGACCTGGAAAGCGAAGATCGCCAGGGTCACCGTCACAAATAGAGTCACGTTATGCAGCAGCGGGATGGTGACGTGTCGTACCTCTTGCCACCAGTTCGCGCCGTCCACCCGCGCCGCATCGTAGTAGTCCTTAGGTATGTCCGAAAGGCCGGCGAGATAGATCACGGTATAGTAACCGACCGACTGCCAGACGCTCATTATAATGACGGCCGGCATCGCCCAGTGCTGGTCGAAAAGCCAGTTCGGGCCATTGATGCCCACGGTCTTCAACAAGCTGTTGATCATGCCCTTCGGGCCGTACAGCCACATCCAGATGAGCGCCACCACGACCATCGGCGTGATCGAGGGCAGGTAGTAGACCGTGCGGAAGAAACTGCGCCCCTGTCTGGCGTTATGGCCGGCAAGCGCCAGCAAGAAACCACAGATGGTGATCAGGGGCACAACGGCCACCACATAGACGGCCGTGTTGCGCAGAGCAACCCAGAAGACCTTGTCGCGAAACAGCGCTTCTTTGTAGTTGCCGAGGCCCAGGAAGGGATGCGTCTCCGAGATAACGTCGTATTGGAAGAAGCTTATGTAGAGCGATATGACGATGGAGATGATCGAGAAGACGACGATGAAGGCGATCGCCGGTGAGGCGAAGAGATAGCCCGCGATCCACTTGCGCGGCTGCCGCCACAGGGGTGGCCGCACGTGGAGATTCGCCGGCTTGGCAGAAACGGCACTGCCTGTCACGATGCCTCCTTGGATTCGCGCCCCAGGGCCATGCCGGCTGCTTTCGCCGCCAGCACAACCCTGGGGACAGGCTCACACGCGTGAATCAGCCCGGCCGGTAAGCCGAGAGCTAGCCGGTCGCAGCCGACTTGCGACGAGTCATGACATCGGCAACTTTGGTCTCGGCCTCAGCCAGACCGTCCTTGACGCCCTTCTGGCCGCCCATGATCTGCTCGAGCACGGTGCCGAGCGCGTCGTTGGCCTCGGTGAAGAAGGGGAAGAACGGGTAGATGCCACCGAGCTTGGCGAAGTCAGGGGTGACGACGCGCTGCGGCGTCTTCTCGAGCACCTTCTTCCAGGCGTCGCTCTCGAAGATAGCCTTGTGCGGCGTCGTGCGGGTGGAGAGCTCGAAGCGCGTGATCACCACCGGCGGCGTCGTGCAGTAGCGCATCAACTCGAAGGTGGCGTCGTGCTCCTTGCCCTTCTTGGGCATGACGAACATGTTGGACCAGCAGGTCGTCGCTGGGCCGCTGCCCTGCGGACCTTGCGGCACCGGGATGAGCCACCACTCGAAGCCCTCGGGAGCGTTGCCTTCGATCTCAGCCGGTGCCCAGGTGCCCCAGTAGACCATGCCGACCTTGCCCTGCATGAACAACTGCGAGTCCTGCCGCTCGGGTGAGATGGGGAAGGACACCTGATCCTTGTTGAGCAGGTCGAGGTTGTGCTGCACAACTTCGGCACCCTTCGAGTCGTTGAATGTCGGCTTGGTGAACTCGGGGTCACTGCAGGCGCCACCGTCGGAGTACAGCCAGGTGGCGAAGCCCTCGATGTAGCGCATGCTGTCCACCAGGAAGCCGGCCTGGGTCATATCGGCACCGCTGCCCTTGGTGAGGGCTTTGGCGACCTTGTCGAAGTCCGCCCAGGTCTTGATGTCGGCGCCCTTGGGGTCGAAACCGGCATCCTTGAACAGCTTGCTGTTGATGGCGATGCAGGAGGAATCGGGCCCCTCCCAGGGCACGCCGTAGAACTTGCCGGCCTTGGAGCGGTACTGCGTCGTGGCCGCGCCCAGGAACTGGTCTTCGGCCAGTTCTGGCACCTTGTCAATGTAATCATTGAGGTCCATCAGGACGCCGCGATCGTAGAAATCACGCGCCCAGACGATGGAGGAATGCAGCAACTCCGGCGGGGTGCCAGCGGCCGAGTCGGCCAGGACTTTCTGGATGTAGTCATTGCCCCAGGGCACGAACTCATAGGCGATGGTCACATTCGGATGGTCTTTGGGATAGTTCTCGGTTAGCCAATCGTACCAGGCCTTATCCCTGGGAGCGCCCTCGGGAGAGTGCCAGCTGCGATAGCGCAGGGTGATGGCCTTGCCCCCGGCGGCCGCCGGGGCGCTGGTGGCGGCGACAGTCGCTTCCGGTGCAGTGGTGGCAGCGGGAGCGCTCGTGGGCGCAGCGGTCGCCTCAGGCGCAGTGGTGGCAGCCGGAGCGCTCGTGGCCGCCGGTGCCTGAGTCGGGGCCGTGGTGGCGGCCGGTGCAGGGGTGGCGCCGCAGGCCGCAAGGGCGCTGGCGCCGGCCAGTACCGCGCCGGCCTTCAGGAGATCGCGGCGAGACAGAATACTCCTCATAGCATCCTCCTAGTCACTCTGAGCCTGGCCGACGCATGTTCGCGCTGCCAGGTCACACAAGCGTGGGGAGTATAGCCCGGATGGGACAGTACAGCAAGCGCACTGCGGAACTGGCAAACCACGGTTCACGCAGCCGACGCCGCCAGCCCGCCCGGCGTCCGAGAACGCCTGGCCTCTACGACCCGTCACCAGCGCTGATCCCTCGCCGGCGCAGGCATCGCCGCAGTTGCGCCAGGCTGATGCCATGGCGCTCGGCCACTTCCTGAGCATAGCTCTTGCCCTCCGGGGGGCCGGGGGCGATGCGGTAGGTGCGGCCCAGCCTGGCGCTATCCAGCCGCTCCTCGCCACGCCTGATCCCCGCCACCAGGCTACCCACCGGCGGTTCGTGCGGAGTGGCGATACTCAGTCCCGCCAGGTCATTTGCCAGTTCGTGCAGATGCGTGGCGAACACGCTGCGTGCACCGAGCAGATGCAGCGCACTGACGACGTCACGGGCCAGATACAAGGCCTCGCCCGGGCTCGTGCTGGACAGCGATTCATTGAGCAGGATCAGGCTGCGAGGCGTGGCCTGCTCGAAGATCTGAGCCAGCCGCTGCGCCTCCTCGCCGAGCCTGCCCATGGCTTTCGACGGTTGTTCCGGCGCGGGGAAATGCGTATGGATGGCATCCACAGGGCTGATCTCAGCGGCAGTGGCTGGGACGAACAGGCCGGCCTGAGCCATGACGTGCGTCAGGCCGATGGCCTGCAGATAAGTCGTCTTGCCGCCGAGGTTCGGGCCGGTCAGGATGAAGCAGCGGCCGTCTTCTCCCATGTTGACATCGCTCGGGACCGGTACTGCGGGCATGCCGGCAGCGGGAGGCTTCGCCAGCAGCCGCAGCGACAGGCAGACGTTGTACATGCCGGAAAGTCGGGTCGTACGCGCCTCCGGCGGCAGGAGCGTCGGGATGCAGGTGGGAAGGCCCGATGCGTGCAGGCGTTCGCGCAGACGCACGGCGCCAAGGTAGAAAGCAATCTCGGGCGCCAGGCTCGTCAGCGGCGTGACGGCAACGTGCACATAGCCGGAGAGCGCCTGAGCGATCGGGCGGCAGACCAGGCGCATCACCTCCGCCAGGTCGCGGAACAGGTGCTCGAGGAAGGGGCTCGGGCTCTGCGCTGCAACCTGGTGCAGAGGCGCGATCCCTGCCGCTATCGCCTCGCGGTTCCCCGTCCCGAGCAAACGCGCCAGCAGGCTGCGTTTGCTGCCATAGGGTTGGTCGTTGACGGAAAGGAGCACCGCTGCGACAGGACGTCCTTCATCGTCCAGGTTGATACCGACGCTGATGCTGGATAGCTTTTGCATGCTGGCCCGCAGCGAGGGCAGCTCGCTGACCAGGCGGCGGAAGTCCTCGGAGCCACAGGTCTGCCTGAGCGCATCGCGCAGGCGAATCAGCCCCGTAGACTGCAATGTCGCCGCCTCAAGGACGCTCAGCAAGCGACAAGCGGCGTCACTGTATAGCTCCAACTCTCGCAGCCGCCGCGCCACTTGCAGCAACTGGTTATCTTCATCGCGCATTGCCTGAACGCGGACGCGGTCCAGTTCGTGCAACGCCGGCAGCAGGTCCGCCAGCCCCTGGCGCAGTTGTCCATCGGCCCACAGGTCAGCGAGGATTTCCTGGCGATAGAGGATGGTCTCGCCGTCGCTGCACAGGCCGGCCAGGACGGCGCGGGAGGCCTGGCCGGATGGCCCGTCGTACGCCAGGGCCTGGGCAAGCGGCTCCACCTCCAGGTCCGCCCACCATGGCCTCAGGCCACCGCCGGCCGCGGCGCCGACCGCCGCTGGCCAAAGCAAGCTGACGCTCTCCTGAACGCTCACTCGCTAGCTCCCCTGCCCATGGCTAGGGCTTCACTGGAGCCGGCCTTAGCCTCAGGCAGCCCGCAATGAGGTCATCCGAGGTCGTGCAGGCGATACTGGTAGCGGCTGCCCAGCGCCTGCTCGACGGCATCCCGGTCCTCCCAGGCGAAGCGCAACCCCACACCGCACTTCTCGCTCAGTTGCTCCGGTAAAGGTACCAGGCGCACCTTGATGCCGGCCGCCTTCAGCGTTTCCTCGGCGCTCAGGACCCTTTGCGTGGAAGACAGCAGCACCAGGCCCCAATGCATAGGCTAAGGCCGGACGACCTTTGCAGCACGCAGCAACGTCTCGGCGATGTTGTACATGTTGGAAACGGTGCCCACCTGCGGCTTCAGGCCGAAGTAGTCCAGGCATGTGCCGCAGAGCAGCAGTTCGATACCGGCATCCACCAGTTCCCGCAGATCGTCCAGCGCTGGCGAGCCCTCGGCCGCCAGGCGCACGCCGCCGTTCATGCAAATGATCACGTCCGGCTGGGATTCGACGTCCCTGAGGGTATGCAAGAAGGAGCGGACGAGAATCTGCCCCAGTTTGTCGTCCGGGAGACCGATGGTATCGGATGCCAGCAGCACCACGACCGGGCCAGTGGACGGTTGGCGCGCCGGGGCAGTGGCCGCCGCCTCAGGCATTGCGCCCTTCGCGCCGGGCGGCGTCAGCGTGAGGCGCGTTCCCTCAGGCCCCTTGTCCACCCCGACTTCCCAGCCAGCAGCGCGGGCCATGCGGCTCACATTGGACAGCGACGTCTCACTGTCCACCAACACCTGAAACACCTGGCCTTCACGCATGGCCCGCCGCGCCAGGACGACCGGCTGTGGGCAGGGCATGCCCCGAGCGTCAACTATCTGCACTGCCAGACCTCCTCATGCAACTCTAGGGTAGCGGTCGAACATCATCCACCGGGACTCAATGCACCGGCCAGCCCCTGGAGCCCCCATCGTCGCGCCACCACGGCCCCCACGCCACCCAGGATCAGACAACGTGGTACAGGGGTTGGGTCAGCGAAGCTGACACATTCCCTTCCTTCGTCGTTCTCCGGCCTGACGACGCCCACAAGGGGCTGTACTACACCGTAGTCGGGGCCGTCGAGGCCGTCGACGCCGCCGAGGGCCATCGACGCCGTCGAGGCCGTCGACGCCGTCGAGGGCCGTCGAGGACGTCGACGCCGTCGAGGGCCGTCGAGGCCGTCGACGCCGGATCATGTCCGCAACAGCAAGCCGCTGTGGCCGGTGGCACTACTCAACCGGTGTTCTATGTGTAGGTGCGGCCAGGTCAAGCGCCGGC
>DAOTVV010000111.1:0-12779 GCA_034436255.1 Anaerolineae bacterium
TATGTGGGCGACCTCGATGCCGCGGTAGCCCAGCAACTTGTCGCGCAGCCTCACGGCGCACTTCGCACATTCGGCAGCGCCGCCAGCGACCGCTCGCAGCGAGACTACCTTGGTGCCAAGAACCCCCGTGGCCTCTGAAGAGCGGCCACGCTCGCTACCGCCATCGTCAGCATTCTCAATCATCTACCCCTTCCTTGCATGCCGCCGCCGTCCAGACAGGCACGGCAGCGGGAATAACAGCAGACCAATCAAGCCCAATTATTATCACGCCCATTGTACCATCGTCGTGCCGGCGATGCACCTTTCGCTCGGCAGACGCAACTCAGCTCGCCGCACGAGAGGGGCACCGCCCGCCACCGCTCAGTGTAAGCCAAGGGAACCCCCTTTTCTTCCCAGTGTACAGCCTGGCGGGCCGGGATGCGACCGCCAGGCCGCGTTGCCTGCCCTGCCTGGCGCGGGCTATAATCGCGCCAACAACCGCCCGTCGGAGCGATCCTCTGGCTGTTCTCGTCGTCGTCCCAACCTATAACGAAGCTGACAACATCGCGCGCCTGGTGGAAGAGGTGCTCGCCCTTGGCGTGCCTGGCCTGCGCCTGCTCATCATTGACGATGCCTCGCCGGATGGCACTGGCGAGCTCGCCGATGCCCTGGCGGCCCGCCACCCGGGCAGGGTCGAGGTGATGCACCGCCCTGGGAAGCTTGGGCTGGGCACAGCCTATGTCGTCGGGTTCAAGCGCGCTCTCGCCGAAGGGGCCGACTTCATAGTGCAGATGGATGCCGATTTCTCGCATTCGCCGCGCTATATCCCCGAACTCGTACGCCTTGCCCAACAGCGCTACGATGTTGTCGTGGGCTCTCGTTACGTCCCTGGGGGCAGCACCGACGAACGCTGGGGCCTCTGGCGCTATCTTCTCTCCTGGTGGGCCAATCGCATCTACAGCCGCACGATCCTGGGTCTGAAGGTGAAAGACGGAACGGCGGGCTTCAAATGCTTCCGCCGGCGTGTTCTTGAGGCCATCAACCTGGATGGTGTGAGTTCCAGTGGCTATATCTTCCAGGTGGAGATGGCTTATCTCTGCCAGAAGCTTGGCTTCGACATTTACGAGTTGCCGATACACTTCGAGGATCGGCGCATCGGCCACTCGAAGATGAGCGCGCCCGTCAAGCTGGAGGCAGCCTGGCGAGTCTGGCAGATCAGGTTGCGTTACCGTAGCCTTCAACCGCTGCCCAGGCCCTCCCTGCCGCCGATCAACGCCAGTGCCGAGGACACGCCTAGGTGAGGCAAGTGCCAAGGCGCCCCGCCCGCGCACGCGATCTGCTTGCCGTCCTGTTCCTGGTTGCCCTGCCTCTGTGTTTCTTCTGGCCCGTGATCTTCGGCGGCCGCACCCTCTTACCGGCGGACAACCTCTTCGCCTGGGAGCCATGGCGTAGCCTCGCGCCTCAATACGGCATCACCGTGCCACACAATGAACTGCTGAGTGACCTGATCCTGGAGAACTACCCCTGGAAGCTGTTCATCCGCCAGTGCCTCTCCGCTGGCGATATCCCCTTGTGGAACCCGTACCTGTTCAGCGGCCAGCCCTTCCTCGCTGCCGGTCAGCACTCGGCTCTCTACCCCTTCAGCCTGATCTTCTACGTGATGCCGCTCTGGCGCGCCTATGGCTTGTTCTCCGCCCTGCAACTGGCCCTGGCTGGCATCGGCATGTACCTGTTCGTGCGCGCCCTCGGGGCCCGGCCCGGGGCGGCCTTGCTCAGCGGCATCACCTATATGTTCAGCGCCTTCATGGTAGTGAGCGTAGCCTTCACCATGATCATCGCCGCCGCTGCCTGGTTGCCCTGGTGCCTCCTGGCCTTGGAACTCACAGTCAGGCACAGCCTCAGCCGCTTGCGGGGCGGGCTGCCATGGCTCGTCGCCGGCGCCATTTTCCTTGGGCTGCAGGCGCTTGCCGGCCACGCCGAAATCACCTACTACACCCTCCTGATCATGGCCCTCCTCGCTTTGGTGCGCCTCGGCCAGGCCTTCAGCCGAACAAGGCGCCTGCCCTGGCGGCCGGCCGTGCTCGTCGTCGCCATGGTCATGCTCGGTATCGGCCTCGGCGGCGTGCAACTTCTGCCCTTCTACGAACTGGCCCGCACGAACTTCCGCAGCGGCGCCGCCGCCTACCGCGTCACCTATCAGGACGTCATCGGCTGGGCCTACCCGCTGCGCCAGCTTGCCACCTTCCTGGTGCCCGACCTCTACGGCAACCCCAGCATCCACGGTTACGTTGACCTGGTCAGCCTGCACTGGCTGCCGATCACCAGGAATGCCTTTGGCGAGACAATCAGCGACGTGGCCTGGGGCAAAGGGCTCCCCAGTTGGAAGAACTACGTCGAGGCCGGGTCCTATGTCGGCATCCTGCCCTTGCTGCTCGCGCTGCCGGCCCTGGCCTCTCGCCGGCTGCGCCAGCACGTCTGGCCTTTCGCCGCCCTGGCTCTGCTCTCGCTCTTGTTCGTCTTCGGCACGCCGCTCTACCGCCTGCTTTTCCTGCTGCCCGGGATCAACCAGCTGCACACGCCCTTTCGTTGGGTGTTCCCCTACACTCTGAGCCTGGCCGTGCTCGCCGGCCTGGGTGCTGAGGCGATAGTTGGCGCAGGAGCGCGCGAGCAACAGGCTCTTCCGCCCGCTGCACCAGACGATCGAGGCGCAGTGCGCGTCGCGCAGGTCGTCGGCCGGGTGGCCACGGCGGCAGGGGCGCTCGCCCTTGCAGGGCTCGTCCTGGTCGTGGCCTGGCCATGGCCGTTCATCGGCCTGGCAGACCGGCTTCTCGCCGCCTCCGAGTTGACGCGCCGCGCTTTCAGCGATGGCCGCATGCTGCTCTCCTACCAATACCGCAACCTGCTCATCTTCAGCCTGGCCTTGCTCGGCAGCGGCCTGGCCGTCCTGGCGATGCTGCACCCTCGCCGGCGCTTCCCGCTCTGGCAACTCGTCGCCACCGCCGTGCTCGTGGGCGACCTGTTTGCCATCGGCTACGGCTTCAACCCGCGCGCCGACCCGAGGCTGCTCACGGTGCAGCCGCCCGTCATAGCCTTCCTGAAGCAGCAGCTGGCTAAACCCGACCAGTCGCCCTGGCGCTTCACTACCCTGATCCGGCCTGGAGAGAAGCCGCTCAATGCCAATGCCGGCATGCTCTTCGGCCTGGAAGACGTGCGCGGCTACGACTCGGTGATCGCCCGCCAGTATGTGGACTACATGAGCCTGGTGGAGCCCCAGGGCGAACTGCTCTACAACCGCATCGCTCCGCTCACGCAGGAGCAATCGCTCGGCTCACCCCTCCTCGACCTGCTTAACGTCAGGTACGTGATCACCAGCCAGGAGATAACCCGGCCGGACTACAGGCTCGTCTACCAGGGCGAGTTGCGTGTCTACGAGAACCTGCACGTGCTGCCCAGGGCCTTTGCCCTCACCGCCGCCAGGCGAGTGCTGCCGCCACAGCTAGCCGATGCGCTCAAGACAAGCGACCCGCGCCAGGCCGTGCTCCTGGAAGGGCAACCGCAAGAAAGCGGCGTGCCAGGCACTCTCCTGCCGGTCAGCATTCTTGACCGCCAGCCAAACGAGGTGCTCCTCCTGGCACGCCTGCCTCAGCCGGCCTGGGTGGTGCTCACCGATGCCTATGCCAGCGGCTGGCACGCCTATGTCCGGCCAGCTGGCAGCAGCGACACGGAGCAGGCGGTGGAGATCGAGCGCGCTTATGGCAACTTCCGCGCCGTGCATCTGCCCGCCGGCGAATGGGAACTGCGCTTCCGGTACATGCCGCGCTCCTTCCAGATTGGCCTCTATGCCACCTTCCTGAGCGCAGTCGGCCTGCTGCTCATCGCCGTCGCCTGGCTCTGGGGCCGCTTCTACAGCCGCAGCGCAGACGACCACACGGTCCGCCGGGTGGCGAAGAACAGCGTCACCCCCATGGCGTTGTCGCTGATAAACAAACTGATTGACATGGCTTTTGCCATGCTAATGCTGCGCATCCTCGCCCCCGAGGGCGCCGGCCGCTACCAGTTCGCCGTCACCTTCATCGGCTATTTCGAGATCCTGGTCCGCTTCGGCCTGGGAACGCTGATCACGCGCGAAGTGGCGCGGGATCAGGCGCAGGGCGCCAGATACCTGGGCAACAGCCTGGTTGTGCGCGCCCTGCTATGGTTGGCCTCGCTGCCAGTGATGGCTTTGGTGCTGCTCGCCTACGTTCTCTGGAGCGGCCTCACCCAGGACGTGCTCTTCGCGGTCGGCTTCTTCGCCATCAGCGTCTTCCTGGGCAACTTTGCCGATTCGTTCAGCGCCGTCTTCTACGCGCACGAGCGCATGGAGACGCCGGCCTTCGTCTCCACCGGCACCACGCTTGTCAAGGTCGCGCTCGGGGCTATCGTCTTGCTTGTCGGCGGCGGTTTCGTCGGCTTGGCTGCGGTGTCGGTGGTGAGCAACCTGTTCACAGCTCTCATCCTCGGCTGGCTGCTGGCACGCGATTACCTGCGCCCGCGCCTGGCCTACGACGGGACGTTTGCCCGGGAGATGGTGCGCGAATCCTTCCCCCTGATGATCAACCATCTCCTCGCCACCGTGTTCTTCCAGGTTGACGTGCTCATGCTCAAGCCGCTGCGCGCCAACGGCGACGCTGAAGTTGGCTACTACGGCGCCGCCTATCGCTACATCCGCGGCCTGGACATCATCCCCTCCTACCTGACGCTCGCCCTCTTCCCGGTGATGTCGCGCTACGCCCGCTCGGCCAGGGACTCGCTGCAGCGCGCCTACCATCTGTCGCTGCGCTTGCTCTTCGCCCTGAGCCTGCCGATCGCCATGGGCACCACATTCATCGCCCGCCAACTCATGCTGCTGCTGGCCGGGCCGGATTTCCTGCCCCAATCCCAGTACGCGCTCCAGATACTGATCTGGTACATGCCTCTTGGCTTCATCAACAGCGTCACCCAATACGTCCTGATCGCCCTCGATGAGCAGCAGTACCTCACGAAGGCATTCCTGATTGGTGTGAGCTTCAACATGGCCGCTAACCTGATCGGCATCCCCTACTACGGCTACAAAGCCGCCGCCGTGGTTACAGTGCTCTCAGAGGTGGCCCTGCTCATCCCCTTCATGCGCCGGGTCTACCGCCACCTCGAGCCCGTTCCCTGGCTGGACCTGGCCTGGCGGCCCTTGCTGGCGACTGCCATCATGGGCCTGGGGTTGGAGGCGATGCGTCGCCTGGGGCTGCCCGTTCTGGCGCAGGTGCCGCTGGCCGCCGTGGTATATGGCCTGGCCCTGCTGGCTCTCGGCTTCACCCGCTCGCCCGATATGGATATGGTGGTCGGCCTCCTGCGCCGGCGTCTCGCGCACGCTGCCCAGGCATGATCACGGCTTCCTGTAGTGCCGAATCCGATGCCTCGCCAGAGGAGGGCAGTCCGCCGCGGACGCGGATTGCCCGCGAGTTCTCTCGGCCAGCCAACGGGGAGGGCTGCGCAATGGCGGCAGAGCCGATTTGACACTGCCTGGGCGACCGGCTACCTTTGCTGCCATGGTGAATGTTGCCGTGTCTGCCCAAGAGCGCCGATACCCACCCTGGCTTGCCGATGTTGCCGGGCGCAGCCAGCGTCTGCGCATTGGCGGCACGATCATCTACCGGGCCGTCACCGCCAGCACCAATGACGACGCCCGCGCTCTCGCCAGGCAGGGCGCACCCGAAGGGCTGGTGGTGCTGGCGGATGAGCAGACGCACGGCCGAGGGCGGCTCGGGCGTAAGTGGTACGCTCCCGCCGGCACCAGCCTCCTCCTTTCGGTCATCTTGCGGCCGAGCCTGCCATTGGAGCGCGCGGCGCAACTCACCATGCTCATGGGCCTGGCGACCGTTGACGCCATCAAGTCGGTCACCGGCCTGGAAGCCGGCCTCAAGTGGCCGAACGATATCGTCCTGGGAGAGCGCAAGGCGGGCGGCATCCTCAGCGAACTGGAAAGTGATGGCGGCCTGGTGCGCTGGGCCGTTGTCGGCCTGGGCCTGAATGTCAACTGCGACATGAGCACCTTCCCGGAAGTGGCAGCCAGCGCCACCAGCCTGCAGGCGGTGGCAGGGGCCGAAGTGAACCGGGCCGAACTGCTCCTCGCTCTGCTGCGCAGCCTCAGCGTCCGCTATGTCCGCTTCAAACGAGGGCAGCAGCCGTACGATGAATGGCAGGCCCACCTGCGGACCTTGGGGCAGCCCGTGGAGGTGGAATGCGGGGTAGAGCGGCTCGAAGGGACGGCCGAGTTCGCGAGCCCCGAAGGCAATCTCTTCATCCGCTTAGGCGACGGCACCTTACGCGAGATAAGCGCCGGCGACGTCAAGCTTCGCCCGGTTCCATAATGAGGCAAGAGTGTTCCGCTATCTAGAGAGACGTCACTGGTTCTACATTTCGCTCCTCATCCTGGTAAACGTGGTCATTTTCGGCTGCGTTCTCTTGCTGCTGTTGGGCAAGGTAGCGCTCTAGCCGACTCCGCCGGGCAGATGAGCCGCCGGTCTGGCCGGGGTTCGTCGCCCATTCGTCGAGGGTGAAAAGCTACACTGAGGTGAGGCATGAGCGAGGACGGCCGTCGCCCGGAACGGGCGCAGCCCGAGGTCATTGTCATTGGTGCTGCCTGCGTTGACACGAAGGGCCAGCCTGATGCGGCGCTGATTCAGGGCACCTCGAACCCGGGCGAGATACGCATCACCGTCGGCGGTGTTGGGCGCAACATCGCCGAAGCCCTGGGCAGGCTAGGCGTCCCGGTCTCATTGATCACGGCTGTAGGCGATGACGTCTGGGGGCGCGACCTGGTCCGGCGCACGAGGAAAGGCGGCGTTGACCTACGCGAGTTGCTCGTCTGCCGCGGCGAGCGCTCGGCCGCCTACATGGCAATCCTGGACGAGAAGGGCGACCGCATCGTCTCCATTGACAGCACCGACATCATGGCCCACATTGACGGCCGCTACATTTTCGACCGCCGGCGCCTCTTCGCCCAGGCCAAGATCGTCGTGCTGGATGGCAATGTCAGCCCCAGCGCCCTCAGTACCGTCCTGCGCTTGGCGGAGCAGTACCACCTGCGCGTCGCCGTTGACCCCACGTCGGTCGTGCTGGCAGCGCAACTGCGCCCCTATCTGCGTTCCTTCTACCTCGTCACACCGGACGCGAACGAGGCGGAGGCCCTTACCGGCATTCGGGTGACAGACGAAAGCGACGCCGTCCGGGCGGCCCAGGCCTTGGTAGCGGCGGGGGTCAAGGTGGCAATCGTCACGCTGGCCGAGCATGGCTGCTGCTACGCCACATCCGAGGTTGTCGGCCATGTGCCAGCAGTGCGCATTGACGTGGTGGACCGGACGGGCGCCGGGGACAGCCTGACGGCAGCCGTAGTCTTCGGGCTGCTGAACGATTTCCCCGTGGATGAAGCGGTGCAGCTGGGTGTGGCTGCGGCGGCCCTGACAATAGGCTCGAAGGAATCAGTCTATCCCGAGCTCAGCCTGGAAGCGCTTTACGATGCCCTGGTGCCGCGCGGAGGCTGAGAGATGCGCCCCGCGGGAGCCGATCTCGGCGCACAATGCAGAAGGGGGCAGCTAACGCTGCCCCCTTCTGGCTTCCAGCTCCTCGGCGTTCGCTCTCAGTTAGAGCAGAGGTGACGCCGAGGAGCCGTCGTTCTGGTACTATCCACTGGCATCACCTCCTCCTTTTGTAGAATAGCCATCATGAAGCGGCAGATCGCACTAGCCGTTCCGACAAGTATGCCACACGCAGCCCCAAGGCACAAATGCTGCCAGGGCCCATTGTCGGGCTCGCCTCCGGCAGCGCCCGGGCGTCGCTTGCGCCCTCTCGCCCCATGCCGCCCGGTGCCGCCAAGACGCAGTCTCCTGTCACCGGCCCGGCCGCGCATCGCAGGCACCGGCGCAATGCTCTCGGGCCAGCCAGGACCAGCTCGTCAAAAAACTTAATGTCGCAGGTATTGACACACAGGCCTATCCGTGGTAACATATAGGTGTCAGTGTGAGACGTGAGTCCACACTGATAGGAAGCCTCAATCAGTCTAGTAAGTTGGGCTGGGGGACTTCAGCTGAAGAAGCACTGAAGTCGGCCAGGGCTCCCGGAAAACCCTCGAAGGAGACGATCCGGAGGGGGCTGCAGCGGCGAAGCGAATAGCTAGCCAAAGCGGTGAAAGGAGCAGGGCCTGATGGCTAAGTAGGTATTCAGCCCATAGTAGCAGTACTGCATGGGCCTGAGTGCTGAAAGGTACATCAGGGAGCACTGGAACAATCACCTGGTGTGGTTGGAAAGGTGGGAGCCGGCGTAGGGTCTCTCTTAACCGAGATGAGTAAGCTGGAGAGAAACCAATACCAATGGAAAAGCTGGCTGGGGCTTCCACCTCTTTAAGCCTCAGACCGCAGCGCCGCCAACCCCAGTTGCCAGAAGAAGAGTAACCATATCGAGCTGCCCCCATGGCTGGCCGACACGCCTGGGCGCAGTTTGCTTCTGGATGTCGCTGTTCCCCGGCGGCCCGGCAGTTCAGGCGACCGAGGTCAGTTCGGGCAATGGCTCTTTGCCCTCGTAGCGTACGCTGCCCTCTTCGGCGCGATCAATGAAGAGAACCCCGTCCAGATGGTCTATCTCATGCTGCAAGACGCGAGCTAGCAAGCCCTGCGCCTTGATGCGGATTCCTCGCCCTTCTACGTCCTGGGCTTTCACCGTCACCTGTGTCGCACGTTTCACTGCGCCGTAAAAGCCAGGCACGGAGAGACAGCCCTCGTCGGCGACCTCTTCGCCGCGCCCCCTGATGATCTCCGGGTTGACCAGGGCCAGCCTCACGCCGGCATCGGGTTCGTCTTCCATGTCCTCAGGAATCTCGACGACGATCACCCGCTCCGAGACGGCTATCTGGGGCGCCGCCAGGCCGAGACCGTTGGCCGAGGCTAGGGTGGCGAACATGTCGTCAACCAACTCCTGCAGCCTGGTTCCGAACCGGCGCACAGCACGTGCCTTCTGACGCAGGATCGGATTTCCCTCTACGATTATCTCTCTGATTGCCATCTTCACCGCCCAAGTCCTGGCCCCCGTCACCGGGGGCCAGTTCATCCTCAACTGCTGATAACAGCTGCCGCGAACGTCCACCGCCGCAGCCCACAAGCGACCAACCGACCGCTAGGACGCGGCCTGCCCCTGTGGCGTCTGCTGCTCGACTGCCAGGTTGAGGTCCGTCATCAAAGGATCAACCTCGATGCCATGAGCAAGCGCCCCCTGCTCGATATTCTCGAACATGGATGCGGCGCAACCCAGGCAGAACAAGCCATGGCTGAGGAACACTTCGATCGTCTGCGGGTACTTCTGCACGACCTCGGCGATTGGCATTTCCTTGGTGATAGTCACGCTAACCCCCTTGCGCGGCTCTTCCTGCCGCAATGACTCTGCAACTGGGCTCCATTATAACAAATGATACTAAACTTGTAAACATCCGGCCTGGACCGGCCAGCCTATTCGCCGGCTCCGATCTCGGGCAGGCTCTCGAAAGCAGGCAGGTCCACCAGATACAGGTTGCAGTAGCCTGAGACGTCGCTTGTGAAAAGCACCTGCTTCCCATCGGGGCTGAAGCGAGGGTGGGGGTGTGCCTGCTGAATGTGTTTTGAACTGTTGTGCCGGCAGAGCAGGCGCGGCCCGTCGTAGCCCTTGCCGTTCCAGCGCCACAGCCGGATCGAGCGTCCGCCATCGCCGACGATGAGCGACAGATCGTTTGAATGGATGTGCCCGGTGTCGGAGGCGAATTCGAACTCCATGGCCTCCTGGTTGTCGAAGCGGATTCGCCCCAGGAAACTGTGCCCATCTGCCGCGTGACCGTGGTAACCGATGTGCTCGCCGTCCGCGTGCCAGTATTCATGGCCAACGGCTTCGCCCTGCCGACGTGGTCGGATCATCCAGGGCTGCCCACCGCTGAGGTCCAACCCCCAGATACGGTTGTCCACCTTGTCCCACGGGCCCTCGTGGCAGAATGTGACCAGGTTGGGGCGGGTTGGCGAAGCGTTGATGTGGCCCAGCCAGGTGCGCTCCTGCCAGGCGACGCGCTCCTTGCCACCGGCGCTGGGCACGACGATGATCTGGCAGTGCGGCTTGGCCGCCCATGTCTCCTCGAAGCCGACGTAACCTCGCAGCAGGTCAATGCGGAAGCGGTTGGTCAGGTCCTCGACGATGATACCACAAAGGTACTGGCCATCGGCCGTGCAGTTCAGGCCGGAGGTGAGGTAGCCAGGCGGCACCGCCCAGAGATAGCGCAACCCCAGGTCCTTCAAGTCAATGGCGACGATGTGCCTGGCGTACCAGAAGTAAACCTCTGGGCGCACCGGGTTTACACAAGCGTCCAGCAGTTCCGTCTCATATGGTGGCGGCACCGGCTCCAGGTCGCTCACCTGGGTGATCTCGCCACTCGTCAGGTCCAGGCTGAACAGGTTGGTGCGGTTGGCACGATCAGAGCCGAACAGCAGGCGCCGACCCCGATCGTACCAGCCGGGGTTGGTGAAGTAGAAGTGGTGACTGTGGCCTTTGTAAGCAGTCAACTGCCGCACTACCACGCCGGAGTCAGGGTCGCGCGATTCGCTCCATTCGGCCGGGTAGACGCTGCCTAGAGCCATGCTCTCCCTCGCTTCACCACTTCTTGAAGACAACGAACACGGCCAAAGCAATGAGCAGGAAACCCACCAGGTAGTTCCACTTGAATTCCTGGCGCAGGTACAGTACCGAAAACACCGAGAACACGACCAGGGAGATTGCCTCCTGGATCGTCTTCAGCTGCGCGGCCGAAAATTCGTAGCTGCCGATGCGATTAGCCGGCACCTGAAAGCAATACTCCACGAAAGCGATGAGCCAGCTCAGGACGATCACTTTCGCCAGCGGAACGTTGCGGAACTTCAGGTGCCCGTACCAGGCCATGGTCATGAACACGTTCGAGATCAGCAATAGCGCGACAGTCGTCATACCGAGCCAGAAACCGCACCTTACGGTGGTCTCGCCCAGGCACCACCCATTGCTCCCTAGCCCCAAGGGTGGAGCGGGCCAAAACGGCTCGATGTTACTACTCCATCACTGGCCTCGCCACTTTTCATCTGCGCTCAGGGTGGCCTTGGACAGCCAACCAGAGGTCGCCGACCCTGGCCTGCCTCAGGTACTCCCGGCTTGCGCTTGTGTTTCGCCGTCAATGTGCTAGCCTCAATGCGCGACTGAGCGCCGCCCTGGCAGAGTAGTTCCGCCAGCGCGGCCAACATCAGGAGGACCTCAAATGCGAATCTGGGACTGTCATTGTCACGCGCGCGGCACGGAGACCGGCGAGGAAGTTGTGCGCTGGATGGACCAGGCCGGGCTGGACCGGATTACCCTGTTTGGCGCCTACCCGCCCTCGATGTCTCAGCCCTTTGACGCAAGCGATCCTTTGCGGCTTGACCCCTTCGACGCCTCAGGCCGCCCCGGTGGTTCCGGCCTCAAGTACACCCGCGAGGATGTGCGCGCCGCCATTGACCACGTGGCCAAGGTGCAGGCAGTGGCGCCCGAGCGCATCTATGGCATGATCTGGGCTGAACCGCGCGCCCCGGGAATGGTGGAAGAGATCGAGCGCGGCATCAACGACCTCGGCTTGCACGGCGTCAAGATGATCCCGGATCACTGGTCGCCTGGAGATGAGTTGCTCTACCCGATCTACGATAAGCTACAGGCGCTCGGCAAGCCGATACAGTTCCATTCCGGCATCCTCTATGGCTTCGGCGATAGCTCCCGCTTCTGCCGCCCGGCACTGTTTGAGACGCTGATGCACTGGCCACGGCTGCGCTTCTCCTTGGCCCACATCAGCTGGCCCTGGACCGACGAGTGCATCGCCGTCTTTGGCCGCATCCAGGCGGCAGCGAATTACAACCGGGAGCGGGTGCAGATGTGGATAGACACCTGCCGCGGCACGCCCGATGCCTGGCGCCTGGACGCCCTGCGCAAGGCATTCGCCTTCTGCGGCGCCGATCACCTCATGTTCGGGGTGGACACTTCACCGGCCGACCTGCCGCGTAACGCCCCGGTGCACGTGCGCAAGGACCTGGACATCCTGCGCAACGAATTGGGCATGCCCCAGGACCAGATCGAGATGTTCTTCTGGGGCGCCGCCGAACGTTTCTTCGCCGCCTAGGCAGGCGGTTAGGCGGAGAAAGGGCACGCGTCTACAGGCTGGCCTGGGCGGCTCGCTGCCCTTTCTCCGTCAGCGCCCACATGAAAGGCAGGCTGTGGCAACTGCCGGCCATCGGGCACCCCTGGCAGCCAGAGGCACACTGCATCGCCCTCGCCGGCCGCAGGTAGCCCAGGCGCACCAACTGCAGTAGCAGTTCGCGGGCCAGCTCCGGGCTGACGCCAAGCTGCAGCGCCAGCTCGTCCAGGCTGCCGACGCCGCGCTCAATCAGGACCAACGCTCTTTCTAACACATGACTCCTACATGCCGAACAGGCGCGCCAGGTGATAGGCCGTAGCGCCGCCAAGGACTGACAGTACGAACAGCATGAGAACGTTGCCCAGTGTCCATTTCCAGGAGCCGGTTTCCTGGCGGATGGCCGCCACCGTCGCCACGCAGGGCACGAAGAGCATCTGGGCGACGAGAAAGGCCAGGGCTGAGGCTGGCGAAATGGCTGCCCGCGGCACTGCCCCCAACTCACTGCCCTCGGCGTTTGTGCCATAGAGCACGGCCAATGTGGCCAGGCCATTCTCCTTAGCGACGAAACTCGCCAGGAGTGCCACCAGGCCCTGCC
>DAOTVV010000112.1:0-9090 GCA_034436255.1 Anaerolineae bacterium
CGGATCCATGAGCCCCACCAACCCGAGGAAGGTAAGGCCGGATTCCGCTTCCTCCTGAGTCAGGGGGCTTATCGAGGCGGTCTTCTGCGCGAAAGCCACGAGCCGCAGACCGTCACCCGCCATCCTCTCGGCTTGATCGAGGATCGCGGCGCGCCCCGCCCTGTCGAGCACGGCGAGTTGACCATCCAGCTGTTGGCTCAGACACCGCTCAAGGACTGCCTCCGGTGCTCCCTTCACCAGTACCTCTTGAGATCCGTCCAGTGCGAAGACGCATGACATCAGCTTGCGCTGGTTATCGAAGGAATTCTCAGCCACCAGCCTTCGGGCGCGGAGCAGCGAATCCAGGTCAAGGTTGTTCTCTTCTGCAGCATTCAGCAGGGCCACCTCGGCGGGGTCAGTCAGGAGGCCTCCGCGCTGCCCACCTGCTTCGTTGCATAGGGCGCCCACCTCCAACAAGCGGGCTTCGTTCGAAGCCGGGACGAGGCGGGCAAGGCGCATGCGATTCTCGGTCAGTGTCCCCGTCTTGTCAGTGGCGATGACCGTGACCGCGCCGAGTGTCTCAACCGCCTGGAGATCCTTGACAATGGCATGCTCGCGGGCCAGGCGGAAGGCACCCAGGCCGAGTACCATGGTGATGATAATGGGCAACTCCTCAGGGATGACCGAGAAAGCGAGGGATAGACCAGTGAGCAGCATGGCCTTGACCTGTTCATGTGCCAGGACTACGCCCAGGACAGGGACCAGGATGCTGAAGGCGATGGCCACGACAGCCATCCATTTGATGAGTTGGTTCATGGTCTGCTGCAGCAGGGTGGGTGGCGCCTCTTGCTCGCGCGCCATCTGCGCCACCTTACCCAACTCGGTCCGCTTGCCGGTAGCGACAGCGAGAGCGAGGCCGCGCCCCCGCGTGACGAGGGAGCCGGCAAACACCATGTTACTTCGCTCGCTAAGGGGGGTGACATCCGGCAGAGCGTCCAGGGCGGCCTTTTCCACAGGAGAGGACTCACCGGAAAGGTTGGACTCATCAACGGAAAGGCTGAAAGCCTGGAGCAGGCGGCAATCAGCCGGAACGCGCCGACCTGCCTGCAAGACCAGCACATCACCGGCGACGACCTGATCGCTTGGGATTTCCTTCGCCCGCCCATCGCGAATGACCGCGGCTTTGGGCTCAGCCAAGAGGCTGAGGCTGGCGATCGCACGCTCGGCGCGGGCCTCGTTGATCACCTCAGCGCTCAGCAGGGTGAAGATGACGAAGAAGATCGTGACTGCGTCGGCAGGCTCACCCCAGATGGAGTAAAGCACGCCGGTGACCAGGAGGAGCAAGATCATCGGCTCGTGCAGTTCTTCCCAGATGCCCTCCCAGAAGGATTCTCTCTCGATCTCGGACATGCGGTTAGGGCCATCAGTCTGGAGGCGCCTTTCTGCCTCGGCCGCACTCAGGCCTGCGTCCGGGTCTGTGCCTAGTAGCGTCGAAAGGACCGTAAGTGGAATGCTGTGCCAGGGACGGCCAGCAACACGCCTGTCAGTTGTGTTCATCTCAGCCATTGCGGCGTACCTCCTGAGGCAGCCGACGTAGGGTCTCTTTCCCGTCAGACTGAACCTGCAGTCTGCCTGACCGCTAGTCAGTGTGCGGACGGACTATACTACCAATTACCGGCGCCGCCTAGGCGTTTGCCGGCTGTCAGACCGAGATGGGGCCGCCTTTACCAAACCCTTACATGGCTCTTACACAACCATAACAAGGACATCGCCAACCCTGAACTTGCCTGTGTTAGGATTGATGCTAGGAACGAAGGTCGGGACAGATGTCCTGAGGTAGGGCGCAGGCCTCAGGGTGCGCAATTTGGCTAGCCCAGGACTGGCCCGGCACAAATCCGGGAGGAGAAACGTGATCTACTGGAATCGTGAAGCTCTGGAGTGGCAGGCAGAAGACCTGCTGCAGCATCTGCGCGGCATGATCCGCGAGAGTGGTGCTGACCCCAAAGACCTGGAAGCGATATCGGAACTGGAGAAACGCTTCTACCGAGCGCTCGATGAACTGGGGGAATGCGTGAAGGAACTCAATGGGCTAGATGTGCCGAGCCCCACAGGAGTTCGTGCCAGGCTGGCCAACCGCCGGGCCACAAGCAGCCGCCTGCTCGCTACGGCCGGCGAGCGTGCTCGATAGGAGCAAACGCCAGGGCGTTCCTTTCCGCACGCACTCTGCATTGCGGCGCTCACACCCCGGCCGACGACAACTCCTCGTCCAGGTCATCGTCTTGCGCTGGCGGCTCGTCACCGGGGCGATGACCAAGCCCGTCAGCTAGCACGCGCTGCACGTGACGGCGCAGGTTGCGCTGCACTGTGGCGATTGCGGGACGGGCATCAACGGTAACGAAACCGAACTCCTTGGCCAGCAGGTCATACTGCTTGAGCAACTTGCTCTGATAGTCGAGGAAGCTGTCGTAGGGGTCCATCCCCGGGTTGTGGTCCAGCCCAGCCTCCCAGTAGTCCAGGCCAGTCGAGAGCAGGGCCCGCTTGACCAGTGTCTTGGCATCCGCCTTGAGGTAAAGGACCAGGTCAGGCTGGAGGGCGAATCCAAAGAGATTGCGGATCCATTCGCCGTCTGCGCCACGAACTATAGCTCTGGCGAAGGCCGTATAGATGTAGCGATCAGAGAGGACGACAAAGCCTGCTTTGAGAGCCGGGATAATCTCGTGTTCCAGCCGGTCCGCGAAATCGGTCGCATACAGTAAGTTGAAGGTCAGCACGTTCATCGTGTGGCCTTCCTTGGCAAGATCAATCGTGGACGCGACGAGAGGCGAAGCCGTCCAGTCCGTCTCGACTACACCGTACCCCTTCACCTCGAGCCAGTTGCGCAGCAGCTGCAGTTGAGTGGTACGGCCGACGCTATCGCTTCCCTCAAGAACGATGAGCCAGCCGGGCAGGCCCTCAATGTTGTTGTAGGGCAGACCCCGGCCAATGTACGTGCGCGGCGGGATAGTGGTGCGTTTCGTCTCGCTCATGTTCAGTTCCCCAGGTAACCCTGAAGCTCGGCCTCAAGCACGCGCCTCACCTCTCTCTGCTGCTCATCCATAGGCAATTCGGCGTCCATGACGTGCAGGCCGAACTCCTCGCTGATCTTGTCGTACTCGGCAAGGACGCGGCTCTGGAAGAGGATGAAGGACTCATCCGGATCGGAGCATAGTCCCAGGTCCATGCCCGCTTCATAGAACTTGATCTTGGCCCGCGCATTTTTCAGCCGGCGCAGAGAGGACTGGACGCTGACCTTGAAGTAGAAGGCTACGTCAGGACGTGGTGCCATGGCGTAGACCTCGCGCACCCACTTGGGGTCCACACCTCTAGCAGTGTCGCGTGCGAAGGCAGTGTAGGCATAGCGGTCAGCAATGACGATCATGCCGGCCTTCAGCGGCGGGATTATGTGATAGGTGAGCCGGTCGGCGAAGTCTGTGGCGTGGAGCAAACTGAAGGTTGTCGGCGTAAGGCGGTTCTCTTTCTTGCCGGCCTTTGTCGCGCTGCGGACGAGAGGAGAAGAGTTCCATTCAGTAAAGAAGACCGGTAGGTTGGCTGCCTGCAACCACTTATGCAAGAGAAGCGCTTGCGTGGTTTTCCCTGAGCCGTCAATGCCTTCCACTACGATGAGTTTCCCGGGGTAGGGATGAGGCTCGTACAACCCTGTGTAGTTCACCTTGGCAACCTTCCAACTGCCGCCACCCTGGCGGGGGCAGAGATTCGGCGGGCGCTCGGTCCGACCAGCTGGCTACCCGCCTGTACAATAGACACACAACACTGTGTGCGTTCAGAAGACATAGTAAGCACTATGGTCCCTTTTGACAAACCGCCCTGATCGGAATGCCGGCTCACCATGGCGACGCCGCCGCAGCCTCGTGGCAACTAGCCCACTTCAGCTGGCCACCAGTCGTTAGGGCTGCAGCAGGTGGGACAACCGAACTTCTGAGAGCGTCACAAGGTTATCATGTTGCTGAGCCCAGAATGGTTCCGGACTGCCGATGCGACCGTAGCGTCAGGGTTGGTCCTGGGCCAGCGGGAGGCGCGCGAGTGGAATGGTATCGTCGTCGCTGCCTGGTACATGCAAGCGCCGGCCGTCATCTGCGGTGTAGAAACCGGTGGCCAGGGAGTAGGTGTATCCAGGAGATAAGCTGCCGGGCACTGTGAGCTCGAACTCGTCTATGACGGTCTCGCCCGGCAACCAAGTGCTGGTGCCGCACGAGCCGTTCCCGGGCGGGGCATCGGCTCCCGCCACCTGCATCGCCCCTTTACCTGGGGCCGTAGCCAGAAGATGGATGAAAGCGGTGTATTCTCTGGCAGGTGTGTGGTTCGCCCGCCAGAACAGGCGGACATAGAGACGGTCGCCCGGCCTTAGCTGGTTCGAGCTGAGCCAGTACCCGATCAGACTGATCCCGTCGTCGAGCCCGGTCAGAAGCGGCGTCATCTCTGGGAAGACGACCCTGCCATGCGCGGGTTGGTCGAGTTCAACTGCCCAGGGCCGGCCGTCAGGCGCCACAACCAAGACGTGGCTGCTGCTGTCGGGAAGATAGGTTGATAGCAGGCGGGGACCCCTTGGGTCGTCGGCTGAGCGAAGCAGGTAGCGTGCCGCGCCGTCGGGAATGCGGACACAGCGGCTGCCGTCGAAGTGGAGGAGCTCATTCTGCGGCAGGACGCCCAGGAGTCCGTAGCGGACGGTGGGGTGGTCCCAGCCGCTGGGGCTAAGGTAGGTGGTGGCCGAAGGTGCGGCTGCTGTTAGCTCGCGCTTGAGGGCTTCCGTCAGCTCGAGCAATCCAGCATCGCGGGCGTAGAAGAGAGACTCGTTTCCAGCCCATACATCGGAGAACGCATGCCATGTGATGCCTGCTGACGCTGCCAGTGAGAGCAATGCGAGGCCGAGCGCGGTGGTTGCCAGCGCGGGGCGTGTCTGTTCGGCCCAGCTGACTCCTCGTTCCAGCCCCACCGCCATAAGGAGCAGCAATGGCGGCAGGGCCCCTACGGCGCGCTGGAAGCTGGGGGCGTTGTTGCTGAGCATGGCCGGCGCCAGCATGACTGCGGCCCATGTCAGCAGGAACAGGTAGGCTGGCCGACGCAGCCGCCACAATGACCAAGCTAGGCCGACCGCAAACCAGATGCTGGCGATGCCATCGAGAGCGGGGCGCCCCGGGATATTGTTCCGAATATCGCGATCTCCAGCGATGAAAACCATGCCCAGCACAGCAAGAACGTTCCTCGCTATAGCCAGTGGGCCGCTCTTGAGGATGCTCACCTGGGAGACCCGCGTGAACAGCGATGCCGGGTGCGCCAGCAGATACATGGCCAACGGCGCGGCGACAAGCGCGGCAACGAGCAGCCAGGCCCCCATATCCGGAAGGCGCCGCCTCAACTCAGCACGATTCCAGACGATGGCAGCGAGCAGCATGACCATGAACACGGCTGGCAGCAGGCGCACCGCCAGGTAGGTGTAGAAGCTCAGCCCGGCGAGTGCACCGGAGGTGACCCACCAGCAGCGGCGCCTGGTGCGCCATCCTCGCCATAGCGCCGCCCACATGAGCGTCTCCAACAGAGCCAGCGGCAAAGTGCGCGTGGCGTAACGAGACAGAATCTGCATCCATAGTAGGGTCAAGGGGGCAATAGCGGCCCACAGAGCGAGGCGCTTGCCGTCCAACCGGAGGGATGGGGCCATCTCCCAGGCTAGCCAGGCCACAGCCGGGGTCAGCAGCGTGCCGATTGTGGCAGAAAGGAGATGCATGGGCATGACGCCCGGGCCAAGGAGCGCCTGAGTCGCCGCAAGCAGATAAACAAACAGGGGCTCGCGGCCGAAATTGTCAGGGAAGAAGATGGGCCAATGTGTGAGTGGCCGGCTGAGCAAGGCACTGGCATCGAGGCCATTGAAGGCCTCGTCGTATTGCAGGCCAACCGGCACGCTGCCCACACGGAAGAAGCGGAAGGCGCCCGTGATCAGCACGACGGCGAAGAACGCTAGCCCCCAGGTCGCCGCACTAACCGGTTTCGCAGGAATTCGTGGCCTGCTAGCCGGACCTCGATGCCGCAGGCAAGAAGCGGCTTTCACTGGCCGGCTTGCACCGGTGCTCTTGGCTGCTCCGGCTCCAGCCAAGCTCTCAGGTCACGCCCGATCAGGCCTTGCAGTTGCGCGGTGTCCGGTGCGAAAACGCGGCGCAAGCGCTGCTCGGTCTCCGGAAGCATCTTGGGGTAAACCGTCAGGGGCTTGGAGTTGGCCGTGTAGCTGAAGAGGAACGCCGCCCGACGAAAGCCGATGTCCTGCAGCAGGTAGAGGATGGGGAAGAGGCCCTTCCTGTGCAAGAGGTACTCACCATGGATCAGCAGGTAGTTGAGCCAGGCGAAGCGAGCTTCCGAGGCAGCGTTCGGCTGGGCATCAATGGAGGGAGGGATGAAGTCCACTTGTCGGAGGCCAAGCGAGCCATACAGCCGCCTGAGAACAGCCCTTCTGTCGCTTGTGATGTCGTCTACAAGGAACACGAGGATATTCTCGTGCGGGAAGAGTTCGTAGTAGTAACTAAGATGTTTGTAGTAGAGCCCCTTCTCGACATAACTATCATATCTGGAGAGGGCCTGCTCGAAGGAAATGTTCCTGATCAGGCCGATGCGTCGGTCATGGATGTACTGGGAGAAAGCTCGTTTCACAGGGTCGCGGAGGCAGACGATGAGTTTGGCTTTCGGGAAATGCCTGAAAATGCGTCGCGCTGCTTCGCGGCTGTACATGTAGGTGGGCGTATACTCGCCGCGGATCTGACCTGGCTGGCAGGGCGGGAATTGCTTCTCGTACCAGGCCAACCCGCGCTCGTATTGGCGGCAGGGGACCTTGAGCAGATGCTGGTCGACGTCACTGAAGAAGGCCAGTTCCTTGCGCCGAGCAAAGGAGACCTCGGGATGCTCTTTCAGGCAATCGGCGAACCAGTACGTCGCCGCCTTCTCTGCCCCTATGCCGATGAAATCCACCTTGAACTCGGGCATCATCTAACCCCGCATCAATCGCCGATCATATATGCCGGCGCTCTCTCCAACCCGGGCCTATCGCCCCTATGTCCTGCTAGATCGTAGCGCCCGCAGCTGAGCGCCAGATCCATGTGTCGGCAAGCAGGTAGCGTACGACTGTGAAAAGTACGATAGCCAGAATGTTGGAGACCAAGTAGTGTACGCCCAGCAACGATGTGAGAGCGTACATAATCGGGCCGCGAATGGCAAGGGCAACATTGTTCATGAACAGGAACTTGAGAAAGCGCTGACCCTTACGGTTCCCGTTCCGATCGGGGAAGACGGAGTAAGCCACGAGCAGGTAGTTGCACACCGTGGTGACCTCGGCGGCGACCACCGCTGCCAGCAGGTAGTAGAGGCCGAGAACGCTTTTACCAAAGGCCAGCACCGCCGAATTGAGGACCAGGCCAAACAGCCCGATGAGAAGAAACAACACAATACGCCGTGCTTCGTCGGCCAGGCGCAAGCGCCAGAGGAAAGCCATTCCGGCGACTAGCTCAAGGCTTGACGGTTCGCCTCCGCCAATGATCTCGCTGTCGGGGTGGGCAATGTACACACGAAGGCGCCGTCTGAACAGGTCCGACAGCAGCGCAAAGCTCGATGGATTCGACTTGCCCGGGGCCAGTACCTGGCGTCGCACCAGGGGCATGCCCTCCCCGGCAAGGTGCTCCGGTGACAGGCCGCGTGCACTCAGCAGCGACGTCAAGCTTTGGCTGGCCAGAGTGAGCAGCAGCCGGACCTGGCCCGGCAAGCGAGCAGCCCGGGCGTCGCTGCGCCAGTCCGGCAGAATGATGTCAGCGCCCGACTTCCGGCCCTGGACAAGCACGCTCGGGATGGTTGAGACCGGCACTTTTGACCGAGGGCTGACCAGGCACAGCCATTCGCCCCTGGCCGCTTCCCAAGCGGCCGAAAGGCTGGCATAGGCTGGGTCGCCGCTCGGGGCGTTGCTTGAGGCATCATGGCTGTTGGCGCCCACGACCAGGCACTCTGTCGGCCAGCCCCGCATCGCCTCGTTGAGACGACTGAGAAAGCCGCTCGGAGCATCGGCCCCCGCCTCTGCCAGCACGATGACAGATAGGAGTGGCGGCGCCTCTACTGCTAAGGCGGTCTCGTCGAGCGACATACCCAAGCTCACCATACCTCACAAGAGGATGTGCTGAAAACCTCGCGAGGATAGCCCTGCGAGACTACCGGGGCAGCCGGCCACAGGGACGACCTTGTAGCCAACAGAAACGTGACGTGCACCATTCTTCCCGGGGTTAACGACTTGAGAACGCTGGGCTGCTGGCTTGCGTCTCAAGGTGCCATGCTAATACCGCAAGCTTCCGAGCACAACAGAGGAGCGGCTGCTGCGAAACAGCACCTCGGCCAGGACAGGTCGTGGCCTCTGGAATGCCACCACATGGGAGACCGGGCAGCACCGGCGATGGTTGGCGCTGGTTGCCTCTGGAGCCAAGGTGCCCTATATTGGAGATGGTTGGGGAGTAGCCCACCGCGAAAGCGGGGAACAGTCGTCAACACGGAGCGAAGCCCCCGGCTGTTCCTAGGTGTCAGGCTCGCATAGCCTGCGCCACAGGCGAGACCACCACGTGTCTGGGAGTAGTTGGTGCCGGCCGTGGGGTCTCTTTTTTTGTGTTCGCGGTGTCCACGGCGAGACGAGCGGAGGTGGAGGCGTGGGAATCGAGTCGTTCTGGCTGTACGCAGCTTTTGTTGCCTTTATCCTGGCAATGCTGGCGGTGGACCTGGGCGTCTTCCAGCGGAATGCGCATGCGGTGTCCATGAAGGAGGCGGCCATTTGGTCCGGTGTCTGGATCGGCCTGTCATTCATCTTCGCCGGAGTGGTCTACTTCTGGCAGGGCAGTCAGCTTGCCCTCGAATTCCTGGCCGGCTACCTGATCGAGAAGGCCCTGAGTGTGGACAACCTCTTCGTCTTTCTGCTTCTGTTCGGCATCTTCGCCGTCCCACGGGCCTACCAGCATCGAGTATTGTTCTGGGGTGTAGTCGGGGCCTTGATCACGCGCGGCCTTTTCATACTTGTCGGTTCGGCGCTGATGGCCCGTTTTCATT
>DAOTVV010000113.1:0-3419 GCA_034436255.1 Anaerolineae bacterium
CGAGCATGCGCAGGGTGACGCGTAGCGATTCAATGGGCATGCACTCATCGCGCCCATGGATGCCTTCGGGCGTGAGCGCATCCGGGTCGGCCGACTGGGGCGCGAAACCATAGACGGTGGTCCCCAGGGGGCGAACCAGACGCGAATCGCTGAAGCCGCTCGTCAGTCCTGGTATCCAGAGCAAGTCCGGCTGCTCCACGGCAGCGGCAGTCGCCCGCTCTATAGCCTGGCTGAATGGCGTGGGGTATGGGGACTCGCTCGGCTCGGCCGTCTCCTGGAGCTCAATCTGGACGCTCTCGACCTTGCCAAGCGCCGCCCGGATCTCGGCCAGTACGTCGGCGGCTGTCTGACCGGGCAAGGTCCGAACATCGCAGACCACGCTGCAGGAAGCGGGGATTGAGTTAGACTTGACGCCGCCCAGGAGCATGGTGGGTGTGATGGTCATGCGCGAAGCGCCGCGCAGAGCCGACACCAGGCCGCGCTCGCTCCGGCTCAGGTCGCCGAAGTCCACCTGAAGCAAGCGCGTGAGGCTGGACTGGAAGACCTCGCTTGTCACTTCGAATATGGGGTGCGAGAGATCCGGCACGATCTGGTGACGCCGCAGCCCCATCAACAGCTCGGGCAGCCGCTCGATCGGGTTGTCAGCAGCCCAGGGGGTTGCCGCATGGCCGCCCTTGCCATCCAGGCGCAGGCTGGCCTCGAGCCTGCCTTTTTCGCCCGTGTTGATGAGGTAACCCTTGCGCCCGCCGACAAAGAAGGGCGATCCCCCTCCCTCGTTGATGGCGCAGTCAGCGCGAATGGCCTCGGGATGATGGCGCGCCAGCCAGGCGAAGCCGTGCTGGCCGCCGGTCTCTTCGTCCGCTCCCGCCGCGAGGATAAGGCTGCCGGCGAGGGGCACATGCTGGCGGGCAAGGATGAGCAGGGCCATGGTCTCGCAGGCCACCAAAGCCTTGCAATCGGCAGCACCGCGGCCGTGCACATAGCCCTCGGCCACCGTGCCGGCGAAGGGCGGGTAGCGCCACAGTTCGGCGTCTTCAGCAGGCACTACATCCGTATGGCCCATGTAGAGTAGCGAAGGTGCGCTACCGCCATCCAGCCGAGCGACAAGGTTGCCCCTGTTGGGCCGAGCCTCGAGAAGTTGGCTGGCGACGCCATCGGCGGCGAGTTTGGCAGCCAGTAAGCGGGCCACCTCGCTCTCGTTGCCCGGGCCTTCTGGGCCACCGTTGACGCTGGCGATGCGCACCAGGTCCGAGAGCAAAGCCACCGTCTCGTCCAGGCTGGTATCGGCAGAGCGTAGCAGTTGCTGGAGCGTCATTTGCTTCCCCTTCGCGCAATGCGCTGAGATCGCGATCCCTCGCGCCCGCGACCTTTACGACTGGAGGAAAGCCAGGCTCGGCTTCTCGTCCAGTAGGCCTACGAGCGCCTCCAGCCAGAGGACGGCCGCGGCTGCGTCGTTCAGGTCAAAGGTGCACACGGGCGAGTGCGAGTAACGCCGGGGCAGGCTGATGCCCCCGCTGGGAATGCCACGCTCAGCGCGCTGGATAGCAGCGGCGTCGGTGAAGGCGCCCGAAGCGAGGATGATGGCTCGCTGGAAGGGTACACCTGCCTTTCCTGCAGCTCTCTCCAACAGGCGCCGCATCGCCGGATGGGCGATGTTGCCCAGCGGGCCGGTGCTGTTGGCTACGAGCAGCACCGGCCCGCGGCCGATGGCGATGGGTAACTCGCGCTCGAAGCTGACGTCGGGCGTATCGCCCACCGGCACGGTGTCAATGGCCACAGCGCAATCAGGGCTGGCCACCCTCGCTGCAATGGCCGCGCCGCGTGCGCCGACCTCTTCCTGGGTGGTGATGGCGACCGTAATGCGCGTGCGATGCTCGACACTGCGCAAGCGCCGTAGCAAGGCCAGGAGCACCGCGCAACCGAGGCGATCGTCAACGGCCTTCCCGGCCCAAACGTCAGGGTGGCCCAGCTGGACCAGCGGGCTGTAGAAGGCAACCGGGTCGCCGACCTGGATACCCAGAGCAGCAACTTCTGCGGCTGACCGGGCGCCCACGTCAATATAGAGCGCATCAGGGCGCGGCAGACGCGAGCGCTCCTCCGCTGTCTGGAGGTGGCCGGCTTTGACGCCGATCACGCCCGTCACCGTGCCGTTGAGACGCACCAGCCGGCCCGGGAGCAGCGCCGGCTGAGCACCGGCCAGGACGTCGAAGCGGAGAAAGCCGTCTGCCTCTATGCTCTTGACGAGCAGCCCGATCTCGTCAGCGTGGGCGGCCAGCAGCAAATGGTAACCGTCCCCGTGTCCCTCGAGCGTCGCATGCACATTGCCCCAGGCGTCCACCTGGCAGGAATCGCTCAGGGGAGAGAGGCGGCGCATCATCTCAGCGATCATGCATTCCTCGAAGCCGGATACGGCGTCCAGAGCGGCAAGCTCGCGGACGTCGCTCAGGATCTCGGCCTTCAAATCCGATGGCATGCGATCAACTCCCCGTGTTTGCGGCCATACTAGAACGTGCCCGGCGGCATGACAAGTGAACGTGCCCTTTGACCGGGTATGCCAGCCAACCTATAATCGAGTGATAGGGCGTCGGCGGAGCGAAACCGGGACAGCGAGAGGCGCCCATTGCTGTCTGTAAGAGGGTGCTATGGCCACGGAACAGGCTGCACAGCGATCGCTCGAGGAGCGATTGCTTGCCGATACTCAGGCTGCCATGCGCTCGGGCGATGTCGCCCGGCGCGACATCTTGCGCATGATGCGTGCCGCCGTGCACAACGAGGAAGTCGCTCGGCGCGGCAAACTGGATGATGCTGCCGTGGTCGAGGTGCTCCGCCGTGAACTGAAGAAGCGGGAGGAGGCGCTGTTGCTCTTCCAGCAAGGCAAGCGCGACGACCTGGTGGCCAAGGCCAGGAATGAGATCGAGATCATCTCCAGTTACCTGCCCAGCCAACTCGGCCCCGAAGAGGTCGAGCGAATTGTGCGCGAGGTGACGCAGGAACTGGGGGCCACCGACCAGCGTCAGATGGGCCAGGTGATGAAAGCGGTCATGCCAAGGCTGAAGGGCCTGGCCGACGGCAAGCTTGTGAACGAGACGGTGCGGCGAGTGCTGGCGAACAAGGGCTAGAGCCAGTGGCTTTGTCGTTTGTTCATGGCTCCGAGGATCTGCCGCAGCGGGAATTGACAGCCCGGGAAAGGCTGGCGCTGTTCGGTGCCCTGGTGTTGTTGGCGGCCGCCCTCGCTGGGGCACTGGTAGTGCGCAGCACCCCGGGGCCAGCGGTAACCCTCGAAGTCGGCGATATCAGCAACCGCGACATCATCGCCTCCCGCAATATCACCTATGTCAGTCAGGTGCTCACTGAACGCGCCCGCCAGGCCGCTGAGGCCGAAGTCGGCGTGGTCTACGACGCGCCCGACGCCGGCGTAG
>DAOTVV010000114.1:0-8552 GCA_034436255.1 Anaerolineae bacterium
TTGTTCTTCAGCCCCTCGGGGACATCGCCATTGGTGATGCGGATGGCCAGGCCCTCGACGATGGCCGTCTTGCCCACCCCTGGCTCGCCGACGAGCACGGGGTTGTTCTTGGTGCGCCGGAGCAGTATCTGAATGACGCGCCTGATCTCGTCATCGCGCCCGATGACGGGGTCGAGCTTGCCCTGGGCGGCCATGGCCGTGAGGTCACGCCCGTACTTCTCCAGGGACTGGTACTTGCCCTCAGGGTTCTGGTCAGTGACGCGCTGGTGGCCGCGCACCTGGGTTAGCGCCTGAAGCACAGCCTCGCGGGTGATGCCGCGGCGGCGCAGCAGGTCAGCAACGCTGCCAGCGGCGGCGCTCGTCATCGCCAGGAGCAAGTGCTCCGTGCTGACGAACTCGTCGCGCATGGCCTGGGCCTCCTGCAGCGAGTCGCGCAGGACGGTGTCCAGGCTGCGGGAAAGGTAGACCTGGGCCGGGCCATAGACGTTGGGCAGGCTCTTCAGTCGCCCCTCGACCTCGCCCGAGAGCGCGGCGACGTTGACGCCCATTTTCGCCAGCACCTGGGGTACGACGCCATCCTGCTGATTCAGCAATGCAGCCAGCAGGTGTTCCGGCTCGACCTGGGCATGGGCCCGCTCTTGAGCCAGTTCCTGGGCGGCGACGACTGCCTCGCGCGCTTTCTCTGTGAATTTGTTTATGTCCATACTCTATTACTCCAACGATGAAATGTGTGGCCCGCAAACCGGCGGGCACTTACTGCGCCTAGTCTCAGTCAACGAATGCTTGCGACTGGCCGGGCGCCTTTTCCCCGGCCGGCGGCAGCGGCGGCATGAACGGCACCAATGGCGAGCGTTTGTCGCTGGCGAGCATTCGGCGCAAGCGTTCTATCTCAGCCAAGAGTTCGCGCTCCCGCTGCTCCAGCTGCTCATTCAAGCTCTGGATCTGCTCCGTCATGTTGAGTATGACCTCGACGCCGGCCAGGTTGACGCCCAGTTCATTGACCAGGCGACAGATGAGGCTGAGCCGCTCGATGTCATGTTCGGAATACAGGCGCCGGTTGCCGCTCGAACGCGTCGGCTTCACCAGCCCCAGTTGCTCGTAATGGCGTAGGGTCTGCGGGTGCAGCTCGACGATGCGCGCCGCCACGCTGATGACGTATTTTGGTTCGTTGTATCCTGGGTCTCTTGCCACTGTCACAGACTCCTATGTGCCAACGCCCGGCTCGGCCTGGCCGCGCAGCCTGGCCAGTTGCCGGAAGAGATCGCGCTCTCGCTCCGTCAGGTGCTGGGGCAGGACGACCTTGACCCTGGCGTAGAGGTCACCGCGCTGGCTGGGCTGGCGCAACTTGGGCATGCCCTGGCCGCGCAGGCGGAACACCCTGCCGTTCTGCGTCTCCGGCGGGATGGTGAGCTTCAGGGTGCTGCCATCAATCGTGTTCACGTTCACGTTGCCGCCCAGGATGGCCGTGTACAGATCCACCGGTACGTCGGTGTACAGATCGTCGTCCTTGCGCTCGAAGACGTCATCATCCCGTACCTTGATGATCAGGAACAGGTCGCCGCTGGCACCGTCAACCTGAATGCCCTGGCCGCGCAGCCGCACTTTGGAGCCCGTCTTGACGCCGGGCGGAATGGTGGCTTCGATGCGCCGGCCGCCAAGGTCGATGGTGCGTTTGGTGCCGTGGAAGGCCTCGGCAAGCGAGATCTCGGCCTCGACCTCCTGGTTCAGGTCCTCGTCAGCGTAGCGCACACGGGTGGAACGGCGAGCGCCGGCGCGAGCGGCAGCTTCGGCAGCCTGCCTGGCTGCGGCCTGGCCGAAGATGGCCTGGAAGAAGTCGGAGAAGCCAAAGCCGCCCAGGTTGTCACCGTCGAAAGTATAGACGCGCGGACCACCGGCCTGGCCGCCTTGCGCCCCGGCCTGGCTGGCGAACCACTGGCTGAAATCGTAGCTTCTGGCATCGCCACCCATGTTGCGGAACTGCTCGTAATTGCTGCCCAGTTGATCGTACTTGCGCCGCTTTTCGGGGTCGGAAAGGACGTCGTGAGCCTCGTTGATGTCCTTGAACTTCTCTGCCGCCTCGCGGTTGTTCGGGTTCACATCCGGATGGTACTTACGCGCCAGCTTGCGATAGGCCTTGCGAATCTCTTCTTCGCTGGCGTTCTTGTCCACGCCAAGGATCTTGTAGTAGTCCTTGTATTCCATATTCACCCACTCGAGCTTGCACTGGTGGCTATTATACAGACTTAGCGCGAAGATGTCAAATCAGTTGAGCCGAAGCATATCAACTTAGGCCCGCTATCGGCAGCGAGCTTGACGCAGGCGGGGAAGGGGGAGAGACTGGGGCGGTCTAGCGAAGCATGGAGGCAAGCCATGTGCGCGTTCACTGCCAGGCCGCCGGTGATGGGCCGGCGCGGTGTCGTCACTTCCGGGCACTACCTGGCCACGGCGGCCGGGTTCCGCATTATGGAGCAGGGCGGCAATGCTGTTGATGCCGCTGCTGCCATGGGTTTCTGCCTGAACCTGCTGGAGCCGCACCAGAGCGGCCTGGGCGGCGAGGTGCCGGTCCTGGTCTATGCCGCGAACGAGAAGCGCGTGTACGCGCTGAGCGGTGTCGGCTGGACGCCGACGTCCTTCTCGATTGACTGGTGCCGCCAGCACGAGATCGAACTGATCCCGGGCGATGGTTATCTGCCGGCCACGGTTCCGGCGCCGGTGGGCACCTGGGGGCTGGCACTGGCGCGTTTCGGCACGATGAGTTTCGGCCAGGTCCTGCAGCCGGCCATTGAGTTGGCGGAGCAGGGCTTCCCGGTCTACGAGGGCCTGCATGAGTTTATCGCTGCCAATCGCGAGCGTTTCACCGATCTGTACCCGACGACGGGCGCGATCTACTGCCCCGCCGGCCGGGTGCCAGAGGTGGGCGAGCGCCTGCGCAACCCCGATTTCGCCGCCACGCTGCGGCTGCTCTGCAGCGCTGAGGCCCGGGCAGGCGGCAGCCGTGTGCGCGGCATCGAGGCTGCCTGCGACGCTTTCTACCGCGGGCCGATCGCCGAGCAGATCGCCCGCTTCATCGCTGACAATCCTGTGCTGGACGCGAGCGGCAGGGAGCACGCCGGCCTGCTCAGCTTTGAGGACCTGGCTGAGTGGCAGGCAACAGCCGAGGAACCGCTTGCCGTGGACTACCGCGGGCTGCTCGTGCACAAGTGCCCGGCCTGGACCCAGGGGCCCGTCTTCCTGCAGCAACTCACCATCCTCGAAGGGCTGGACCTGCGGCGCCTGGGCCACAATTCGGCCGAGTACCTGCATCACTGGATCGAGGCCGCCAAGCTAGCTTTCGCCGACCGCGAGGCTTACTATGGCGACCCCAGGTTCGACAAGGCCCCCTGGGACGTCCTGCTCTCGAAGGAATACGGCGACCGGCGCCGCGCCCAGATCGGCCCGGAGGCCTCGCAGGAACTGCGCCCGGGGGAGACGGGATGGGGCCGGCCGGACCTGGCCACGTTTGACGTCCTGCAGGCTAACCGCACCGGCCTGCGTGTGCATGCCCAGTCGCCTGCCGACGGGCATACGGGCGACACCACGCAACTCGACGCGGCCGACTGGCAGGGCAACATGGTTGCGGCCACGCCCAGTGGCGGTTGGATCCAGGCCTCGCCCGTCATCGCCGGCCTGGGCTTCTGCCTGGGGACGCGCGGGCAGATGTTTTACCTCGATGCCCGCCGGGCGAATGCTCTGGCGCCGCGCAAACGCCCCCGGGCCACGCTGACGCCGACCATCGTGACCAGGGACGGCCGGCCCTACCTGGCATTCGGCACGCCAGGTGGCGACGGCCAGGACCAGTGGACGCTGCAGTTCTTCCTCAACTACGTGGATTTCGGCATGGGCCTGCAAGAAGCCCTGGAAGCGCCGACGGTGCACACCGATCACTTCCCCTCCTCGTTCTACCCCAGGCAGTACCGGCCGGGCGGGGTGATCGCCGAGGGGCGAATCGCGCCGGAGGTGATCGCGGAACTGGAGCGGCGCGGGCACCAGGTGATCGTCACCGATGGCTGGGCCAACGGCAAGCCCATGGCTGTACACCTTGACCTGGAACGCGGCGTGATGACGGGTGGCTGCTCGCCCCGAGGGCAGATCGGCTACGCGCTGG
Organism: Anaerolineae bacterium; assembly: GCA_034436255.1. GTDB lineage: Bacteria > Chloroflexota > Anaerolineae > DRVO01 > DRVO01 > DAOTVV01. The sequence continues at coordinate 4,145 of DAOTVV010000114.1, forward strand.
CGTGGTAGGCCGGCCTGAGCGGCGGCATCGTGCTGTGCAGGATGGCCGGCGGCTTTGGTTGACCCGATGATCATGGGCGCGTACAATCAGCCTCGCTTAAGCGGGCTAAGTCGAATCACCCCAGGGCGCTAGAAAGGAGGCCGGCGACGGCGGGGCTTGTAGGCAGCACTCTCTGCAACCGTTACGTCATTCGCGACTTCCTTGGTCGCGGCGGCATGGCCGACGTCTACGTGGCGCTCGATGCGGAGCGGCGCGTTGATGTCGCTGTGAAGGTGATACGAGAGGACCTGGCGGAGGACCCGGAGTTCCTGCGGCGCTTTGCCCGGGAAGCCGAGGCCCTGGCCAGGTTGGATCACCCAAACATCGTCCGCTTCTACTCGTTGGAACAGCAGGGCCGCCTTGCTTTCATCGTCATGGACTACGTCCAGGGCGAGACTTTGCGCGGGCTGCTGAAGCAAGCGGGCGGCCCTCTGCCCTACGCCACGGCTGTCCGGGTTGTCAAGCAAGTGGCTTCCGCCCTGTACTATGCCCATCGGCGCGGTGTGGTCCACCGAGACGTGAAACCCGGCAATATCATGGTCAGGGCGGACGGCACAGCGTTGCTGAGCGATTTCGGCATCGCCAGGGCGGCTGATTCGGCCTCGCTGGTGACCCTGGCTGTCGGCACGCCGGCCTACATGTCGCCGGAGCAGCACCGAGGCGAGGCGGCAAGCGATCGTTCGGACCAGTACTCGCTGGCCGTCGTCGCCTACGAGATGCTCACCGGTCGGCGGCCATTCCTGGGTGAGACGCCTGTGGCCGGGCTGAGCGTTGCCTCTCAGAGGGTTGCCTGGGAGCACCTGTACCTGCCGCCTCCGCCGCCACGCAGCCTATGCCCGGGCCTGCCGGAAGCGGCTGAGGCGGTGCTCCTGCGGGCGCTGGATAAGGACCCGGGTCGCCGGTACGCCTCAGTTGTCGAGTTCGCCGAGGCGCTGGAGCAGGCCGGCGGTCAGTTGGTGAGCGCTGAGCAGGCGGCCCCGGTGGGCCTACCGGCTGTCGCCGCTCCGGTGGCGCCGGCGACGGTGGTGAAAGGCGGCGAGGAGGCTCGGAAGCCCGCGCCGGCTGCTCCGGCGGAAACGCCTCGCTCCGTGTTCCGGCGGCCGGCGGCGGATGTGGCGGTCAATTTCGTCCTCGATAGTTCGTTGGGCACTTTGCTCGGGCTTTACGCGGCTGCTCGTGTGCGGGCGCTTTGGCTGGAGCGGGCCGATGCCTCGCCGGCGTGGCAGGCCGTGGTCAGGATGGCAGCCAGCCAACATGTGGTGGACTCCGCCAGCCTCCTCAGGGCCATTGCTCACGCTGTGCCAGGGCTGACCTTCGGGTTGGTGCTGGGCATCTTCCAGGCCTGGCAATTGCGGGCGGCGGACGGGCACCGGAGCAGGTGGGTCAGAGTCACGGTGCTGGTCTGGATGCTCGTCGGGGCGTTGGCCGGGGCGGCTCTCTACAGCGACGAAGCTTCAGGCCTCACGGCTCGCTTTCTCGAGTACTGCGTCGTGCCCTTCGCTGTGGGAATGCCGCTGAGTGGCGCCGTCCAGAAGTCGCTTTTCAAGAGTTGGCGGGTGACGCCATATCGTTGGTGGGGTGCCAGCCTGTTTGGCGGCGCCCTGATCTTCCTCCCTGTAGGGCTCGTGCTGGCCGGCCGCTGGCATGGCGAGGCGGCAGCGCTGCGAGCGCTGCTTGTCTCCGCCTTCGTGCTGCTGGCGCTGCTGCCGGGCATGCTTGGCAGTTCGGCCGAGGACATCGCCCGTGGCCAGGCGGGGCCGCTGGGCCACTGGCTGCTGCGCTCGGCGAAGCTGTCGCTGGTTTGCGCTGTGTTCTACGTGGGGATGGCTGTCCTGTTCGGCCTCCTGGAGCATGCTGTCGGCGGTGCCTGGGTGGGCCTGGCCATTGGCGCCTATGTCCTTCTCCTGCTCCTCCTGGGCGCTGCCAGAGCGATCCGGCGCGTGGCCAGGCGCGTTGGCGCCTAAGGAACCCGGCGCCAGCTGGAGGCGGAGGCCACTTGAGCAGACTGCAGCGGCAGGCGCTGGTGATCGTTGCCGCTGATGCGCCCCTGATGCTAGAATGGCAACTGTACTGGGGCGTCGCCAAGCGGAAAGGCAGCGGCCTTTGGAGCCGCTATTCGAAGGTTCGAATCCTTCCGCCCCAGCCACGCCTGCCATCAGCCGCCGGGCGTGATGGGCCGTAGCCGTGTGGCCGGTCGCTCTGGCGTGATGGCTGAATGCTAATTCCCCCGAGGCCGCTCATGGATCTCTCCGTCGTTATCCTCGCTGCCGGCGAAAGCAAGCGGCTGCGCTCCAAACGCACCAAAGTGCTGCATACCCTGGCCGGCAAGCCGATCATCTTCTACGCCGTCCGCACCGCCCGCGAACTCTCCTCTCGGCCGCCCGTGCTCGTCGTCGGCCGTGGTGAGGCTGAGGTGCGCAGCGTGCTTGGCGACTCGGTGCTCTACGCCCGCCAGGAGCAACGCCTGGGCACGGGCCACGCTGTGCTCCAGGCCCGGGACCTGCTTCTCGGCCAGAGTGAGGCCGTGCTCGTCTGCTACGGGGACATGCCGCTGCTTAAGCTGGAGACACTCAGGGAACTCGTACGCGTCTTCGATGAGGCGCGGCCGGTGATGACCATGCTCACGGCCATATCCGAGGACTCGATGGGCTTTGGCCACGTCGTGCGCAGCCCGGGTGGGCGGGTGCTCAAGGTGGTGGAGGAAGCGGATGCCACGCCCGAGCAGTTGGCCATCAAGGAGTTGAACTGCGGCGTCTACTGCTTCAACTCGGAGTGGTTGTGGGAGAACCTGCCTCGCCTGCCCATGAGCGCCAAAGGCGAGTATTACCTCACTGACATGGTTGCCCTGGCCACGAGCCAGCGCCTGCCCATCGAGCCGATCACCACCTCTGACATCGAGGAAGTGCTGGGCATCAACCAGAGGGTACAACTGGCGCGTGCCGAGGCGATCATGCGCCGGCGCATCAACGAAAGCCTCATGCTCAACGGCGTCACCATGCTCGACCCGCTCACCACCTATGCCGACTATGGCGTTCAGGTGGAAGCTGATACCACCATCCTGCCCAACACCTGCCTCTGGGGCGAGATAGAGATAGGCCCAGACTGCGTGATCGGGCCGAACACCGTCTTGCGGGACTGCCGCGTGGGTGCCGGCTGCACGATCGAGTCCTCATTCATCGAGGGCGCCGTGATCGAGGATGGCTGCAGCATCGGCCCCTTCGCTCGCATCCGGCCGGGAACAGTGCTGGAAGAAGGCGTGCACATCGGCTCATTTGGAGAAGTGAAGAACGCCACAATGGGACGGGGCGTCCGCATGGGCCATTTCTCGTATGTGGGCGACGCCCAGGTGGGTGAGGGGGTGAACATCGGCGCCGGTGCTGTCACCTGCAACTACGACGGCCGCCAGAAGCACCGGACTGAGATCGGCGAGGGTGCTTTCATCGGCAGCGGCAGCATGCTGGTGGCGCCGCTGCATATCGGTGCCGGGGCGGTGATTGGCGCGGGCGCGGTCGTCACCCACGATGTGCCGGCAGGGGAGGTGGTCTACGGCGTGCCGGCGCGGCCGCATGGGCGGAGGTAGAGCTCAGCGGGAAGGCTCGTCCTCTCTTCCTGCTTCGGTCCTGGCTGTTCCGGCTGAGCCCGGGTGGGGCACCTGCTGCTGGGCGGTTGGTTTGGTGCGCTCGGGCACCTGGCTCCGCTCGAGGTGCGAGGCGAAGTAGTCGAGCTTGTGCAGGGCCTCGGTGAGCCGGTCATCACCCGCGGCGGCGGCCGAGGTGGAGCGACATTCCATCACTTGCAGCGCCAACTCGCGCAAGACGCGATACTCATACTGAGAGATGTTCAGCCTGCGGCCACGATAGCTGGCGGCGCGCGAGCGCAAGTCGAGCGAAAGCTCGCCTTCGCTGAAAGTTATGCCGTGCTCGCCGAGGGGCATCCGCCTGAGGAGGGCAACCAGGCGCGCCACGACCTCTTGCGTGCTGGCGTCTGCGGCAAGGCAGGCATCAGCGCCGGCATTCAGGGCCCGCACCCGGCTCTCGATGTCACCGTGGCCAATGATCACCACGCCCAGTAGCGAGCCGCGCTCTCTGAGGGCACGTATTTCCGCAAGCTCGACATCGTCCACGCGCTCGGAATGAAGAACGACGACGCTTGCCTCGGCAACGTCATCCCGCTCGAGCCAGTGACCTGCCTGCCAGGGAGCAAGGGCGGCCTGATAGCCACGCTCAGCTAGAGCTGAACGCCACGCTGCGGCCGCATCCGGCCGACTGGTCAGGATCAGCACGTCCGCTGCCACTGACCGCCGCCTCCTCTTGCCATCAGGTCAGGCCGACCATTTGCCAGACATTGTACAGCATCAGAGTGTGGCGTT
>DAOTVV010000115.1:0-7587 GCA_034436255.1 Anaerolineae bacterium
CTTTGTCAATGCCCCCGCGCACGACGGCACGTATGGCTGCGTTCATGCCCGGGGCATCACCGCCGCTCGTGAGCACTGCGATGCGTTTCATCCATACCCTCCAGAGAGTCATCTTCCAGTCTTGTCGTGACAAGCGCGCAGCTTTCGCAAAGACAGAGGCCGGACGTCACTTCGGCCCGCGGGAGTCAATTGGCGCCGTGATCGCGGGAGTCCGAGCTCGCGCCGCAAAACCATTCTGCCGCGAAGGGTGCAACCCAGAGGCAACGCCCTGACGCCCTGAGACTGGCCACCACTGGGGCGCGCTCTCCCGGGGCCCAATTGTGCTCAGGACAGAGCCGCAGCCATGGCCGGTGCTTCATTCGTGGTAATCCGATCAACGCCCTTGGAGATGAGCAACTGCGCCAGAGCCACGTCACCGGATCGGCTGGCATCCAGAGTCCAGACGTCCACCTTGATCCCCTGTTCATGAAGGTAGGCGACCCAGTCAAAGCCTTCAGACAGGACCCGTGCCAACAACTGCGCTCGGATATACCACACGTCACAACACGGTGCTTGTGCCAGCAAAGCCTCAGCCCGGGCTGCAAGATAGTCAGCTGGAGCGCCCCAGCGCCTTGCCGAGAGCGGGTGGTCGTCGCGATATCCGTAGGCGCCGACCCGGAATGGGAGACGCTCTACCTCGCTTTCATCGTCATCCAGGTCCAGATAGAACAAGGGGTCGAAGCCGAGCGACAGGCGCGAATCTTCTCGTGCGATCTGGCGCAGGTGCCAGTCCGCGCCACTCGTAATCCGAACTCGCTCGCGAATCGGTGCAATCAGGCCTAGCAGTCGGGAGACGCCTGCTCGAGTCAGGTACGAGTGGGGCTTGAGGTCCAACTGCAGCTCCTGCAGACCCCGATACTGCTGAACCATCACCACGGCCTGGCTAAGTAGCCCTACCGGCTCTGCTGAGACCTGGCCCTTGGGCCAGAGGTAGCGCAGATGTATGATCTCCCCTGCTGTCCTCTCCGCCACCGGGCCGCAGCCGCTGGTCTGCTCGTCAAGCACGCCATCATGCAAGAGCGCAAAGTCCGCCGCCGCCTTGATGGGCGTTATGTCTATCTCAACGATTTCGGCGCCTGCTTCAAGGCAGGCTCGCAGAGCTGATAACGAACCTGCAGGGAAACCGTGCCCGCGATTGGCGGCATGGTGCACGAGTTCCATCACAGGGACCCTCCCCTTCAGCGATGCCAGGCAGCCGGCCTGGCCGCCTTGGCCACATTCTTGGCCAACCGGAAATGCCGGTCAAACGAGGGCTTCGACGCCGGCCCAGAGGACCTGCGCCGCCAGTAACCCCTGTGCATGCGGGCATTGAGTGGCCGCCGCCACCGCTGGTTCAAGCCAGAGGGCTTCGGCTACCATCGTCGGTCCCCGCATACTACGGCCGGCACTCAAGGCGGCGCGGTAACCGGACTCGTCTGGAATTCCTGCCGCCGGCTGCGATAGTACCAGACTCCGGTCAGCACGCCCAGGGCACAAAGCAGGGCCTCACCCTGGATGGTGGGGCTCACTCCTATGCGGTTCGCGGCCACACCGGTTAGAAAGCCGCCGATGGGGGTGCTACCCTGCATCAGGAGAAAGTAGATGCTCATCACCCGTCCACGAAGGTGCTCGGGGCTGTTCAGCTGCAGCAGCGTGTTCGCTGTAGCCGTGTAGGCAATGCTGGCCAGGCCGAGCAGCACCAGCAGCGTGGCCGTCAGCGGGAAACTAGCGGACAGAGCTACCAGGAACAGCAAGAGCGCGAACATGGCTGAGCCAACCAGCAGCATCGGGTAGCTAGCCCGCGAGATATACGCCAGGGCCAGACCGCCGATCAGCGACCCGATGCCCATGAAAGAGGTCAGGCCGCCGAAGCCCACTGCATTGGTGTGCAGCACGAAATCAGCGATCAGTGGCAGGGTCACCTGGAAATTGTAGCCGAAAGTGCCCACCACACCCATGATGATGACAACGATGAAGACTGCTGCTGTCCGGCGAGCATAGGAAAGGCCTTCTCCAACCTCGCTGAATACGTTCCCGGACTGATGGTGGTGCGGCGCAAACAACAGATGGGTGCGCATTAACAGCAGCGCGACGACGACCGGCACGAAGCTGGCCGCATTGGCGTAGAAGGCGCCCGAAATCCCCAGAAAGGCTATCGTCAGCCCGCCCACGGCTGGCCCAATGATGCGCGCCGCGTTGAACAGGCTCGAGTTGAGAGCCACGGCGTTAGGTAGGTCCTCACGTCCGACCATCTCCACCACGAAGGCCTGCCTGGTTGGGTTGTCAAAGGCATTGGTCAGGCCGAGAACGAGAGCCAAGACATATACGTGCCAGAGAGCTATGCGGCCACTGCCAGTAAGAATTGCCATCGTGAGAGCCTGCAGGGCGGCCGCCGACTGCGTGAACACCAGGAAATCCCGCTTGGGCACGCGGTCAGCAAAGACGCCACCGAAAAGAGCAAGGAACAGCACCGGCAGTGTTTGCAGAGCGATGACTGTGCCCACTGCTACCGGGGAGTTCGTCAGCTGCAGCACCAGCCACGACTGGCCGATGGACTGCATCCATGTGCCCGTCAGGGATATCGCCTGAGCGAACCAGAACAGGCGGAAGTTGTAGTTGCGTAGGGCGCGGAAGGTCCTGAACATGGGCTCGCTTCCATCGGCTCAGCGCCGAAGCCGCCATTCTACCACGACAGGCCCTCATTCTAGCCCCAGTCAGTCATTCGGCCAAAAGGGCGCCCGTGCTCCTTGACTCTCTAGACGCCAGGTTGCCGAGATGACTGCCCCAGCCGCGGTCCCCATCGCTCACTCGTTCCGACGGTGAGTGGTTCGGTTGCCTTGAGCGGCCGGCCGGCACGGTGCTATCCTATCGGCGCTCATGCTGAGAAGGGGAGCATTGCCATGGCCAGCGACGAACCGAACGGCCGAGTCCACGTCCGCAGGTTGGATGACCACTACACGCTGCCGTCTTTTCGCAGCCTCGAGGAATGGGTTGCAAGGCGGGAGGACTTACGGCGGCGGATTCTTGTTAGCGCTGGGCTATGGCCCTGGCCGCAGCGCCACCCTCTCGCCCCCCGGGTCACGGGTGGTGTCGAGATAGAAGGCTACAGTATAGAGAACCTCTACTTCGAGAGCCGACCCGGCTTGCTCGTCTGCGGCAATCTTTATCGGCCCACGGGCCGAGAGGGGCCCTTCCCGGGAGTGCTCTGCCCGCATGGGCACTGGTCCCACGGTCGCTTTGAGCACAGTGATGTCTGCTCGATCCCGACGCGGTGCGCCAACCTCGCCTTGCAGGGCTATGTCGTGTTCGCCTATGACATGGTGGGCTATAACGACAGCGGCGTCCAGCTACCGCATGCCAGCGCCAGCAGTGAACGCACCGGGTTCTGGGACGACCAGGCAGGCTATCTGTGGGGCATCAGCTTGTTAGGCCTGCAGCTGTGGAACAGCATCCGCGCTCTGGATATGTTGGCCGCTCTCCCGGACGTAGACGCCCGGCGCTTGGCCTGTACTGGCGCCTCAGGTGGCGGCACCCAGACCTTTCTCTTGGCAGCTGTAGATGAGCGCGTACGTGTGGCAGCGCCCGTGAACATGATCTCATCCAGAATGCAGGGCGGTTGCCTCTGTGAGAACGCACCCGGCCTGCGGCTTGACTGCACCAACGTCGAGTTCGGTGCCATGACGGCACCCCGCCCGTTGCTCCTTGTCTCGGCGACGGGGGACTGGACCAGTGACACGCCCCAGAGGGAATTCCCTGCCATCCAGAGCATCTACCGCCTCTACGGAGCCGAGGATCGGGTAGCCAGCGTGCAGGTTGACGCGCCTCACAACTACAACCAGGCGAGCCGTGAGGCCGTCTATGCCTGGTTCGGCAGGTGGCTGCTCGGCAGCCATGGCGCCGAGCAATTGCGTGAGCGGCCCATCCTCCCCGCGCCCACCACAAGCATGCTCGTCTTCCCGGACAGGCGCCTGCCGCCCCAAGCTGCCACACGGGATCAAGTGCCGATGCTGCTCAAGGCCGAGGCAAGAGAGCAGCTATCTGCGCTTCGGCCGCACAATGCTGCTAGCCTGGAGGCCTACCGCCTGCTCTTTGGCCCAGCCTACCGGCTAGCGTTGAGCGTTCGCGAACCACTGGCTGCGGAGACGACAGCTTCCGTGGACGAAGCTTCCCAGCTTGGCGCCTGGCGCATGCAGCGGCTAGCCTTGGGGAGAACGGCAAGCGGCGAGCGCATCCCGGGCCTCTTCTTCGGCACTTCACCGGCTCCCACGTCCGGCCTATCAAAGGCAGCGCTGGTCGTACATCCTGCAGGCAAAGATGCTCTCGTAAGGGATGGGCAGCCTTTGCCTGTGGTGCGGGAACTCCTGGCACGTGGGTTCGCTGTGCTGGGCATTGACTGTTTCGGCACAGGCGAGAGCGCTGCGCTTGCCGCGGAGCGGGACAAGAGTCTGCCGCATTTCCTCTGCTACAACCGCAGCGACGCCTGCCTTCGCATTCAGGACATACTCACGGCTTCGGCGTACCTGCGGTCCCTGGTAGAAAGCGTTTCACTGGTTGGGCTGGAGCAGGCAGGCCTCTGGTGCCTTCTCGCGGCCGGGGTGTCCCAGGGTTTGGCCGGCGTAGTGGCCGACACCGCCCGGTTCGACTGCGAGGATGACCAAGCTTGGGTGCGTGACATATATATACCGCACTTGCGCCGGGCGGGCGACGTGCGCACCGCCGCCGCTCTGGCCGCGCCTGTCCCCATCGCTCTGCACAATCTCTCCTGCACCTTCCCCAGCGACTGGCTGCGCACTATCTACCTCGCTGCCGGCTTCCCAGAGGCGCTGCACCTGCAGGGCGAGACGATGCGGCCAGACGAAATCGCGGCTTGGCTGGCAAGGTGATGTAGGCCTACATGCTGCGCCGCACTCACGCCAGATCTGCCCAAGCAGGCAGCGCCATCCGGCAAGCCATCGCGACCGCTCCGGCCAGCACCGGCCATCGCGCTGGTTGGCCGGCAGTTGCGAGCGGCAAGTCGCGCGGAAGCGGCCCCCTGGGCCGCCCGAGGTTGCGTGCCGACTCAGGTAATGCTAGGGTGGAGGGGTTGGTGCCGAAAGGTGCCGGCGGCCTGTAGTGCCTATGCCGTGTGTGGGCCCGGCGCACAGCAGGGCTCCTCGTGCTGCACTAGGGCTCGCGTGCACCCAACTGCTGGAGCGGAGGAAAGTGCCGTGGCTTTGCGTGCCTACCTGCTTCTGAGCCTTGAGCCAGGCTGTCAGCGTGAAGAGATCGTCCGTATCGCCGACAAGATCGAGGCTTTTCCCGATGTCCTTTTCGTCGAGGCAGTCACCGGTGCTTATGACCTATTGGTCACTGCTGAAAGCGTCAACCCGGTAGAGCAGTTGGTGAACGAAGTGCGGGAACTCGCAGGGGTGCGAGACGTCCTTCCTCTTAAGGCCAGGCCGATCCTCAGGCGCGAGCGCATGTGGCGGAACCTCAGCGACATCCCGCTTAGTCGCGGCGCGTAGGAGGCGAGGAATGGCCGACGGCTGCCGCTGTCAGGCTCAGGACCAGGTTGATTTTTCAGCTGTTGACCGCATCATCGCCGAGCATGGGGCCGGGGCCGGCTCTCTGATCCCGGTCCTGCAACTGACACAAGAGGCCTATGGCTATCTGCCAGCGGCGGTAATCGAGCGCATCGCCGCCAGCCTGGCCGTGCCGGCCACAACGGTGTATGGAGTCGCCACCTTCTACGCCCAGTTTCGCCTTCGGCCTATGGGTAAACACACGATCCGCGCCTGCCATGGCACCGCCTGCCATGTCGCCGGCGCCGACAAGATCACCGAGGCCTTCGAGCGCGAACTCGGCATAAAAGAAGGCGAGACGACGCCTGATCGCATGTTCACGCTAGAGTCGGTGGCCTGCCTGGGCTGCTGCAGCCTGGCGCCCGTGGCCATGATCGGCGAGGAGACTTACGGGCGCCTATCCGGTGACAAGGTAGCCGCTATCCTGAGAGACATTCGCAAGGCGGAGAGCAACGATGGCAAGTGAGGCTGGCCCCGCTACCGGTGACAGGGTACAGGTGCTGGTTGGCCTAGGGGCATGCGGGATCGCTTCTGGTGCTCGTAAGACGTTCGCGAGCCTCCAGGAAGGTATCGCGGAGCGCGGGCTTGCCGTGGACCTGGACATCACCGGCTGCCTGGGCATGTGCTATCGTGAGCCCCTTGTAGAGGTACGCCGGCCTGGCGCAGAATCTGTCGTATACATGCAGGTCACGCCCCAGAAGGTGCCCCGCCTGCTGGATGAGGCCGTGGCCCAGGGCAAGCTGATCCCAGAGTGGGTGGCCCACGGCGGTGGCCTGACTTGCCAGGACGATTCATTCCTCGCCAAACAGCGGCGCATCGTCCTGCGCAACAGTGGCATCATCAACCCGGAGCGAATTGACGACTACCTCGATCGCCAAGGCTACCAGGCCATTCGTTTGTGTCTTGAACAGATACCGCCCGCACAGGTGATCGAGCAGATCACAAAGAGTGGCCTGAGAGGCCGAGGCGGGGCTGGTTTCCCGACTGGCGTCAAATGGCGGCTCACCGCGGCAGCACCAGGTGATGTCAAATACATCATCTGCAACGCCGATGAGGGTGACCCGGGTGCCTTCATGGATCGTTCGGTCCTGGAGAGCGATCCGCACTCGGTGCTTGAGGGAATGGTCATCGGCGGCTATGCCATCGGTGCACACCAAGGGTTCATATATTGCCGTGCCGAATACCCCATTGCTATTCACAGGTTAACCATAGCCATTGCCCAGGCCCGCGAGCGTGGCTTCCTGGGAGAGGGCATTTTCGGCAGCGATTTCAGCTTCGACATCGAGATCAAGCAAGGCGCTGGCGCCTTCGTTTGCGGCGAGGAGACGGCCTTGATGGCCTCGATCGAGGGCAAACGCGGCATGCCACGCTTGCGCCCTCCCTTTCCAGCCGAACAGGGCCTTTGGCGGCGCCCGACCTGCATCAATAATGTCGAGACCTTTGCCAATGTACCCTGGATCATCCTCAATGGCGCTGAGGCTTTCGCCGCCCTCGGTACCGAGAAGAGCAAGGGCACCAAAGTCTTTGCCCTGGCAGGCAAGGTTCAGCGCGGCGGACTGGTCGAGGTGCCTATGGGTGTCACCATCCGCGAGGTGGTGGAGGAGATCGGCGGCGGCATACGCGCGGGAAGGAGATTCAAGGCGGTCCAGATGGGCGGCCCGGCAGGTGGCTGTCTCCCTGCCAGCCTTGCGGACACCCCGGTTGACTACGACTCGCTCACCCAGGCGGGGGCAATCATGGGTTCTGGTGGCATGGTCGTGCTGGATGATGCCACCTGCATGGTTGATACGGCACGCTTCTTCCTGGATTTCACCCAGAAGGAATCCTGCGGCAAATGTACCTTCTGCCGTGTCGGCACGAGGCGCATGCTGGACATCCTCGAACGCATTACCTCAGGCGAGGGGAGAGAAGGCGACATCGAACTCCTGGAAGAGTTGGGCGCCGCTGTCAAGCGGGGCTCGCTCTGCGGGCTTGGCCAGAACGCGCCCAACCCCGTGCTGACCACCAT
>DAOTVV010000116.1:0-4371 GCA_034436255.1 Anaerolineae bacterium
GCCTTCACGCCCTCGACGTCAACGCCGCGATCCGCCAGTTGGTTTGCCAGTAGTCTGTATGCTGCTTGCCAATCTGCCATGGGATCCTCCGTTCATGTTGTCATGCGTCTGCCATTATCGCTGCAGCGGCCGCGGATGGCCATGCTGCACTTGGTCGGCTTGCGCTCTCCCACATGGCGCACGTTGACTGGCCCAGCCAGCTTAGCCTGCTGCCAGCTATCGCTCCGCCAGCGAGTCGAGCAAGGCCGGGTCGCGCCGGGCTCTTTCGGCCTTGGCCGTTGGGCGGAGCACGGTGCCGCCCTTGTCGAGGCTGCGCCTGGCCAGGGGCTTGCCCTGGTAGCCGATGGTGTAGACGGTGGACATAAGCGGTTGCCCTCCGGGCAGAGGGGTGTCAACCAAACAGCGTAAGTTGACGCGGGATAACTTCGGCGGCTACGGTTCTGCCATCTGGTTGGATGTGCAGCACGCGCACGTGGCGTTCCAGAAGCGTCTGAGTGATGAGCAAGTGCCGGTGGCAGTGGTGGAAATCGCCTTCGCTACACATCACTGCGACGCTCTGCTGCCGTGCCAGAAGGAGCAGGGCTTCGATTCCCTGCCTGTAGGCGGCAGTCTGGGCCAGGAGGCCGTAGTCGGGCTGTTCCTGGCCGGCTGGGTACAGCGATGGATCGGCGGGACGGCCGCCCAACTTGTCCCCGAGATAGGCGTAGTGCAGGCCGGCGGCGGACAAGGCGGTGGCTAACGCTTCGCGGTTGAACTGTGGCGTCCACTGGCTGTGGGGCTGGCTGCGCACGTCCACAACGCAGGCGATGCCGTGCTGGCGCAGGAGAGCGACGAAGGTGGGCAGCGGATGGTCGCTGTGGCCGACCGTATGGACAAGGAGCGGCGCCGGCGCGCTGGTCTGTGAACTGGCTTGTGGCGTGGCTCGCATGGCGCTCCCGGACGGCCAGTGAATGCTGGCCGGCTCAGCCGGTGAGGATAGCAGACGCCCTGAGGCCAGTCAACGACGACCCGGGCAGTGCCAGCACGGCCGGGCGCATGGCTACCAGGACGCCTGCGGCGGTGCTATACTGCCGCTTGCTGTAGGCCGCCCGTTCGTTGCCAAACCCGGGCAGGTTGCGCGAGGCACTGTCTATGAACCCCAACTGCATCTTCTGCCGGATTGTCGCTGGGCAGGCGCCAGCCAGCATCGTCTACGAGGACGAGGCGACGCTGGCTTTCATGGACGCCATGCCCGTCACTCGTGGCCACACGCTCGTGATCCCGAAGCAGCATGTCGAGAATGCCTATGGCCTGACGGCAGAGGAGGCGGCAGCCATCATGCGCACCGCCGTCAAGATCGCGCGCGCCGCCAGGTCCAGCCTCGGTTGCGTTGGTGTGAACTTCTGGATGGCAAACGAGCGCCCCTCCGGGCAAACTGTGATGCATGCTCACATGCACATTATCCCCCGCTATCCCGGCGATGGCTTCGGCCTGCGCCGTTGGGCGGAGGGCGTCAGGCCCGAGCGTGACAACCTGGACGACGTGGCGGCTGCGATCCGCGCACACCTGGATACGGACGCTGGCGGCTAAGCTGGCGAGGCAGCGGCCACGTCTCTGGGCGTTTTTGGCGGGGGCCCGCCTTGTGTTATAATGAGTTGCAGTACGGTAATGTGGCGGGCTAAGCGATTCTAGGCGCCTGGGCTTGCCACCAGCGTGCAGGGGAATCGTCGGGAGGGGAAATGCCACAACTCGGTGTGCCTGAACTGCTCATCATCCTCGTCATCGTCGTCATCGTGTTCGGCGTCGGCAAACTGCCACAGATCGGTGGCGCCATCGGCCAGAGCATTCGCGAGTTCCGCAATGCCAGCAAGGGCGACGAGAAGGATGATGGCGACAAGAAAGTGACCAAGGCTACCGCCACCGACGATAGCAAGGACAAGAAGGAAGAGACCGAGAAAGCCTAGGTTCGCCCGTTCTCTACCGCTGGCGCACCTTCTTACGCCAGGCGGCGTTACGAACATTGTATCTCGCAGGCTGCACTCTCAGCAGGGCAGCCTTTTTGCATCGGCGCCGTCCTCCGCCTGGCAGACATACACCTCGGGTGTGAGGCCTCGCCAGGCGGCGTATTTCTCCTTCAGGGCGGCCGCCACTGCCTCAGCGCACTCGCTGCGGACCAGGTTCACCGTGCAGCCGCCGAAGCCGGCCCCGGTCATGCGGGCGCCGTAGACTCCCGGCTCGCCCAGGGCAAACTCGACCATCCGATCCAGTTCGGGGCAACTCACCTCGTAGTCGTCCCTCAGGCTGTTGTGGGAGGCGATCATGAGCGCACCGAAGCGAGCGGCATCTCCCTGGCGCAGAGCTTCGGCGGCCTCGAGGGTGCGCGCATTCTCGGTGACGACGTGGCGGCAACGGGCCGCCACCTTCGCCGGCAGGGCTGAGGCGAAGCGCTCCAACTCGGCTGGGGTGACGTCGCGCAGGGCCGTGATTCCAGGCAGGTATGCCTGCAAGAGGCGAACGCCTTGCTCGCACTCGGAGCGCCGCTGATTGTACTCTGAGTCAACCAGGCCGCGCTGTTTCATCGTGTTGGCGACAAGCACGCTGCAGCCGGCCGGCAGAGGCAGTAGTTCCCCCTTCAGGGAGCGGCAGTCTATGAGCAGAGCATGGCCGCGCCGGCCCATGGTCGAGATGAACTGGTCCATAATGCCGCACTGCATGCCGACGAAGCGGTTCTCGGCTTCCTGGGCGGCGAGGGCCAGGTCGGTCGGCGCTATCGCCAGGCCGCAAAGGGCCTCGAAAGCTTTGGCCGAGGCCACCTCGATGGCGGCCGAGGAGCTGAGCCCGGCGCCAGCCGGGACATCGCCGGTGATCACGCCGCTCAAGCCACAAAGGCGCAGGCCGCGGCGCTGCAACACCCAGGCGACGCCGCGTGGGTAGTTGCTCCAAGGGTGGTCGCGGTCGAAGGCGATGTCGTGCAAGGAGAACGCCACGCGGTCAGCATAGTCGAGCGCGGTGAGGTTGACGACGTCTCCCGCTTGGCGAGCCGCGGCGATGTAGACGGAACGGTCAATGGCGATGGGCAGGACAAAGCCGTCGTTGTAGTCGGTGTGCTCGCCGATGAGGTTGACGCGGCCCGGCGCCCTGGCCAGCACCTCCGGCTCGGCGCCGAATTCGGCCCGGAACGCCTGTAAGGCGCGATCGCGTGCACTCGCCTGCTCGCTCATCTCCATGGGCAACTTCTCTCCAGCAGCAGTTTAGGCTCAAGATCGCTCATGTCGTGCTGCCACATTGGGGGAGTATAGGCAGGGTCGCCCATTCGGCAAGCGAAGGCAGGCGGTGGCTTGCCTTGCCGAGCGCGCCGGCTATACTGACGGCATCGTGTGTTGGTGAGAGCGGGCCAGGACGGCCCGCTTCTCTTGTGAGGATACCGCCGTTGACGTTACGGGCAACCTTGCTGAGCTATCGCCAGCGTGGGCGGCAGATCAGCCGCAACTGCTGGCTCTTCCTCTGGATGGTCTTCCTTTCGAACGTCGGCCTATCCGGCATCTTTGCCCTATTGTACAACCTGTATCTCGTCGCCCTCGGTCACCACGAGGACTTCATCGGCGTGCTCTCCTTCGTGCAGATGGCCGCCATCGCTCTCGGTGCCATCCCCGCCAGCCGGCTGAGCGAGCGCTTTGGGCCGCGGCGGGTGTTGCTGGCGGGAAGCCTGGTCGTCGGCATGTCAACCCTCGGCCTCTGCCTGGCCACCCGGCCCTGGATGCTAGCGCTCTGGAACCTGAGCATGGGCCTGGGCTTTGCCCTGCGCATTGTGCCCTATACGCCATATCTGGTGCGCAATACCACACGCGCTGAGCGCACGCTCATCTTCTCGGCCAACTCGGCCGCCATTTCGCTGGCGGGGACAATAGGCAGCCTGCTGGGAGGCCAGTTGCCCACGCTAGCTGCCCGTCTTCTTGGGCTTGGTGCAGCTGACAGCATTCCGGCTTACCGTGCCAGCCTGCTCGTCGGGGCGGCGATCGGGCTGTTGGCGGTGCTGCCGATGGCCTTCGCCAGCGAAAGCACCCCCGCCAGCGAAGCAGCAGCCAACGGCAGCGAGAGTTCGGCGCCGGCCGAGGACCCGCCGACACCGAGGCGCGCCGTGACCATCCTGGTGGGGGTGACGGTGCTTTTCTCGCTGGCGGGCGCCTGTTTCATGCCATTCACCAACGTCTACTTGAGTGAGGTGCTCGGCCTGCAGGCTTCGGCGATCAGCCTGATATTCTCCAGCAGTTCCATCCTGGCAGTGATCGCCACCATCCTCGCCTCGGACGTCGCCGATCGCTACGGCAAGGCACGCACCCTGAGCATCGTGCGCGCTTCGGCGGCGCCGCTGCTCGTCGCTCTGGCCCTGGC
>DAOTVV010000117.1:0-5248 GCA_034436255.1 Anaerolineae bacterium
GTGTGGGTCCATATGTCTGAGGAAGAGGAAGAAAGGCTGTTTCTGGGCTGCCAGCCGCTCAAGCTCTGGGATCGCCACCTCATTCAGGTTCTGGGCCTTGGTAATGCGCCCGTCGTTCCAGTTGCCCCAGCAGACAAAACTGCGGTAATTGTCGTAGCCCCGAGAGGGAAGGTTGGCACGGAAAGCCACGCAACTGC
Source organism: Anaerolineae bacterium (assembly GCA_034436255.1). Taxonomy (GTDB): domain Bacteria; phylum Chloroflexota; class Anaerolineae; order DRVO01; family DRVO01; genus DAOTVV01. The sequence goes on from DAOTVV010000117.1 coordinate 198, forward strand.
TGGCAGCATAGCCTTCTTTGCGCAGGATCTCCGGCAGAGTTGGGAGGTCACGCCGCATCTCGCCTTTCGTGTGCAGAGAAACTACCTGCGTGCGGAAACAGTCTGTGCCGCTTAGCATCGAAGCATAGGCAGGAGTGGTGGGTATGTGAGGGCTATACGTGCGCTCGAAGAGCACGCCGTCCTCGGCGAAGCGATCAATGTACGGCGTGGTCAGGCGAGGGTAGCCGTAGCAGCTCATGTGATCGGCACGCAGCGAGTCAATGCCTATGAGTACGACGTTCGGCCTTTGTGAGTTCATCGCCTGGGCAACCATTTGACGGTACGGGAGCTCCTTCACTGCGAAGCGGTTCTTGCGTGGGGCAGAGCACTGATGGGCTATCGGCACGAGCAGCCAGTCATGGGGTTGGCTGCTCGTGCCTGTGGCAAGGCGCCATGCAGCTGTCAGGTCAGATAGTCTTCCAGGCGCCGGCAGCGGCGCGGATTCTTGAGCCGCTGGAGCGCCTGCGCTTCGATCTGACGGATGCGTTCGCGAGTGACGCCGAAACGCCGCCCGACCTCCTCCAGGGTGTACGTGTATCCGTCAATTAGGCCGAAGCGAAGCTGGAGGATTTTGACCTCGCGCGGCGTGAGGCTGTTGAACAGGTCCTGCAAGTGATCCTGCAGCAAGCGCGAGGCTGCGACCTCAACCGGGCTGGGAGACTCCGCATCCTCGATGAAGTCGCCCAGAGCGCTGTCCTCCTCTTCGCCGACAGGCGTTTCCAGGGACAGCGGTCGTTGGGCGACCTTCATGATCTGCTCCACCTTGAAGACGGGCATGTCCATCTCCTCGGCGAGTTCCTCTGATGTCGGCTCCCGGCCGAGTTCCTGCACGAGTTTGCGCGTCGCTCGCGCGAGGCGGTTGATCTGCTCGCACATGTGCACCGGCACGCGAATCGTCCGCCCCTGGTCGGCGATGGCCCGTGTGACCGCCTGACGAATCCACCATGTGGCGTAGGTGCTGAATTTGTAGCCGCGCCTGTAGTCGAACTTGGCAACGGCACGAATGAGGCCGATATTCCCTTCCTGGATGAGGTCCAAGAAGGGGACACCGCGGCCCATGTACTTCTTGGCGACGCTGACGACAAGCCGGGAATTGGCCTTGATCAGGTGCTGCTCTGCCTGGTTGCCATGCTCGGCGATCGCGCGCAGTCGGCGGGCTTCCTCTTCGCGGCTTTCGCCGCGCCGTAGCCGGCGCTTGGCAAACCGTCCCTCCTCCATGCGTTTGGCGAGCTCTACCTCTTCCTCAGCTGTCAGCAGGGGCACACGGCCGATCTCGCGCAGATAGAGGCTGACGGCGTCGCTTGTGTCGAGCGACTCGCCATCCTCATCGTCCTCGTCACTGCTTTCTGGCAAGCGCACGCGGCGAGCCAGCCATTCGTCCCCGTGGTCGCCTTTCTCGTAGGAAATGACGACGCCGCGGCTGGCCAGTTGCTCAAACAGTTCGTCCACTTGCTCGCCGCTTTCATCGAGGGTGGGGAGGGCCTCAAGGACGTCATCGTATTCGAGACAGCCCTGCTGGCGCCCCTTGTTGACTAACTGTTCAATGATTGCCTCGTGCTCATCGGTTGTCAGTTGAAGCACACCTGCACTCCTGCGCCTGCGCTATTTCACGGCTGGCCATTGTAGACTGCGATCACGGATCAGGGCGTCCCATTGGGAACGGGCGAGTTGAACGTAGTCGGCACCGGTGTCGGCGGCAGCGGTGGCTGCTTGACCATGCCGGTCAAGCGGTCCAACGGATAAGGGTCAACAAGTGCGATCGAGCTTTGCCCACTAAGACGCACATAGCGGCCCGAACTGTCCGGGTTCAGATCTCCGACCTCCAGCCTGGTTGAAGCGCCGCCAGCGAGCGCTATCGTGATTGTGGACGCAGGTGGGTCCAGCCCATACTCGGACGCCTTGCCGGCGTCAGGTGGCAAGAAGCGTGTCGCCTGCAGCGCTGATACCTCGGACACGACCTCAGCAACCTGGGACTGGTCGGCCATAGCTTTCACCGGCGCCTCAATGCTCCACTGGCCGTCAGCGCCTTTGGTGAGGACGAGCGAGCCGTCTTTACTACTGACCTCCACTCGGGCTACCTCGTTGGCGGCCACGGTGAAAAACGGCGTGGGGCGCGGTGATGATGCCACGGCCCCTCTGCCCGAACGCCCTTGGATGATCACAGCGGCCAAGAGCAAGATGAATATGGCAAAAAGGACAAGCGCGGCTTTCCTGCTCGGCATGAGTTAGGACCGACGCCTCCACCACACGGCTGCCCCAGCAAGGGCTACGCTGAGCGGCATTAGCACGACTGTGAATAGCTGCACGGCTCGGCCCTGCTCGGGCGTCATCAGAACCGTGGCCTGGGCCGGCTGCTTGGGCCGGATGGTGATCAGTTCCTCCTCGGCAGCGAGCCAGCTTACGGTGTTGAGGAACAGATCGCCATTGCCAGAGCCTTGGAAAGTCTGGAACGTTTGATCACTGGCGAAATCAGAGTCGCCTATTGCTGCGATCCGCGCCTTGGCGGTGCTATCCTCGATGGTAACCATCAACGTGAGCGGCCCCTTGATGTCGGTGCTCGGGTCGTAAGTGGGCGGGCTCTTGGTCAGGTCTTTCTCGCCCCAGGAGTTGGGGCCCGTTTGCACCAGGGCCTGCACGGTGACATTCTGAGGTAGTTGCTGGGCGATCTCCAGTGAGCGGGCCACAGGGAAGAAGGTGGTCAAGCCCTGCATATCCTGGGTGATGGGCGACGAGCCGTAGCGGTTGACTAACGGGTAGCTGACATTGCCCATCAGCGAGGCGTCAGGATCAATGGCGACGTCATCGTCCCAAGTGACACCATACTTAGCCAGCAGGCCCGGCAGCGGCGCCGGCTCTCCAGGGTCACTGAGAAGCAGCAAGCGGCCGCCGCCATTGACATAATCAGTCAGCCGCTTCTCTTCGTCGCTGGTTAGAGCCTGCCGTGGGCTGGCGAGGATGATGACACGCGCATCGGTCGGCATAGCCTGCCCCGATGCCAGGTTGAGTGGAGCGACCTGATATCCCTCGTCCTGCATGGCCTTGGCGATGAGGCTGTAATCCCCGGGCTGCGTGCCCTGGCTGTCGCGCTCTTGGTGGCCGGTGACGAAGTAAACCTTCGGCTGGTCGTTGCGGTCCACGCGAAGAATGGCGCTGGTGATGTCCTGCTCTTGGTAGGTGTAGATCTTCTGTTTCTGGTTACCACGCACGAAGATCACCACACCAGTGCCGCTAGCGCCCAACTGTTTGGCCAGCGCCGGCTGAACATCAGGGTCAACTGACTGATAGTGCAACTGCCGGCAGCGGTGCAGATACTCGGTGAACAAGTCCTCGAACTCGGACTTGCGCGTGTCGTTGGCGGCGAAGAAGCCGTACACTTCGATAGGTTCCTTCGTGTCTGCCAGGACTTTGAGCGTCTGCGGAGAGAGGGAGAAGCGCTGACCTGCTGTGGTATCGAAACGGTGGTAGTAACGGTTCGATACGACATTGGCCAGAACAACTATGCCTAGGAAGGAAACGGTGAGGAGCACTGAGCTGGAGCCGTATTTCGCCTGACGCCCCCGCAGAGAGGCGAGCACGCGATCCCAATCAAGGTACAGCCAGACCAACCCTGAAAGCAGAGCCAGGACCGCCAGGGCCACTGTCAGCGGGCCAGGCCGGCGCTGCAGAGCGAAAAGAATGAGCGCCAGCGCTAAGCTTGCAGCAGCCAGGTAACTGGCATAGGAGGCGTATTGACGTTCGCGCATCTCAGCGCCACCTGCGCGCTTCGACGCTGCGTACAGTCAGGAAAAGGGCGACCACGACAACACTGACGAAGTAGACAACGTTTCGCGTGTCAATGACTCCCCGCAAGAAATCCTCGTAGTGCTGCGCGAGCGACACATACGCTGGCACTCCGGCCAGCGACCCACCGGCTGATGAAGCCAAGGCCTGAACGACCCACAAGAACAACACGATAACAATCGCCAGAAACCCGGCTATAACCTGGTTGCGGGTCCAGGAAGAGGTGAGCAGGCCGATGGCGATGACGGCCGCCCCAAAGAGTAACATGCCCAGATAGCCACTGAGTATCGGTCCCAGTTCGGGATGGCCCAGAAGCGCCAAAACGACAGCGTACAGGCCGGTGAAGGCGAGGGCAATAGCTAGAACGGTGAAGCCAGCAACGAACTTGCCCAGGACGACTTCCCAATCGCGAACCGGGCTCGTGAGCAGCAACTCAAGGGTGCCGGATCGGTTCTCCTCGGCGAAGAGGCGCATGCTGAGCAAGGGCCCGACTAGCATGAGGATCGTGACCATGTTCTCGAACACATACTGCAGCGTGGCCTCCCGCGATAGCGCCAGAATCCGCTCGAACAGGAAGCCCATTATGAAGAGAAACAGAGCGATGGTGACATAAGCAACCGGTGAGACGAAGTACGACTCCAGTTCACGCCTAGCTATGGTCAGTGTGTTTCTCAACTGGCTGCCTCGATAGCTGCCTTGGGTTCTTCCTCACCGGTGAGTTGCAGGAATACATCTTCCAGGCTGACATCCTGCGAACGCAACTCAAGCAGTCCCCACCCAGATTGGACCGCCAAGGAGGCAATGGCGGGACGGCATTCCGTCGCCGGGTCGCACTGGATGTTGAACTGGTTTCCGTCCTGATCCACAGCGAGGACGCCAGGGATCACCTCCAGGCGCTTCGCACTGTCGGGCGCTGGCGACGCAACTCGCAGGCGGACCTGCGAGTTGCCATGAACACGTGCGGCCAGACGTTCCGGGCTATCCTCAGCCACAATCCGCCCTTTATCTATGATGAGCACGCGGCTGCACGTCTGGCTGACTTCGGAGAGGATGTGAGTGCTCAAAATGACTGTGTGCGCATCGCCCAATGACCGGATCAGGCTGCGGACTTCGGTGATCTGGCGGGGGTCGAGCCCGACAGTGGGTTCATCCAGGATGAGCACATCAGGGTCGTGCACCAGCGCCTGGGCAATGCCGACGCGCTGCCGGTAGCCACGGCTGAGCCGGCCGAT
>DAOTVV010000118.1:0-5515 GCA_034436255.1 Anaerolineae bacterium
TGAGGGACCAGGCACCAGAAGATTCATCCGCCCAATTCATGAGGTGGCTGGAACCAGGCCAAAACATACTCCAGGTAAGGGGGTGACAGGCGATGATGTGGACAGTGATGCCGTATCTGTGGCGGGCCGCTGAGTGGGTGAAGAACCCATTCAAGCGCGAGGAAGGGCAAGGTCTTGTCGAATATGCGCTGATCCTGGTGCTCGTGGCTCTCGTGATCATTGCTGCCCTGGTGCTCTTGGGTGGCAAGCTGGGGCAGGTGTTCGGCACAATCAATGCCGGCATTGACCCGACCAACGTCGCCAAGACGGCGACCGCCGTATCCTCGTAGCGGGACACGAATCGCGACAGATCATCGGTGAATGGTGCGGTCGAGCCCCACGGCTGGCGGCGGTCAGGTGGGGCTCGATTGCTTGAGGCGGCAATGTGGCGTAGCCGAGCGCTACCAGTCGGACAACAAGAAGGCGAAACTGGCAGCTCGATGGTGGAGACGGCTTTCAGCTCCATCGTCATGCTGCTTCTGGTGCTGGTTGTCTTCGAATTCGGCATGGTCTTTTCCTCCTACATCGCCGTTATCAACGCTGCCAGAGCAGGGGCGTCCTATGCTTCCATACACGCTTCCCCCTCAGATCCGGAGAATGGGCGCTATGTGGCTGTGGCCCGCGATGAGGCACGCGCGGCGCATCTGGACATGGCGCAACTGACGGTGGGCCCGGCGCAGACGCCGGAGGGCAATGAGCCCGGTAAGCCCATCCAGGTGACGGTGAGCTACAGGCTGAGCACTTTTTCGAGCGGCATATCGCTCCCTATCTTCGGTCGCTTCGGGTTGCCTCGGTACTACACCGTCGCCTGGACAGCGACGGCGCCGATCAGGTGAGGTGGCGCTGTGCTGCGACGGCTGCGTAACCGCGTTCGGCTTGAGAATGGCCAGGAAGTGGTGGAGTTCGCCCTCACCGCGCCGATATTCGTAGGTCTGCTGGTGGGCTTCATCTACGCAGCCGTTCTCTTCTACAGCCAGGTGACGCTGACTAACGCTGCCAGGGTTGGCACGTCGTATCTCGTGCGCAACCCGCTGGCGACAGACGACCAGGTGAGGGCGGTTATCCTGCAACAGCTTGGCGTGCTGGACCCGAGCCGGCTGAGCATTACGATCACGCCGCCACGCTCGGCGCGAGTGGAAAGCATTCAGATAGACGTGAGCCTGAGATACACGCCACCTCTGCCGGCGATCGTCATCCCGAACCTGAGCGGCGGGGAGGTGGCTCGGCTGAGCCCGCTCACCATTAGTGCTGATTCCACCATGAACGTGGAGTAGGAGGGCATATGTGGCGCCTTCGTCGCTGGCTGGGCAGACAGAGAGGCCAGTCAATCATGATTCTGGCGCTCGGCATGATCACGCTGCTGGTGGCCGCCGGGCTGGTGATAGACGTGGGCAATGCCTATGCGCTGCAGCGCAAAGTACGTAACGCCGTGGACGCCGGCGCCCTGGCCGGGGCACGCGAACTCGCCCGCCAGAACACCACGACCAACGCACAGGTGCTGGAGGCAGCGCGCAAGTTTGTGGCCGCGAACGGTGTGCCTGTGGACAAAGTGGGTGTCTGGTACAGCGATGTCAGCGGGACGCCGCTGCAACCGGTCAACAACGACGGCTTCCCGCCGCCGACCGATGTCAACGGCACGCCTGTGGCTGGCGTTGTCGTCACTGCCCAGGCCCAGGTCGGGACCTATCTCGCCTATCTGGCGGGCATACACACCCTCTCGGCATCCGAGCAGTCTTTCGCTCGAGTGATCTGCGGTGCCTGCGAGGCCGGTGCTAGCGATGGCCTCTTCCCGGTCGCCGTGGATGCCAACACTTTCTCGGCAACGGGGGGCAAGCCGGCGATAGGCACGAGCTACGTCATCTGGGGTGACAAGCGCACGCCCGGGAATTTCGGCTGGGTTTCGTGGTCGGATAGCCCCGGTCACACGAGCGAGACGACCCTGGTGGCCAATCTGCAACAACTCACTCGTTCGGGCGTGTGGCATGTAGGCGATCAGCTGCCGTGCGGCCCGGGCGTAAAGAACAGCTCGGACGTGACAGCGGAGTTGAGCAAATTCAAGAGCAGCCCGCGGCTCGTGACCGTGCCCGTCTACAGCGCGGTGACGGGTACTGGCGAGAACACCAAGTACACGATCTCTGGCTTCGTGCGCATGAAGATCGTGGACTACAACTTCTCCGGCAATGATAAGTCAATCACTGCCAAGTTCGAGAATTGGGTCGAACCATCGGCGGAGGGCGGCTGCGCCGACATGGGCGTCTGTACCGTCAAGCTACGCCCGCCGCTCACCGAGCGGCGCAGCATCGCCGGCGTTGTTTCAATCTGGGAGCCGAAACTGGGCGAGCACCTTTCGACAGCCACGTCGCACGTGCCGGTAGACGTAGTCAATGTGCTCGATATCTCCGGCAGCATGGCGGACCGGTGGGGGTCGGGCCAGGAAGTGAAGCTTGTGACGGCCAAGCGCGTGCTCACGGATTTCGATGCCCAGTTGCAGCCAACCGCGGTGCCCGGGGACCGGCTCGGCCTGGTGACTTTCCCGCAGGTTACAAGTGGCTCCTACTATAGCCTGCGGTGTTCATCGGGATACTACTCGACCCGTTACCTAGGCCAGGTGCGCTCGGCGCTGACCGCCGATATCGCAAGCGTCAACAGCATCATCAATGGGCTCACGGCGAACGGCGGCACCCCCTTGGCGGGAGCGATCTCGGCAGCGCGTTCGGTTGTGATCCCAGGCGCGCCCGATCCAACCAGGGTGCCCGTGCTTATTATCGCCTCCGACGGCATCACCAACGTGACGGTGGACGGCCGCTGGACCGGTTTCAGCGGCACGACGTACAGCGCCCCCGCCTGCAACGATCTGGCTGTTCAGGACGCGTTGAGCCAGGCCAACATGGCCAAGCAACAGGGGATCATCATCTTCACGATTGCCATCGGCGACGACTTCAATAGCGACTTGCTGCGCGCGATCGCTACCGCTGATAGCGATCCAGCGAAGCCACACTTTTTCACTGCCGTCAACCAGAACGACCTTGCCTCCATCTACCAGCAGATCGCGACCCGGGTCGCCAACATTGGCGCTGAGTGCGCGGTAGAGGAGTTCGAGACCGTGGGCAACGGCCTTACCGTGACCCTTTCCCAGAACGGCTCTGTTGTCGCGCAGACGACGACCTCGGCGAGCGGCAGCTACGTGTTCAACGACGTACAGCCTGGCACCTACACCCTCACTGTGTCCGGCCAGAAGGATGGCATGACCTTCGACGTGATGACCGACATCATCGGTGGGCCGGCGGCAACGCAGCCGATCACGGTGACTGCCGGCACGGGCATGGGCACGTACCAGCGCGACTTGTACGTTCGTACAAGTACCCCACTGCAGTGCCACTAGAGGAGCGATGTGCAAGGCAACGCGGACGAAGGCGGGGATCGGACTGAGGCGGCGTGGCGATCGGCCTGTGCGGGCCAGCCGCTACGTGTTGGGGCTGCTGGCCGCGCTGCTCGCCTTGGCGCTTGGCACCAGGCCAGCGTCGGCCTTCGTATCGCAGCTTTGGCTTGATGACATCTCCGCCTTTTCCGGCGGCAGCTTCGATCGCACTGGGCTGGTCAACATTCCCTCCGAGGGCATCAGCGCCGTCCAGCTGATGCCCATCGGCCTTTCCGGCCAATGGGTGCAGGACCGTACCAGCCTGCCAGTGCCGCTACAGGAGTTCGCTGCCGTGTCCTACGGCAGCTACATCTACACTCTCGGTGGGCGGTACAATGGCCTGGCGACGGACCGGGTGTACATCATCGGTGTGAACAGCGATGGCTCGGTGGCCTCAATCCAGGCCGGCAGCCGCCTGCCGGATGCGCTCCTGGGCGCCAGCGCCTTCGTCTACAGCACTGGCAGCCAGCCGTACATCTACTTGGTCGGAGGCTGGCGCGACGGCAGCAATTGGACCCACGCCAGCCTGCTCTATCGCTGCCCAATCTTGAGCAATGGCTCCCTGGGCGCCTGGGAACTGCTACCGGGTAGCCTGCCCTACGGCGTCTACTACGCCGCCGTCGGCATCAGCGGCAGCGACCTGTACGTGGCTGGCGGCATCTCGCGCTACGACAACGAGCCAAGCGGCATCCTGATCACGACTAACGCCGTGTTCCATACCCGCCTCGATGCGTCGGGCTATCCCGGCGATTGGTACGACGCCGTGCCTCTGGGAATGACACAACTGGCCGATCTCTACCCATCGGGCGTGGCGGCGGCCCAGATGGTCGTCTACCACGGTGACAGCCTGAGCACGCTCTACCTTATCGGTGGCCGGTCCGACAGCGGCGCAGCCAGCGAAGGCCAGGCATATCTCAACGTTGCCTACGCCGACATCAATGCCGACGGAAGCCTGAGCGGCTGGGCGCTCTCTGACGGCAACCTGCCCGTGCCCCTGCATGGCCATGGGGCGCTTGTGGTCGGCAACGACGAGATCCTCATCAGCGGTGGCCGCACCAGCTTGCAGAACCCGGACCCTGGCGTGCAGGAATCGGTGAAAGCGGCGCTTATGGACCCGACCAACAGCCGTTTCCGCCTCTTTGACTGGTGCCAGGGAGACACCGGCTGCCAGATCGGTGCCTGGCAGACAGGGGCACAACTGCCGGAGACGCGCTCCTACCACGGCATGGTGCAGGTGGGGGATTGGATCTACGTGCTTGGCGGCAGCAATGCCAGCAACCAGGCGACCAGCACAATCTACCGCGGCACGGTATCTGGCGCTGCCCAGGCGTACGCGCCCAGTGGCACCTACGAGTCGCCAGTGGTTAAGCTGGGCGACGTCAGTCTCGTGCGCCTCTCGTGGAATGCCTACATTCCTCAAGTCAACGGGCAGCCCGTGGGGAGCCTGCGGCTCGGCTACAAGTGGCGCACTGCCTCTGGCAGCTTTCAGAGCGATTGGATTGACGCCGGGCTATCGGCGGATGGTGACAACACTTTTGTCCTGCCTGTGCGTGCGGATCACGTGGCTGAGTTCAAGTACCGGCTGGAACTGACGGCCTCGGCGCCGTTTCACCTCAGCCCGCGCCTGGAGTGGATCAAGGTCATCTACGACGCCCCTGGGCCCGAGCTCGCTGTCGCACTGCGAGCGAGCAAGACGGCGGTGCGGCCGGGTGATCTCGTGACCTTTACCATGGACTACAGCAACAACGGCGGCGTCGCCGCGAATGGCGTGACGCTCACCCAGACGCTGCCAGCCGAACTCACCTGCATATCCACCGAGTGGCAGGCGCTTTCGGACAATCGCTTCCAGCTGAGCCTGGGCAGCGTGCCTGCCGGGTCGGGAGGCTCGGTCCGCCTGACGGCTCAAGTTGGGCCGATAGGTGATGGCGTTGAGCAGGTGACCGACCGGGCCGAGGTTGCTTTCCCGCCAATGACCGACCTCGACGGCAATCTGGTAGGCGATAGCTCCCCCGCGAACAACGTCGCCCAGCTGCAACTGGCCACCACGCCTTTGTCCAT
>DAOTVV010000119.1:0-17175 GCA_034436255.1 Anaerolineae bacterium
GAATAGCTGACTTCGTCGGCAGGCGGCGCTGGGCCGTGGTCGGCGTCAGCAGCGACCCCGCCAAGTTCGGCTACAAGATATTCGCGACACTGCTCCAGGCAGGCTACGAGGTGTACGGGGTCAATAAGCGGGGAGATACGGTGCTCGGGCAGCGCACCTACCCGACGCTGGCGGACCTGCCGGTGCTGCCGGAGGTAGTTGACCTGGTCGTCCCGCCGAAGGTGAGCGAGGAGATCGTTCGCCAGTGCGAAGAACTGGGCATCAAGCGGGTATGGATGCAGCCTGGGGCGGAATCGCCGGCGGCGATCGCCTTCTGCGAGGAGCACGGGATCGAGGCCGTCTGGGGTGTATGCGCCATGGTGCTTCATCGCACCTGGCCGCAAGAGCAGGCGGGCGGGGCGCCTAGCTGATCAGGGGCCTGGGAGTGTAGCGATCCTGCCCGAGGGCGCGGCTGAAGCGGCGGACAATCTCGTCCTCCGTCGCGGCGGCGCTTCCGGCCAGCGACGCCGGTACACGACCGGCGGCCATGTAGCCGTGACCGCCAGCGGTGCCGTCGCTGCGGATCACCTTCTCCACCAGTTCGTCGAGAGCGGCGCCGCTGTCTGGCGAACGGACGGAGATGACCACATCGCCATGGAAGCGGCCCAGGGCAACGATCACCCTGGCGCCCTGGAGCCGGCGCAGGAAATCGGCCACCTCGGCGGCCATGTCCGGATACTGCATGTCGCCGATCCTGGCGACCACTAGGCCATCATAGGCGGTGGTTTGGTGCAGGGCGCGGTCCAGGGCCTGGAAGTAGTCCGGGGAGACGCTGGCGTTCTCGATGCGGGTGAGGGCCTCGCGGTCGAGGCGATGCTGCAGGTAGACGTAGGCCTGGGTGTCTTCGTCATGCGAGGACCGGGCCAGGCCGAGGCTGTCGGTCTTGATGCCGTAGAAGAGGGCGGTGGCGGTGGCGCGGCTGGGCGAGAGCCTGGCCAGGCGCAGGTAGCCAGTGACGATGGTGGAGGTGGCGGAGCAGTCGTTGCGCACGTCCCAGAAAGGGACGTTGAGCGTCTCCGTGCGCAAAGGGTGATGATCTATGACAGCATCAGGCAAACGCGTGTGCCCGAGCGGCTGGTTGCCTGCTCCAGGTTGCGAATCTACGAGGACGAGCAAGCCATAGTCGGCGAAGGAAATGCAGGAGAGCGGCCTGGCATCAATGCCCAGCTCGCGCACCATGGCCTTGTTCTCAGCACGGCCGATGATGCCGGAGTAGGCAATGGCAGATCGGAGTTGAAGGCGGCGGCGGAAGAGTTCTGCCAGGCCGGCGGCGGCGCCAAAGGCGTCCGGGTCCGGGTCGTTGTGGGTGACGATGAGAGCCTGGCTGCTGCGCGATGCCAGCTCGAGCAGAGCCGCCAATTTGTCCCGTCTTGCCTTGTTTTCCGCCGTTTGCACCATGTCAGCCTGAGAATAACACAAGGTTGAGCCAGTTGGCCAGCAACGCTGGCAAGGGATACTGGCAGCTTAACCCATAGCCAGGCATTGACATAAGTATTGACATGCCCTGTTCCGGGCGTATCTACGACGCAGCGTGGGGGGCTGGGCCAGTGGAGCTGACGCGTGCCCGTTGTTCTCGGGCCTGACGCGGCCCGGAAGGGGCTATACTGCGCCGTAACCGAGGGCACACCCTGCCCACATAATCAAGCCAGTATGGAGTAGTGGCATCACTTGACGGGCGTTCTGGGGCGCCCCGGCCGCTGTTCATGGTTTGGAGTGCCCCGAGAACGACGTGAACGAAGGCGGCAGGTTGAGAGCCTGGGCCAGGCGGCCTACAATCTGCAGCCGAGGAGAGCGACAGATGAGCAGCAACAAACGCGAGATCACCTATTTCAGCAGCGCTGGGCCGAACAATACGGAGAAGACGCTGGCGCTGGCCAAGCAGCGAGCCGATGCCCTGGGGCTGCGCACTATCTTGGTGGCGAGCACAACTGGCGAGACGGGCCTGGCAGCGGCGCGGTTGTTCAAGGGCCAGCAGGTCGTGGTCGTGGCTCACTCTCACGGTTTCCGTCAGGCCAACACGCAGGAGATGCCGGCCGAGACCATGGAGGCGATCCGCGCGGCGGGCGCTCAACTGCTCGTTTGCCAGCATGCTCTGGGCGGTGTCGGCAGGGCGGTGCGCGTCAGGCTGGGGACATATGAGGTGGACGAGATCATTGCCCATACCCTGCGCCTCTTCGGCCAGGGCCTGAAGGTGGCGGTGGAGATCAGCCTGATGGCCGCCGATGCTGGCCTGGCGACGGTAGGCGAGCCGACCCTGGCCATCGGCGGCACGGGCCGCGGCGCAGACACTGCCGTCATCCTTCGTCCGGTGAACGTCATGCACTTCTTCGACCTGAGCATCCTGGAGATCATCTGCATGCCAGGCGGCGTCGGCGTGTGAGTTGCTGGCTTGCCTGATTCAGTGCCCTTTGGAGGAATGATGGCGGAGTTTTACCTTCCGGTTCGTATAGTCAGTGGGGACGGTTGCCTCTCCCAGTTGGGCAAGGCCTCGGCGAGCCTGGGGCGCAAGGTGATGCTGATATGCGGCAGCTCGGCCAGGCGCTCTGGGGCGCTAGAGAAGGCGCTCGCCAGCCTGGAGCAAGCCGGCCAGGAAGTGCTGGTCCGCGACACCGTGTCCGGCGAGCCCACGCTGGCGCTGGTTGCGGCTGAGGTTGAGCAGGCGCGTGCCTGGGGGGCGCAGGTGCTTGTCGGCCTGGGTGGCGGCAGCGCCATTGACGTTGCCAAAGCGACCGCCGGCCTGGCGCCGCTCCAGGGCGAGCCCCGCGAGTACTTCGCCGGCCGGGGCCTCGACGGGCCGGCCCTGCCCTGGATAGGTGTGCCCACCACGAGCGGGACGGGCGCCGAGGTGACGATGAACGCCGTGCTCATAGATGAGCAGACCTGCCTGAAGAAGAGCATCCGCGGCGAGGACTGGTTCGCCCGCTATGCCATCGTGGACCCGCTGCTGACGCTCAGCGCGCCGCCACGGGTGACGGCCCAGAGCGGCGCCGATGCCCTTGTCCAGGCGATCGAGCCGTTCACCTCGATCGCGGCCATGCCGGTGACCGATGCCCTCTGCCGCGATGCCATCCGCCTGATTGGCCGCTCCCTGCTCCCAGCCTACCAGAACGGCGCCGACCTTGCGGCACGGCGGGACCTGGCCTACGGCAGCCTGATGGCTGGCATGGCGCTCACCAACGCGCGCCTCGGCGCAGTGCACGGCATGGCCCATCCTCTGGGTTGCCGCTACCAGCTTCCGCACGGCCTCATCTGCGGCCTGCTCTTGCCTTACGTGATGGAATACAACCTGCCGGTGTGCGCCGGGCGCTACGCCGAAGTGGCAGCGCTGCTTGGCTTGGAGGTAGCCGGGCTGAGCGAGAGCGACGCTGCCTGGGCTGCCATCGGGCGCGTCCGTCGCCTGATGCGCGACATCGGCATACCGGAGCGGCTCAGCCAGGCCGGGGTAGAACGGATAGATTACGAGGCGGTGGCCCACGAGTCCATGTCGGCCAGCCTCAAGCACAACGCGCGGCCGCTAAGCGAGGCGGACGTGGTTGAGTTGCTGAAGCGGGCCTTCTAGGCCTCAGGTGAGCGGGTACTGCCCGTGCCCGACCTGGATTATGCCCGGCGATACGGACGAGGCTGGCGGGATGGTCGCCGGGCGATGCATGCATGACTGGAGGAAGAAGAGCACTCCCAGCACGACCAGGACCACCCAGGTCATGGCGCCCATGCGGCCGGTCTGGTTATTGCGCTTGGGCGCTTCCTTGCGGCGCGGCAGGGGCTGGTCGCAGTTATAGCACACGTCGCGGTCATCCGGGTTCGAGCGGCCGCAATTGGGGCAGTTCATGTGTAACTCCTGGGTTTGCAGGCGCAGTCAAGGGCGAGTCCTGATTTAAGCGCCAGTCTAGCCAAGTATACGCTAAAGAGGGCGAGCGCGGCAACGGAAATGCTGGTGGTCGCGCCCGCCTGGTCACCCCAGGAGCTTTATCAGCACCAGGCCCGTCGTGATCACGAGCACGGCAACGAGGCGCAGGCCATGCCGCTCCTCGCGGTAGAGGGCGAAGGCCATGAGCACGGCAATGATCAGGCTCGCCTGGCGAAAGGCGACGATGTAGCTCGCCTGGGCGACGAGTTGCATCGCCCAGAGCACCAGGAAGTAGGCACCGGCGCTCATGCTGCCGGCAGCGGCCGGCATCCAGGCCTGGGCGCCTTTGCCGACGGGAAAGTAGGCGAGGGCCGGCTGGCCGGGCCCCGTGCGCAGGCGGTCTATCAGCCAGTAAGCGATGAAGGTGAAGAAGTAGAAGAAGTAACAGTAGACGGCGGCGGAAACCGGACCGGGCTTGAGTATCTCGGAGGAGCGCTTGTCGAAGAGCGTGTAGCCGACGGTGCCGAACGCCGTCAGCAACATCCAGAGGCTGGCGCGATTGATGTAGTGCGAGAGTGCGAATGATCGCAGCGAGAGCAGCGGCGCCAGCATGCAGCCGATGACGACCAACGCCATCCCCACCCAGCCCGGCAGGGTCGGCTTATGCCCCTGTAGCGAATCGCCCACGGCCACCATGAGCACCGGCAGAGAGCGCGATACCGGGTACACGGTGGTGAAATCGGCGCTCTCATAGGCTTTGCCCAGGGCGTGGAAGTAGACGGCACAGCACAGACCTGAGCCGGCCACGTACAACCAGGTGCGCTCGCTCATGGTGTGCGCCAGCGCCTGACCGGCAACGGCCGGGATGAAGCCCACGATGGCGACGAAGGGCAGCATCTGGCGGATGAAGCGCGTCTCCGAATGGCTGCTGCGCGCCATGATGTTCCAGGAGGCATGGATCACGGCTGAGAGTAGGACAAGGAACAGGGCGAAAGAGGCCAAGAGCATCACCCCAGGCGGAACTGGTAGCGCCGCGCTGCCGAACCGGCGTCGCCGGCGCCATGTGGCAATTCTAACGCCTGACTGGCGACAAGGGCACTTTCCCGTCTTGGCCGCCTCGCCTATAATGCCTGGCACCTAACGCCTGCCGCTTCGCCGGCGGGCTTGCTACCCCAATTGGAGGTGGGCCAGATATGATGCCCATCAACCCCGGACTGGCGGAGGAATTGGCGCGCCGGCCACTCAAGCTGGCCTACAACCGCGTCTGGCGTGTCTATCGTGGCGGCTACCTGATTGACGAACTGAGGCGCTCGCCCTGCCCTGAGGATGGGCACCTGCCGGAGGATTGGGCCGCTTCCGATACGCTGGCGATCAACGAGGGCCGCGAGCACCTGGCGGAAGGCCTGAGCCGCGTCGTGCTGGAGGAAGGCGATAGCGTGCCCTTGCGCGACCTGCTGCAGGCGGCCCCCGCCGCCTTCCTGGGGCAGGAGCACACAGCGAGCTTCGGCAGCAGGCTGGCGCTGCTGGTGAAGCTGCTAGACTCGTGCGAGCGGCTGCCCATCCAGGCACACCCAACCCGCGCATTCTCCCGCCGTCACCTCAATGATCGCTTTGGCAAGACGGAATCCTGGATTGTGCTTGCCACGCGCATGATAAACGGCATGGCGCCCTACATCCTGATGGGCTTCGGCCAGCGGCTCAGCAAGGACACGATGCTGGACCTGGTGCGAAGGCAGGACTCGCCCGGGATGGAGCAGGCGCTCAATAAGGTGCCGGTGAAGCCGGGGGACATGTTTATCATCCGCGCCGGTATGCCTCACGCCATCGGCCCCGGTGTGTTCATGGTCGAAGTGCAGGAGCCGACGGATTGGACGGTGAGCGCCGAACTGCAGTGCGGCGATGTGCAGCTGAGCGAGAAGCTAGCCTTCCTCGGCCTGGGCATGGACCTGGCGCTGGATGTGTTCGATTACGCCGGCCCAGTCGGCCAGGAGGCCGTGGAGAGCGCCCGCCTTGCTAGGCGGGCCGGGGTGGGCGAGCATGACACTGCCCTGATCGCGCCTGAGGACACGGATTGTTTCGCCGCCAGCGAGCTCTTGGTTCAGGGCGATACGCCGGATCCCTTCCGCGGCCGGGCCTATTCTGGCATAGTGGTGCAGGGGGACGGCGAGATCATCCATGCCTCCGGGCGGCTCGAATTGGCGCAGGGCGACACCTTCTTCGTCCCCGCTTCGTCGCGCCACGAGGGCTACCGCAGCGCCGCCGGCATGCGCGTGATTGCCAGTTTTCCGCCACGCCCCTGAGCAGCGGCGCCGAGAAGGCAGGAGAGGATATGAGCGTTGGCAACAACCACGGGCGGCAGGAGCGCCGCCAGGCGCTTGAACTCAGCAACGAGGCGGCGGCTTACCTGCGCCAGGGCAAGCCGGAGAAGGCCCTGCCCTTGCTGCGCCGGGCCATCGAGCTGGACCCGGACGAGCCTAACGTCCTGCTGAACCTGGGCGGCACCTATGTGCTCCTGGGCCGGCATGAAGAGGCGGTGGCAGTGCTGACGCGGGCCACGGAAGTGGCCCCCGACGAGGAGATGATCTGGGCTAACCTTGGTGCGGCCCTGCTGCGCCTGCCCGCTGAGCGTCAGCCCGAGGACGAGTTGCGCGCCATCGCCGCCTTCGAGCGCGCCCTCGCCATCAATTCCAGGGCGCCGCATGCGGCTTACAACCTCGGCCTGATTTTCCGAGACCGGGGCGAGTGGAAGGAGGCGGCACGCTGTTTTCGCCTGGCGCTCGCGGCGGACCCAGAGGATAAGGACGCAAAGTCACTGCTGCGCCAGGCCGAGGAGCACCTGGCCGGACCGGATGAGGCTGCGGGCGCCGCCGGAGACGAGGGCGAGGCGGTTTGACAGCTTCTGCTTGGGAGGCTATGCTCGCCGTCATCTCAACTCAGCGGTGGAGCCGGCTTGACCCCCTATGCTAATAGGGTGGAAGCGACCGATCGGCCATCGCTTCGGGGTTCGGGTATGATGCGCGCCCGCAAGATCGCCCTGGTGGCGCCGTATGACTACGCCTACGAGGGCGGGGTGAACCGGCACATCTCCAGCCTGGCGCACACCTACCGTGAGTTGGGCCTGGAAGTGCGGGTCATCGCCGCCTGTTCAGACACGGAGAACCCGCCTGAACTGCTCATCAATGCCTCGGCGAGCACGATCCCGATCCGCTACAGTGGCAGCACCTCCTACATCAGCTTCTCGCCCAGAGCTTATGGGCGCATCGGTGCGATCCTGCGCCGGGAGAACTTCGAGGTCATCCACCTGCATGAGCCGCTGACGCCCACCATACCCTTCTGGACGCTGCTGCAATCTCGATCGGTCAATGTAGGCACCTTTCACGCCTATCGCGACTCCAGTTTCAGCCTTTACCAGGCGGCGATCGCTTTCAGGCCGCTCATGGACCGGCTGGATGGCCGCATCGCTGTCAGTGAGGAGGCGCGCGAGTATATCTCGCGTTTCTTCCCGGGTGAGTACAGGGTCATCCCGAACGGTATTGACTACCCGTTCTTCGCCGCACCGCAGCCGCCATGGCCACAGTTCGACGATGGGCGGCCGAACATCCTGTTCGTCGGCCGGCTGGACAAGCGCAAGGGCTTCAAGTACCTGCTGGAGGCATACGAGGAGGTGAAGCGGGCCTGCCCGGAAGTGCGGCTGCTTGTTGTCGGCGGCTTTCAGCCCGAGGAAGCAGCGCCTTTCCAGGAGTTCACGCGGACACGCCGCCTGCCGGATGTGCATTTCATCGGCTACGTATCGCTGAAGGACCTGCGCCGCTACTACCATACGGCTGACATCTGCTGCGCCCCCTCGACGGGCTACGAGTCCTTCGGTTACGTGCTCATCGAGGCCATGGCCGCCGGCAAACCCGTGGTCGCGTCCGACATTCCTGGCTACCGCTTCGTGTTGCAGGCCGGTAAGCAGGGGTTGCTCGTCCCGCCGGAGGACTCGCCTGCCCTGGCTGAGGCCCTTATCCGGTTGGTGCGCGACCCAGCGGCACGGGCGGCGATGGGCGAGGCCGGCAGGCGCCGGGCGGCGGATTTCTCCTGGCAGCATGTGGCTGCCGACCTGCTCGACTACTACGGCGAACTGATCGAACGCAAGCTCGCCATCGGCGAACGCTGGTCGGTCGGCGGGCGCTGACGACCGGAGCCAGCGCCTCCCCGCCCGCGGGCCATCTTTCTTGGAGTGAAAGCGCATGCTGTCGGACTACCTGCGTCGCCTCTCCCAGCCGGTGCTGCGCACGGTGTCGGCCTGGCTGGCGCGTACTGGCATCACGCCGAACGCGCTCAGCCTCCTCGGTTTCGCCCTGAACCTGGGCGTGGCCATAGTGCTGGCGACGGGGCATTTGCGCTGGGGCGGCGTGCTCATCATCCTCGTCAGCCTGTTCGACGGCCTGGATGGCGCCCTGGCGCGCTACACCGGCAAGGTGAGCAAATTCGGGGCCTTTCTCGATTCCACCCTCGACCGCTACTCGGAAGCGGCGCTGTTCATCGGCCTCATCTGGCATTTCCTGGGCCTGCACGCCAACGCCGAGGTCTTGCTCGCTTGTGTAGCCCTGTTTGGCAGCGAGGCCGTTTCCTATACTCGCGCCCGCGCCGAGGGGCTGAGCATAGACTGCAAGGTGGGTTGGTTCACGCGCGCCGAACGCATGATCGTCCTCGCTCTGGGCCTTGCGCTGGGCTTTCCCCTGATCACCTTCTGGGTCCTGGCCATTTTCACCAACATCACCGCCTTGCAGCGCATCTGGCACGTGCGCCGGCAGGCGGCGGGGTAGCGCTTCCGGCGACAGTCGTTTCTGCTCCGCCTGCCCCGGCGCCAGGGCAGCGCCGCCCGGACATGTCCTTCTCACCCCGCCTTGTTTGCGTCTCCATATTGATGCCGGTCAATACATGTGTTATCCTGGGCGGTGAGGTTGGAGCGATGCTTCAAGCCGAGGGCGTGAAACCGGGTCTTGCAGCGCTACGACCGGAATGCCAGCACCGGTCGGCAGAGGTCGAGGAAGCTGCCAGGCTGTTCCGGGCGCTGGGAGACGGGGCGCGCCTGGCAATTCTCCGGCACCTGCGCGAACGGGGCGAGGTATGCGCCTGTGATTTCGTGGCCTGCTGCGGCCTGAGCCAGCCCACCGTCTCGCATCATCTCAAGGTGCTACGGGAAGCGGGCCTCGTCGTGGCTGAGAGGCAGGGCCAACGGATTAGTTATCGCCTGAACCAGGCCATGTTGGAGCGCCTGCCGGCCCTGCTGCCCTGAGGCAGAGAGAACCGGCCTGCCTGCAGCGGAAGGCTCACGGCCGAACGAGGAAGAGCGAGCATGCGGAAAGCGATCGTGGTCCCCCTCGATGAGCGCGAGGTGCAGGAACTGCAGCGCGTACTGCTGGATAGGGACGAGAAGGCGGCGCTCGAGTTCATGGAGAAGTACATCAAACCGGCGGCGCACAAGTCGCTGGATGGCGGTTGAAGGACCTGGATCGGCGGGCCTGGTCCAGGCTCTGGCGGTGACGACGTCCGGCGAGGGTGATGCGGGAAGGGCTGCCCGGCATGCGTCCCCGTCGGCCAGGCAACAGAGCGCGGATCAGCGCCGAGCAGAAATGGACGTCCTCGGCCAGATCCGCGTGGAACTGCGTCCGTCCGTGTTCTCTCGTCTCCGCCCAAGGGTGCTCAGCGGGTACCCGCCAGGGCGCGGGCTTTTCATTGCCCTGGTTGTGGCTCAGTGTTGCTTTTGATGGGCGCGATTGGTGAGCGAAGGAGGAAGCGTTGCCAGCGAAGGAGAAGGGTGTGGCGGCCGATTCCGGGAAGGTGGCCGGGGCGAAGCGTTCGCCGGCGCTGCTTCTGGCGGCAGCACTGGTGCTGGTGGGAGGTGTGGCCGCCGTTGCTTTCGCGGCGGCGCCAGCCAGGCCCAGCGGGGATGTAGCGGCGACGATTGCCGTTGCGGCGCAGCAGCGCTCGGCGGCGCAGCGCATCAGCCAACTGGGGGAGATGCCGGCGGGCAAGCCGGAGCACGTCCAGGTTGTCTACTTCTATGCCAACCATCGCTGTTGGAGTTGCCGGTCGCTCGAGCGCCTGACGCGCAAGACGGTGAGCACCTATTTCACGGATGCTATCAACAGCGGCTACCTTGAATTGGCTGTGCTCAACTACGAAGAAGCGAAGAACAAGGCAATCGTTGACGAATACGGTGCCTGGGGGTCATCGCTCTACATAGGCATCGAGAAGGGCGGGCGGAAGTACGTCTGGCCGATGAGCGATGCTTACCTTCTGGTAGACGACGAGCCGCAGTTCATCGCCACTCTGAGGGCGCGCATTGATGCTGCCGCCGGGTTGCAATCGTGAGCCTGGGAGCGTGGATCGAGGCCGCCATCGCTGAAGCGCATCTGCCAATTCTGGCCGCCTTCCTCATTGGCGTGCTGGCCTCCGTCGGGCCGTGCCCTTTGGCCACAAACCTTACCGCGCTCAGCTACACGGCAAGGCAGTTCGGGGACCGGCGGGCGGTACTGGCGACGGGTGTGCTCTACACTGCCGGGAGGGCGATAGCCTATGGCGTGCTTGGTTTCCTGCTGGCAGTCGCTGGCGTCGAGGTTGGGCGTTTGGCGCGTGGGCTGCAGGATGTGGGGAGCGCTGTCCTCGGCCCGCTGCTGATTCTGGCCGGTCTGGTCCTGCTCGATGTCATTCATCTGAACCTTGGCGCTGGTGGCGGTTTCCTGGCGGGGCTGCAGGAACGAGTGCTGAGCGGCACCGGCCTTGCTGGCAAAGCGCTGGGAGCCTTTCTCCTCGGTCTGGTGTTGGCGCTGGCGTTCTGCCCTTACAGCGCTGCCCTTTTCTTTGGGGCGCTGATGCCGTTGGCCCTTGGCTCTGCGGGTGGGGTAGGGCTGCCATTAGTGTTCGGACTCGGGACGGGCATGCCCGTGCTCGCCCTGGGGGTGCCTCTGGCGTTGGGGCTCAAAGGCATCGCGAGCGCCGTCAAACGGCTGGAACAGGTCGAGGCGGTCGTCAGGGATATCACCGGCGCCTTCTTCCTGGGCGCCGGTGTCTACAGCCTGTTCACCTTCATACAGGGGTTGCTCGCGTAAGGCATCCCCGGCGCTCGGCATCGTGGCGCGAAGGGCGAGGAGACAGCCTACGTCGCCCTGGCGTGGCAAGAGCCGAACCGGCGCTTGCCGTGACTGGCAAAGGCCTAGCCGCGCAGCATCGCCCCGACGATCACGTCCACGGCGCGCTCTTCATCCAGGCCGCGCGCCATCAGCGTCTCAAGCTCTTTCTTGTTCACCGTCCCGATAGCTGCCTCGTGGGTGACATAAGCGCTCTCGTCGGTGACGCGCACCACGGGCGTGGCGCTGGCTATGGCATGGTCGCGCACGATCTCCACGCAATCCACGTGGCCACGACTGTGGGGAGCGTTGCCCTCGGTGGTGCCGATCACTTCGCTGGTGGCGTTCTGACGCACGGCGATACGGGACTTGGCCAGACCGCGTGCGCCGTCGCCGTTCAGCCGGATCGTCTCCACCACGCGGAGGCGGTCGTCGCCGAAACCATAGGCGCGCACCAGCAACTCGGCCCGGCCTTCAGCGCCCACATCCACCGTATAGTCGAACTCCAGAGTGCCGACGCGGCCCTGGCTGAGCGCGAACTCGGAGACATAGGTGCCGCCCTCGTCCACCACGATGTGCCCCCGAGGAATGACACGGGCGCCGGACTTCTCGCCATGGAAGTGCGTTTCGCTGTACTTCATGCGAGCGCCGGCGTGGACGTGGATCTCGGCCTCCATGATGTGGGTCACGTCCACCGAGTTCGGAAAGGTGCAGTGAGCCAGGAACTCGACGCTCGCTCCCTCGCCAATGTCAAACGTGGGCACGATATGCTGCACCCCGCTCTCCGGCAGGACGCCGAAACAGAGATGGACGGGAAGAGGCACCTTCGTTCCCGGGGCGATCCGCACATGCGCGGCCACGCCGTCCGGCAGCGGCTCGGAGACCATCTCCACGCCGGGCAGTTCATGCGTGGCGAGGACACGGTTGCCGGATATGACCAGGCTGGCGAAGCGGGGCGAGAGCAGATGCCTGCCCTCGCCGCCAGCGCGCTCGTAACTGGCGACGATCGCCTTGAACTCGTCGGCAATGGTGAACTGCGGCGTATCAGAGGTTTTCATAATCGGCCGGCTCCTCCACTCGTGGTGCGCTGTCGCAGATCTCGCAGCGTTCGCTGTAGCGGCGACGCACCTCTTCTGGGGAGTCGGTGCGCTGGATCTCGCCGGCGCAAATGAGCGAGGCGCGGTCAGCGATGTCAACCATTTCGTCGCGGTGGGTGATCAGCAGGAGCGTCGCGCCCTTATCGCGCATTTCGAGGAGAAGCTCGCCGATGCCGTTGAGAGAAAGCACGTCCACGCCCGAGTCGGGTTCATCCAGGATGGCCAGGCGTGGCTGCATGGCGTAGACGGCGGCGAGTTCAATGCGCTTGCGCTCGCCGCCGGAGAGGCTGCTATCCACGTTGCGACGCAGGTAAAGCGCCGGGTCCAGTGAGACCATGCGCAATGCCTCGCTGGCAAGGTCATCCGACGGCTCGCGCATGCCCAGCTTGAGATAGTCCTTCACGCTCAGGCCCTCAAAGCGAGCCGGCTCCTGCCAGGCCAGGGTGAGGCCCAGCTTGGCGCGCTCCGTCATGCTGGCCCGCGTTATGTCCTGGCCGGCGAACGTGATGCTGCCGCGCGTGGGCAGGTAGCCGGCGCTGCCCATGAGCATGTAGGCCAGGGTGGACTTACCCGAGCCGTTGCGGCCCAGCAGGCAGTGTATCTCTCCCTGCATCACCTCCAGGTCAACGCCGTGCAGAATCTCGACGCCCTGACGCTCGAGGTGCACTCCCTCCAGCCGAAGCAATGTCCCATTCTCGCTCAACAGGGCCTCCTTGAGTGTCAACATGGCTGCTCCAAATGGGCCACTGGAACGGCGCTGGCGGCAAACTGCGGCCGGCCAACGGCTGTGGCCACTATCCGCGTGCCCAGGTACAGTTTCTCGCTGGCACTGAGCGAAGGCGTGCCCTCCTGTTCCTCGATGGCCAGCTTGACCTCCACCTGGGCAGCGCCGGCGGCCTGGGCGTGCCGCCTGGCAAGGTCAGTCGCCCTGGCGATGGCCTCGGCCAGGGCCGGTTCCTTTTCAGCGAAGCGCTGTGCCGGGAATGGCCCGGTGAGCATATAGCCCACCAGCCCACTGGCCTCGTAGAGCCCCTGCAACTCCAGCGTCTCGCGCACGACCACCGAGCCGCTGATGGCGCCCACGGCATTGGCCACCCCGTGGTGAGCGGGAAGCTCGGCCGGCGCACTCAGCAGCGAGGCCACCGGCATGACGAAGTGACCCGCAGGAGCGCCGAGGCCCACGATCGGCAGGCGCGACCGCAGGGTCACCTCGAGGTCGCAGGCATCATCATGACCATTGAGTGCCAGATCGAGCAGGACGTCGTCCGGGCTGCCTTCGTTCACCGCCGTCTTGCCGCCGCTGAGCATGGTGGCAAAGGAGCGTAGTAACTGCCGCTGCACCTCGGCGGTCACCATACTGGCGGCCTCCTCCGCGCTCTTGCCTAGCCATAGCCCAAGCAGGCGGGCGCCATCGAGGGCTGCCTGCCTGTCCCAGGCTACGAAGGTACCAAGGACGTGCAGGGCGTCAGTCGGTGTGAAGGTGCTGCGAATGATGACGCCACTGCGCTCGAGCAGGTTCGGGTGTGAGAGATAGAGCCCTATCCAGGGGTCGCCCTTGATCAAGCGCCAGAGCGGTTGCGGCCGTGCTGCAAGCGCCGCCAGGATGCGCCTCTCTACGTCGCTATATGCAGACCCTTGAGCGGGCGGTCGGGAGATGGCGAAGAAGGCCAGGTCCGACGGCTCGTACTGCGCCGGCGCTGAGAGCATACGCTCCAGGTCGTGGCCGACCTCAGGATGGCGGCTGGCAAGAAAGCAAAGTGGCATCGCCCGGCGTGGCCCGACGGACAGGCGCCCCGTGCTTCTGTCCAGGCTCACCTGGCTATCCCCGCCAAGGCCGCGGCTCACAGTCTGCACGGCCTTCACGAGTGTGCGCCAGCGCCCAACGGTCGCTCCCTTGTCATTGAGGCCGGGCAAGCCGTCCCGGACCAGGGCCAGGTCAGTTGTGGTGCCGCCGATGTCGCAGGCGAGCATGTCTCGCAGGCCGGTGAGCGCCTGGGCGCCGACCACGCTCGCGGCAGGGCCACTCAGAATGGTTTCGACCGGCCGCTCCAGGGCCATCTCCACGCGCATGAGCGAACCATCGCCGCGCACGACCATGAGCGGCGCCTCGATGCCAAGCGCCGCCAAGGCCCGCTGCACCGAGAGCATAAGGTCGCGCAGGAGCGGCACCAGGCTCGCGTTCAGGGCGCAGGTGGCAGCGCGCAGCACCGAGTCCAACTCGTTGGCTAACTCGTGGCCGCAGGTGACGGGGAGGCCGGTCAGCTTGGCGATGATGTCGCGGGCGCGCAACTCGTGTTCGGGGTTGCGCACGCTGAAGAAGCCGCTGACGGCAAAAGCGGCGACCGACCCGGCATTGGCCCGGGCAACGCGGACCAACTCGCTTTCGTCCAGTGGCTGGCTTTCCGTGCCCGTTGACGTGTGGCCACCGGCGACGTAGGCGACGTTGGTAACGGGCAAGAGCCGGTCCAGGCCGTAGCGGCGGACGAGTTCCTGATCGTAGCCGATAAGCACCAGGCAGACGGGAGCGCCGTTGCCCTCGACGATGGCGTTAGTAGCCAGCGTGGTAGATAGGGAGACGAGCCCTACCCTCGCCAAGGCCTCGGCCGGCAAGGCTCGGATGGCAAGCTCAATGCCTTCGGCCAGATCGTGACGCGTGGTGGGCGACTTGGCTGCCGCCACCACGGCGCCGCTACTGGCATCAACCAGGGCGGCGTCGGTGAAGGTACCGCCCGTATCTATACCCAACCCAAGATCACGCTCTCTCAAGCTCTCACTCTCCTCGACTGACACAAGCGCAGAATCGGCATTCATTGCGCTTTGGCCAGCATAGTCTGCAACTCTTTGAGCTTTTCCGCATATTCCTCGGATTGCAGAGGCAGACAGGCCTCCAGGTCCACCTGGCCGGCTGCCAGTTTGCTGGCGAAGACGAAGCAGGTCGGCTCGCCACAAGCCTTGCAATTGGTGTGCGGCAGCAGCCGGTAGAGGCTGAGCGGATTCGGCCGTTGCCGCATGTCGTAGCGAGGCGTGATCTCGGCGCGCCTGCGCCATATGGCATTGAGTTCAGCCACCACCTGGGCCACGGTCCTCTCAGCTTCCTGCCTCTCGCGGAAACTGCCAACGGCTATCTCATTGGCATGCAGGGCAACCCGCTTGCCCAGGCGCGTGGCCACCAGGCTTTTCCCGTCCTGGTCGTAGATGGCGCCGGCCCAGACAGCGTTCACATAGGGCATCAGTTCGCTTATGTCCCGCGTCAGGTGCGCGAAGGCGCTGTATCGTTCCGCTCCTGGCTCGCAGGGCGGCGAGGTTACCTCAAGCCGATAGGCGGCGATGAACTCATCGCCCGATTGCTGCTCCATCTTCGCCTCCAGCGGCGGCGGGCCGCACCGGCTCCGAATCTGTATCAACAAGAAGGACACGCTGCGCTGCCTGCTCGTTCACCCGGCACGCGCCTTGAACCAGGAGATCGTAGGGGTTGATGCTCGTGCCGTCCACGATGATGCCGGGCGAGGCGCGCATATCGTACTGCTCAGCCAAGGCTTGCCCCTGTTCCGACTCGAGCTCGACCAGCCTGAATGGTATTTCCTTGCGACGCAGATAGTCCAGAAGGACACGGCTACGCCGGCAGCCCCGTGCTGGCACTATTGTGATCTCTCTGTAGTTGGCCACAAGCGGCCCCCTGGCATTCCCGCCACTATTGTATGAGCTCGTTGAGCCGGCTTCCATACCCGGCCCACTCAGGCTCGGCTAGTTTGACACATTCCGCCGGTTGGTGCTTGCCCAGGAGCAGGCCGACGGCAAAAGCCATGCAGGTAGGCTCGCCGCAGGCCCGGCAGTTGAGGCGCGGCAGCAGGAAATAGAGGTCGAGCGGCCCGACCACTGCCCGCCGCTCGTAGCAAGGCGTGATCTCACTGCGCCGCCGCCAGGTCTCATTGCAGAGTTCCTGGAACCAGCGCAACTGAGCCGCCGCATCCTCCGCCCCGTCCACTTTGGCCATCACCGCCACGTGCGGATAGAAGGTAAGGATGCGGTACTCGCGCCTGAGTGTGATCGTCTCAGCGCCAGGATTGTACTGCACCGTTGGCATGATCGCGTTCAGGTAGGGAAACACGGCCGAGATGCGGTCCGAAAACTCAGCGATCACCCTATTCTTGCTGGGGTCGGCGAGGCAATCCAGGACGTGTGTTATTCGGAAGCTGCGCCAAAGCAGGTCTTCTTCAGCCATCGCTGGCTTCCATTGTGGATCCCTGGCCGTGCTCACTACTTGCTGGCCTCACTTCGCTTCCGGCCCCAGCCGTTCTTGAGGCGTGGGGCAGGCCACCGCCGCTGCCGCGGCCGCAAGCGCGTTAGCCTCAAGCTCATGCCCGAAGTAGCGCCGCTGGAAGTAAAGCGCGAGGTTCACCAGCGCCAACATCACTGGCACCTCGATGAGTGGGCCGATGACGGCGGCGAAAGCGGCACCGGAGTTGATGCCAAACACGGCCACTGAAACGGCGATGGCCAACTCAAAGTTGTTGCTGGCAGATGTGAAGGCCACGGTCGTCGTCTTGGAGTAGTCCGCACCCACCCGATGGCCCATCCAGAAGCTCACCAGGAACATGAGCGCGAAGTAGCAGGTGAGCGGGATGGCGATGCGCACGACATCGAGCGGTATCTGCACGATCAGGTTGCCTTTGAGGCTGAACATGACCACGATGGTGAAGAGAAGGGCAATCAGCGTGATCGGGCTTACCCGGGGAACGAATTTCGTCTCATACCACTCAGCGCCTTTGCTGCGCACGAGCAGGACGTGGCTGAGAAAGCCGGCGATCATGGGGATCCCCAGGTAGATCAACACGCTCTTGGCGATTTCACCGATCGTAATGTGAATTGCGCTGCCCTCAAGCCCAAACAGCGTCGGCAGCTTGGTTACGAAGATCCAGGCATAGACGCTGTAGAAGAGCACCTGGAGGACGCTGTTGAAGGCAACCAGGCCGGCGGCGTACTCCGTATCGCCCCTGGCCAGTTCATTCCAGACAATGACCATCGCAATGCAGCGGGCCAGCCCAATCATGATCAGGCCGGTCATATACTGTGG
>DAOTVV010000120.1:0-7480 GCA_034436255.1 Anaerolineae bacterium
ATCATCGAGGAGACGCTGGCCTCCCTCGGTGTGCCAGCAGATGTGATCGGCTACAAGCGCGGGCCGCGCATCACCCAGTTCGCCGTCCGCCTGCGGCGCATCAAGAAGCGCTCCGGCGACGGCAGCACCAAACTCATGCTCATCCGCCTCAACAAGATCACGTCCGTGGCTACCGATCTGGCCCTGGCTCTATCGGTGGACTCGGTTCGCATCGAGGCGCCCATCCCCAACGAGAAGCACATCGGCATCGAGGTGCCGAACGTGCGCCAGGATGCCGTCACCCTGGGCGACCTGATGCTCAGCCCCGAGTTCCAGGCCAGGCGCTCGCCGCTGACGCTGGCTATCGGGCGGGACATCGCCGGCAAGGCGCTGGTTGACGACCTGGCCCGCATGCCGCACTTGCTTGTCGCTGGCACCACCGGCTCGGGCAAGTCGGTCTGCCTGAACTCACTCATCAGTTGCCTGGTGGCCAATAACACGCCCGACAACTTACGCCTGGTGCTGATAGACCCCAAACACGTGGAGATGACGGCCTACAACGGCTTGCCCCACCTCGCCTGCAAGGTGATGTGCGACACCGAGGAGGCCCTGGGTGCCCTCCACATGGTCCTGCGTGAGATGGACCGGCGTTACCAGCAGTTCTCTGAGATTGGCGCCCGCGACCTCAAGGGCTATAATGCCCGCGTCGAGCGTGAGGGCCGGCCACGCCTGCCCAACATCGTCGTCGTCATTGATGAACTGGCCGACCTGATGCTGACGGCGGCGGATGAGGTCGAGCATAGCCTCACCCGCCTGGCACAGACGGCGCGCGCCACCGGCATACACCTGATCGTGGCCACTCAACGTCCCTCCGTAGACATCCTGACCGGCACAATCAAGGCGAACCTGCCGGCGCGCATCGCCTTTGCCGTGCAGAGCGGCCACGATTCGCGCGTCATCCTGGACAGCGTGGGGGCGGAACGGCTGCTGGGCAAGGGGGACATGCTCTACATCTGCCCCGGGAACAGCCGCATCGTGCGCGCCCAGGGCGGTTACGTGCACGAGCGCGAGGTTGCCAGGCTGGTGCAGTTCTGGCGCGACCAGGCGGAAGCCTTGCCGCAAGACGGGCACTACGTCCAGGGCGAACTCTGGCCCGAGGAAGAAGCCGAGCCCGAGCCAACTCGCAGCCTGGCGGACGAGCGCCTGTTGAAGCAGGCGACGGAACTGGTGCGCAAAGAGCAGCGCGCCTCCATAACCATGCTGCAGCGGCACCTGCGCATCGGTTACGGGCGTGCCGCCCGCCTGGTGGAGGACCTGACCGAGCTTGGCGTGCTCAGGCGTGAGGCCGACGGACGCTTCACTGTCCTGCCGGCGGAAGAAGCTCTGGCTGAGGCGGCCGGCGCCCAGCCCGATGAGCCCACCACGGCGGAAGCGCAGGGCGGGGCCGACGTCGGGCAAGAGGGTGTTGCCGTCACTGGTGAGGCAGGCCCGCCGGCGTCCCCTGACGCCCGATGCCGCGGCTATCCACGGCGGCGTTCGGCCGCTTGCCGACGAAATTGCGGAGGCAGTCCTGCACCTGACCCAGGCAATCGAGCCGGGCATGTCAAATGAGGGGACGCGGATGAGCGCCGATGGACGCAGATTGCCGCTGCTACAGCGGAGAGCATCGGTTCCGGATCGGCATTCATCCGCGATTGGCCGCATTCAGCCGTGTTCTCTCCCGTGAATGTGGACGCACTGCGGGGGCGGCCCAGCTACGTCTGGGGCTTCGGGCAGGAGCGGCGCTTCCGCCTGATGCTTCCCTACCTGAGCTCCCCGGCCGCACCCATGCTGGACATAGGCTGCGGCCTCGGCGTCTACGTGCGCCGCTTCCGGCAGGAGGGCATCGCTGCCTACGGCGCCGAGTTGGACGAGGCGCGTGTGCGCGAGGCGGCGCGCGACCTGCCGGTGGTGCAGGCCCGTGGCGAGGCTCTGCCCTACGCCAGCGATAGCTTCGGCACGGTGCTGCTGCATGAAGTGATCGAGCACTTCGACGACGATCGCGCCGCCCTGGCCGAGGCAGCGCGCGTCACCCGCCCGGGCGGACGCCTCTTCATCTTCGCTCCCAACCGCCTCTACCCCTTCGAGACCCACGGCATCTACCTCGGCAAGCG
The DNA here is from genome assembly GCA_034436255.1 of Anaerolineae bacterium. Lineage (GTDB taxonomy): Bacteria > Chloroflexota > Anaerolineae > DRVO01 > DRVO01 > DAOTVV01. The sequence continues at coordinate 2,133 of DAOTVV010000120.1, forward strand.
CTACATCTTCGGCAACATCCCTCTGGTCGGCTACCTGCCCGACGCCTGGCGCCGTCGGCTCTGCCCGCACGTGCGCGCCTACACCAGGGCCGGGCTCAGGCGGCTTTGGGCCGGCCTGCCGCTGCGGCCGGTCGCGCATGTGCAAATCTACGCGGCTTATGACAAGATGTTCAGGCGCTGGCCGGCTGCGGCCCGGCTGGCGCGGGGTGTAACCTATACGCTCGAGCATACGCCGCTCCGGTTGTTCGGGCTTTCGCACTTTGTTGTTCTGGAGAAACTCTGAATAGCCACAGCTGGCCCGCTCGCCGGCTGTGGCCTGGCTCTTGGAGCATAGCGATAGCATGAAACGAGACGTGAAGGTATTTCTGCTGCGCAAGCGAAACCGCAAGCACAGCCATCTGGGGCGCGCTGCCGGTTTCGCCGCTGGTGCCACCGGAGGTGGCATCACCGTAGTATTGGTGGCCATCGCCCTGGCGATCACAGCCGCCATCGGTTCTGTCGTCGGCGCTTACGCCTATTTCGCCCGTGACCTGCCCGACCCCAGCGCCATCGAGAAAGTGCAACAGGAGCACTTCGAGACGGTCAAGATCTACGACCGCACCGGCAAGTATTTGCTCTATGAGGTGGCTGACCCGCGAGGCGACCGCACCTACGTGCCCCTCTCCAAGATGAACATCTACTCCCCGGCGGCCACGGTCGCCATCGAAGACAAGAGCTTTTACACCAACCCGGGTGTGGACCTGCAGGGGATCATGCGCGCCTTCATCTCCAACCTGCGCGGCGAGCAAATCCAGGGCGGTAGCTCGCTCACGATGCAGCTTGTGAAGCTGGTGCTGATCCCGGCTGAGGAACGGACCCAGAAGTCCTACGTGCGCAAGATCAAGGAGGCCATCCTCGCCACCGAGATCTCGCGCCGTTACCCTGGCCGGGAGGGAAAGGACCGCATCCTGGAGTGGTACCTGAACTACGTCTTCTTCGGCAACCATGCCTATGGCATCGAGGCCGCCTCCCAGGTCTACTTTGGCAAGCATGTCAGGGACCTGGACCTGGCTGAGGCGGCGATGCTCGCTGCCATCCCCCAGTACCCGGCCATGAACCCCATAGACAACCCGGACATGGCCAAGAAGCGCCAGGAACTGGTGCTCGACGCGATGGCGCGGCAGGGCTACATCACGGCGGAGCAGGCATACGCGGCGAAACAAGAGCAACTCTCGATTCACCCGCCGACGGAGCGCTACGAGATGCAGGCGCCGCACTTCGCCATCTACGTGCGCGACCTGCTCGAGCAGGAATATGGCGACTCCATGTACAAGATGGGCCTGCGCGTCTACACCACGTTGGACATGAACATCCAGAACCTGGCCCAGCAGGCGGCGCGGGACCGTATCGCTGAATATGGCAAGGAGCATGACGCTACCAACGCCGCCGTCGTGGTGATGCGTCCGAGCACGGGCGAAATCCTGGCCATGGTCGGCAGTGTGGACTACAACAACGCCGAGATCCATGGCCAGGTGAACATGGCCACGGCGCCGCGCCAGCCCGGCTCGTCCTTCAAGCCCTACACCTACGTTACCGCCTTCGAGCAGGGCCTGACGCCGGCCACCATGGTGATGGACATTCCCACCACCTTCCCTAACCCTGGCGGCGAGCCCTATTCGCCCATGAACTATGACATGACTTTCCACGGCGCCATCCGCCTGCGCTACGCCCTGGCGCGCTCCTACAACGTGCCGGCGGTGAAGGTGCTGCAGATGGCCGGCATCGAAAACGTAGTGGAGACGGCACGCAAGTTCGGCCTCACCACGCTGACCGACGATGGCTTCTACGGCCTCAGCCTCACCCTGGGCGGGCGCGAGGTGAAGCTGCTGGACCAGGTCTTTGGCTACAGCTGCTTCGCCAATGGCGGCGTCCAGGCTGGCGAGCCAGTGCCGGATTGGGAGAAGCGGCCCGGCTGGCGGGAACTCGAGCCGGTGGCTATCCTGCTCATCCAGGATTCCCAGGGCAATATCATCAAGCAGTACACCCATCCCGAGACGCGGCGCGTGGCCTCGGCGCAGGCGTCGTACCTGGTCACGAACATCCTCACCGACAACAATGCCCGCTTGCCGGCCTACGGCGCCAGCGCCAATTACCTGATCTTGCCCGATCGCCCGGTGGCAACCAAGACGGGCTCCACTAACGATTACACCGATGCCTGGGTGGTTGGCTACACGCCCCAGTACACCGTTGGCGTCTGGGTGGGGAATTCGGACCGGCACAAGATGATCAACATGCCCGGCTCGGTCGGCGCCGGGCCGATCTACCACGACATTATGGCCAAGCTGCACGAGGGGTTGCCGGTGATGGATTTCCCCGTCCCGCCCGGAATCGTGCACGCCAAGATCTGCGACCTGTCGGGCCAACTGGCCGGCCCCAACTGCCCCGACGCTGTGGACGAGATCTTCATTGACGGCACGCAGCCGACTGCCTACTGCAACATGCATCAGGTGTTCCGCATAGACAAGGAAACGGGCAAGCTGGCGACCGTCTACACCCCGCCCGACAAGGTTGAGGAGAAGGTGTTCGTGATCTACCCGCCCGAGGCGGCCGATTGGGTGCGCGAACAGAAGATCCCCCAGCCGCCCACCGAGTATGACCCGCTGCCCGCGGACGTCTCCGGGGCCAACAACGAGGCCGCCATCTTCAGCCCGGGGCCGTACCAGTACGTCAAGGGCGTCGTGGACATCGTCGGCAATGCGCACTGCGGCAACTTCAAGCTCTATCGCCTCAAGTATGGCGAGGGCCTGAACCCGAGCGGCTGGATGAGCATCGGCGGCGACCACACCAACCAGGTGGACCATGGGGTGCTGGAGAAGTGGGATACGAAGGGCCTTTCCGGCCTGTACACCATCCAGCTATCGGTGCTCGACAGCAGCAACACCGAGCGCGTGGCCAACATCCAGGTGACCGTGGACAACGAGCCGCCGGCGGTGAAGCTGACCTTCCCGATCGAGGGCGGGGTGGTCAGTCGCTCCGATGTCGAGGCCCCCTGGGTCACCGTCGAAGCGGATGCCACCGATAACTTGCGCATGGATCATGTCGAGATCTTCCTGGATGGCAAGCAGGTTGGCGTGAGCACAGTGGCGCCCTATAGTTACAAGATCATGGCGAGCGACATGGGGATCGGCGCGCACGAGGTCTACGTGGTCGCCGTGGATGCGGCCGGCAACCGCGCCGAGAGCGCGAAGGTGCACATCACCGTAACCGGGTGAGCGGAGGGACACTGCCGAGACGGCAACACAGGCGAGCACGGATGCAGGCTGATGAACGCCGATCAGGCCGAAAACGCACCTGTGGCCTGTCTCGGCGTGAATCAGCGTTGATCCGTGTCCCCATATCCCTCACCAGCTAGGGGGGCGTATGCGCTTCATGATCACGGGTGGAGCCGGGTTCCTGGGCAGCGCCCTGGCCAACCGTTTGGTGGGCCTGGGGCATGTGGTGCATGTCCTCGATGACCTGAGCGCCGGCGACCCGGCGCGGCTGAGCGACGAAGTTCTCTTCACTCGCGGCGACGTGCGCGACCTGCCCCGGCTCTGGTCGCTGCTGCACGACGTAGAGTGCGTCTACCACCTGGCGGCGAAGGTATCGGTGCCCGCCTCCAAGCTCTACCCGCGCGAGTACAATGACGTCAATGTGGGTGGCACCGTGTGCCTGCTGGAGGCGATGCGCGACGTTGGCGTGCCGAAGCTGGTGCTCGCCTCATCCGGCGCCGTCTACGGCGAGCAGGCGAGCCAGCCTATCCCGGAGACGGCCGCCCCGAACCCCACCTCGCCTTACGCCGTGAGCAAACTGGCAGCGGAGTACTACTGTCTGAACATCGGCCGGCTGGTCGGCTTCGAGACGGTGGTGTTGCGCATCTTCAATGCCTATGGGCCAGGCCAGCCTCTGCCTTCCTCACATGCGCCGGTAGTGCCGCTGTTCCTGAAACGGGCTCTCAGCGGCGGCTCCCTGGTCGTCTTCGGCGGCGGCGACCAGACGCGGGATTTCGTCTACATCGAGGACGTAGTGAATGCCCTGGTGGCCGCCGGCCTGCGCCAGGGGCTGGACGGGCGCGTGATCAACATTGGCAGTGGCCGCGAGCACAGTATCGCCCAGCTGGTGCAACTGGTGGCGCAGGTCACAGGGCGTGAACTGGCGCCCATCGCCAACAATTCTCAGGACGGCGGCATATCGCGGGCGGTGGCCGATATCTCGCTGGCAGCGCGCCTGCTGGGGTACGTGCCCCAGGTGCAACTGGAGCAAGGGCTGCGGCGGATGCTGAGTGAGGACGAGCGCTTCCGGCGAACGCCGGCATAGCGGGCTCGAGGCACCTCGCCCAGCCGCCCCTCTCACTCTGAGCGTGCCAGAAGGGGCGCGCCGGGCCTCGGGCCCAGGGCCGGCGCTCAGCCCGAGGCGTGGGGCGACTGCCGGTCGCCTGCGGTCATCCTTGCAAGGAGCAGGGCCAGGGCCACGGCCACCAGGTCTACCAGGCCGATGGCCAGAAACGGGGCGGCGCTGCTGATGTTCACCAGCCGGCCGCCGGCCTGCGTGCCCAGCAGCATGCCGGCACTCCAGGCCACATAGAGCAGGCCGAGAGCGCGGCCGTGTTCGCTGATCGGGCACAGGCCATTCACCAGCACCGGGTAGGCCACCGAGAGCGCCCAGGCCAGCGTGATGCCCACCACGCCACAGGCGAAGAGGCCCCAGAGGCTCCGGCTCAGCACGGCAGTCAGCAACGACGTCGTGGCGATGCCGGCGACCATGATCACCAGCGCCGCCCTGCCGCCATGCCGGTCCATCAGCCGCCCGGCGAGCAATTGCCCGATGGAGGCACAGACCAGGCTCGTGGTGACGTAGTAGGCGGGGACGTCCGCTCTGCCGGAGGCGCGGTAGATGAGAAGGGGCATGAGCAGCGATGCCGCGCCGTAGTACATCGTCGGCAGCATCTGCAGCAAGGCGAGGAGCAGGGTCACCGGGCGGCGCAACAACGACAGGTAGCCGGAGAGGGCCGAGCCAGTATGGCGGGGTGGAGCCTGGCCGGGCGCCGGTATGGCCAGGTTCGCCGCCAGGAACACAAGCAGCGCCAGGGCGACAGCGCCCAGGCCGAGGCTGCCGAAGCCATATCGGGCCAGGACCCGCCCGGCGACCAGGTTGCCCAGGGCGCTGCCCATGGTGATGCCGGTGAAGATCACGGCGAAGGCGAGCCCGAGTTGCCGCGCCGGCACGATCGCCAGGGTGAGCGCCTGGCGGCCGAGAGTGTACAGCCCCAGGGCGAAGCCCACGTAAGCCCACAGCAAGACGAGAGCCCAGGGCGAATGCAGGAGAAAGGC
>DAOTVV010000121.1:0-3683 GCA_034436255.1 Anaerolineae bacterium
TAAAGGCAACGAAGGACCCAGTGTGGCCGCCCGCCTGGCTAAGAAGGGCACTGGTCGAGTACGTCTTAGCAGACCGGGATCGGGGGAGCGCCCAGAACCTTCTCCGGCAGGCTGCGGAGAGCCTCAACAGTTACGAAGAGGCTGCTGGCGACGGACGGGCCAGGGAGCTCTCCTCAGCTATCAGGGCCGCGTTTCCGGAGCGTAACGCCGGCTGTCTGAAGGAGGTGCTCGGCGCCGCCAGCCCCGAGGAATGGAAGCCGCCCGCCGTGCGCGATACCTACGAACGCCCGATCCGACCTGCGTCCCTGGCGGACGGAGAGGAGCCGGTGTACGGCCTTTCGCCAGGCGACTAGGCGGCCGTTCGGCTTGGCAGCAAGACGTGGAAATGGTAATATGCTAATATGTGCCGGCGAGCTGCCGCGCGCCAGCGCTCGGTTGCCCGTGGCTATGCCTGAGGTTCTTGTGCCTCTGCGGAGGGCAATCGCCGCCGGTCTGCCGCGGACGAGCAGAGGGAGGGTATGAGTATGCGGTCCATAGGTATGCCTTTCCATCGAGGCGGTAGGGGGACGGTCTACAAGGTCTGCTCCTTTGCCGCCCTGGCTGTGTTGCTCGCGCTGCTGGTGAACCACGTCTCGGGGTTGGCTACCGCCAGCGCCGCCGACGCGCCCAGGCTTTTGCTGTGGATCCGGTGCGAGGGGATTCTGCTCGCCGTGGTGGGTCTAGTGGCGCTGGTCACCCGTCCGCGTGGCGGGATCCAGGCCGCGCTGTACCCCGTCAAGATTGACACCGATAAGAGACGCACCAGGTATGCCAAGCGCGCGCTCATCGTGGTGGTGGTCCTCTTTCGGCCTCAGCCCGACTCGCCCGCTGCCAAACTCAGCCCGGAGGACTGGCTATCGTTGGCCCAGAAGCTTGACTATCAGAGCCTGCATCTGGACAAGTCGAATCTGGATCTCGCCATCAAGGCCGTTCAAGCGGACGCCACCCGCCTGGAGCACTGTTGGCTACTGGCGACGGCATCAAGCGGTACACCGCCAGCTCCGAAGGCGCCCGAAGATACCGAAGTAGGAAGCGGGGCCCGCATGCAATTCCTTCTTAGGGACGTAGGGGCTCTGTGGCGCCCAGGTTCCTACGATTACGTGCCAGTGCTTGTGGAGTACCTGCTCAAGAACAACCTCGTCTCAGCCAACTGCGAGTTCCACCACGGCACCGATTACAACCTGAGCTTCGACGTGGACGACGTGTCGGTGAGCGAGGAAACCAGGAGGGTTGTGGATCGCATATTTGAGGAGGCCAAGAGACTTGGGCTGGGCGCCCGCGATATGGCCGCCGACATCAGTAGTTGCCCACGCAACATGGTCCTCGGCATGGTGCTGGCGTGCCTGGACGAAGAGCGGGATGTGCAGTTCATGGGCACGAACTATGACGCAAACGGCATGCCCGTTGGGGGGCTGGTGCCGATACTGTACACCTTCTCTCCACGGATGGAGACGAAGTAGCCGACACATGCCTGAGGCAACCCCAGTTGGGCGGTGAACAATGATCCTTCTTAACTTCTCCCATCCCATCACCCCACCGCAATTGCAGGCCGTGGAGGGCTTGGTGGGACCGGTGGACCGCGTGCAGGACGTGGAGACCCACCTGGAGCACGGGCAGCCCTTCGCCACCCAGGTGAAGGCGCTGGTGGACAGCGTGGGACTCTCACCCACGGAGTGGCAAACCACCCCACTCCTTGTCAACCTGCCCAGCCTCAGCGTCATCGCGGCGCTGGTGCTCGCGGAACTGCACGGCCGCATGGGCCACTTCCCGGCGGTACTCCGCCTACGGCCCGTGCCGGGTAGCACGCCGCCTCAGTTTGAGGTGGCAGAGGTGCTGAACCTCCAGGCGGTGCGAGACGCAGCACGGGCTGGCCGTAGCGCGTAACGCAACGGAGGCGGCGACACGACATGGTGGAGAGCGTGCGCATGGTGGTGTCCTCGGGCGATGACACGTGGTGGCGCATCCCCGCTGGCGTGCGGTCCTTCGTCTATGAGCTGCTACGGCTGGGCTCAGAAAGCGTCGCCAATGCCATGCACAACGACGATGAAGGGGCGAGGGCGTTTACCATCGCGGTCCTGCCCGAGGCGGCATGCCAATCCATACGGCGGTTCACCCATGGTTCGGGTGCTGGGGAGCCCCACACGGCGGACGCCTCGCAGCGCACGGTGCACCTCCGCTTCACAACGCTGAACGTTGCCACTTTCAACACTATGATGGCCGGGCTGCTGGCGGCTGGGATGGGCTAGCGCGTGCCAGTGGGCCGCCAGCGCCTGGCCATCCACGACGCGGCGGTTAGCAAGCCGCCCTGGGCCGACTCAAGCACATATCAGGCCCTAGTGAACGCGCCGTTCAGTCCCTCCGTGAGGGTGCTTTTCCTCACCCCCACTGCGTTCAGTCAGGGCGGAGATAGGCATGTTCCGCTGCCGGTGCCCGATCCCTTGCTGAAAAGCTGGCATCGGCGCTGGAACGAGTTCGCGCCGAAGCACCTAGGTATTCCCGACGAGTGCGTGGAGGCAGCGCTATCGCGCCTGGTGCTCTCCGCAGTGTGTATCAACTCACAATCCGTGGCATTGGAGCCCTCTAGCCGGGGCCGCAGGCCGGCGCGAATGGTGGGGTTCACCGACAGTGCCAGCATGGCCGCCCTTCGGCCCGACGAGTGGCGGCCGGACGCCGCGCGCGCTTTCGCCACCCTCACCGCTTACTCAGCGTACTGCGGCACCGGAGCACGCACGACCCAGGGTTTCGGGCTCACAACACCTCTGGCGGCAGGTGAGCGGCGTCCGCGTGCACAGGCGCGGCAGCACAGGCCCAAAGCGGAGGCTGGAAGCTAGCCGGCCACGTCCCACGGGTCGTTGCCAAAGCCCTACCGGGCGAGCTGCCCCGGGGCTGCGTGACCCGCCGCCTCGTCCGCCATGTGGTTGCTGAACCCAAGGGCGTTGGGAGCGGGTGATCTCAGGGGAGGTGAGAAGGTCGGAGTGCTGGTAAGCCAAGCTGCACTCAAAACGTACTTGCGGCAGTACAGGCGGAGGGTGCAAGAGCGGTTCCGGAGCAGGGAGGGAACGCCGACGTGCTATCGAGTGGAGCTTCAGAAGCAGGCGGCGCACCTAAGGCGCATGGTGCTTGGGGAGGAGGAGTATCGGCCGTTCGTTGCACCGATGGGTGGCGACAACAGGGGGGCGGTGGCGCGAAAGGGGCACCATTCGGCGCTAACCTCAGATGAGCGTGGCTCAAAGGGTGGCGCGTGAGCGTGAAATGGGGGCTGGATTCGGCGCTAACTGGCTGGTGGGAAGGCGCGCGCTTAGGTTAGCGCCGCGGGCAATGAGCGTGGAAAGGGGGTGAGAGGGGCAGAAAAAGGAGTGAAAGTTAGCTCAAGCGAAGAGGTCAGCGCCGATGAGCGTGGAATTCACGTTTGAGGGTTACCGGCAACCACGATCCCCGTAGGGGTTTGAAACCGTCACGCACTTCGTGGTTTCCACCACGAAGTCAGCGAAGTGTCCCCGGCAACCCCAGTCCTCGGAGGCGCCATTCTCACAGCGCAGCGCTGGGGCGCCCGAATCCTGGCGCTTCCTACGCGTGACCGGCTCGCGCCACGCCGAAGCGCCTCCTCACACACACCGAGCCGCCGGTATTGCTGCGCCGCCCAG
>DAOTVV010000122.1:0-43475 GCA_034436255.1 Anaerolineae bacterium
AAGCTGATGGCGCTGACCTGCCTTATCTTGGTGGCGGCAAAGCCATCGCTCGCCGGCTGCGGGAAGCCAAAGCGACGCTCAGGCTGGCCGGCATCACCATGAGAGAAGAGAACGTCATGGACCGGCCCTTCTTTACCTTCCAGAAGCGGCCAACTCCATCAGAATCATCAGAATCATCAGAATTCTACAAGAGTGTCCAGTTGCAACAGGAACCGACGAGAGACTGTAACAGAGAAGTCTTGTCAGATTCTGATGATTCTGATGATTCTGATATGGACTTGGTCGGCTTGTCTGATGCCGAGCGCTTCTGGCGAGACTTGGCCGACGAGAGAAGGCCGCAATGATGGTACTGCCACTGCTGGGTTTTGTCCTGGTACTTGAGGGGACGGCCTTTCTCGTAGGCCGGCTGGCCGCCCGCCTATGGTGGCGGCCATGAGAAGCGCCGGACCGGCCGTGACCGAGCCGCCCGAAGTGGCCAGGCCAGCCGCCGGATACGACGATGCCCTCACTAGAGCCTAGAGCACAAAGAGGCTTGGCTTTTGGTCGGTGGCTGGACCTACCCGCCAAGGTCAGGCGCCATGGACCGAGGCGGTGAACTATGGATGCTGAGCGTCCCGAAAGGGAGAGCAAGAACATGCCAGCGATTGCGTTGCATAATGCTAGCCTGGCGATACTTGAGTGGGCAGGACGTCGCCCGGAGACGCACTACTGCATCTTGTGTGGTGCGCCGGCAACTGTCCTGGGCTGCTTCATTCCGGACGATCCGGAATGCTGGAGCGTGACGCCACTGGCGCCGGGTAAGGTACGGACTTTTTGGTACGGTCTGTGCAAGACCTGCGCAGTGCCGGGCGTGCAATATCGGGTAGAGGAACGCATCCGGCTCGCCCGCCAGGTGAGGTTGAACTGATGGCCGAAGCGACTCCTGATCTTACCTGTTAAACAGAAATCAATCACGCCCGCCAGGTGAGGTCGAACCGATGGCCGAAGCGGCGGGGCCGAATTTGCTTTACATACGGGACCAAACTGCCCCTGGCCATCGTGTGGCGTGCAGTGAGCGGTTTGCGTCTTGAACACTGGCGCCGGCTGTGCTACACTAGATCTAGAACGTTATCAACAGAAAAGCCCCGGCGCTGATGTTGGCAGCCCAGGGCATGGCCAGTCGGTGTAGGCGACTGACGGACAAAGCTTAGCACGTAACGGCCCGTCAGGACAACACCTGGCGGGCCTTGCTCGTTGTGGCTGACAGCAACCTGACAGCATCAGGCGGCAGTGCTTTGAGGCAGTGAGGACGGGCCCCGACTACTACCGGTAGTGCAGGGCGGCCCGCCCAGGCACAAGATGTAGTGGGCGAAACAGGGTTCGAACCTGTGACCTCTTCCTTGTAAGGGAAGCGCTCTGACCAGCTGAGCTATTCGCCCTCCGCCTCCTATGTTACAGGCTCTGACAGCGCTGGGCAACAGCCCAACAGGCCGGCCGCGCCGGCTCGGCGGGCCTGTTGTCCTCTCTGCCCGCTCCGGTCACATGCGCTCCGGCGCTGTCATCCCCATAACCGCCAACGTCCTCGCCAACGCCACCTTCGCTGCTGCCGCCAGTTTCAGGCGCGCTTTGGTCAGCGGCCGGTCCTCATCGAGGCTGCTCACGATGCGACAATCCCGGTAGAAAACGTGGAAGGCCCGCGCCAGATCGTAGGCATAGTAAGCGAGCCGGTGTGGGGCCAGGTCGCGGGCAGCGTCGGCGATCACCTCTGGCAGTTGCAGCATCTGGCGGATGAGTGACATTTCCGCCGGGTGCCTGAGTAGCACCAGGTCGGCATCCTCGAAACCGACGCCAGAGGCTTCTGCAAGCCGCAGCACGCTGGCGATCCGGGCATGCGCGTATTGCACGTAGAATACCGGGTTTTCCTCACTCTGCTTCACCGCCAGGTCGAGATCAAAATCCATCTGGCTGTCGGCTGAGCGCGAGAGAAGGAAATAGCGCACGGCGTCGGCGCTCACCTCATCGAGCAGTTCACGAAGAGTGATGATGTCGCCGGTGCGTTTTGACAGGCGCACAACTTCGCCACCCCGCTTCAGAGTGACCAGTTGATAGATGATGATCTCCAGTTGTTTCGGGTCAAGGCCCAGGGCCACCATCATCGCCTTCATACGCGGGACGTGCCCCTGATGGTCAGCACCCCAGACGTCAATCACCCACTGAAACCCGCGCGTGACGAACTTGTTGTAGTGGTAGGCCACGTCGCTGGCGAAATAGCCCGGCAGGCCACTGGAGCGCACGAGCACTTCGTCCTTATCTGCCCCCAGCTTGCTGGCAGTGAACCAGACGGCACCGTCGTGCTCCTCAACGTAGCCCCCCTGGCGCAGGATTGCCATGGCCTTCTCGTACGAACCATCGCTGTACAACTGGCGCTCCGAAAACCACCAGTCGTACCGAATGCCCATCGCCTCAAGGTCCTGCCGCACGCCGGTGAGCACTTTCTTTTCGAGCCCGTAGTAGGCGATATCGGTAGTAGCCTGTTCATAGGGCAGATCGAGAAAGCGGCGGCCCTGTTCGGCGGCGATCTCCCTGCCCCATTCGGCCAGGTAGAAGCCCTGATAGCCGTTCTCGGGCACCGGCACATCCAGGCCCAAAGCCTGGGCGTACCTGGCATAGAGGCTCTGCCCAAACAGGACCATCTGAGTGCCGGCGTCGTTCACGTAGTACTCGCGCTGCACACTGTAGCCAGCCTCCGCCAGCACATTCGCCAGCGCATCGCCGATAACGACGTTGCGAGCGAAACCGACGTGCAACGGCCCGGTCGGGTTGGCGCTGCCATACTCGACCTGCACTCGCAGGCCGTTGCCTACGTTGACCCGGCCAAACCTGTCGCCCTCGTCAAGCACCGTCTGCACTTGCGCCGCCAGCCAGGCATCGCTCAAAGTCACGTTTATGAACCCCGGGCTGGCGACGCTGCACTGGCTCAGCAAATCGTGACCCGGAAGGTTGGCCACTACCGCTTCAGCGATGCGCACCGGCGCCATGCGGGCAAGGCGAGCAGCCTGCATCGCGGCAGCGCAGGCGTAATCCCCGAAGCCCTCCTGGCGTGGCCTCTCGACTACAATTGCCGGAATCTCGAACTGGGGCAATGCACCTGCCCGCTGTGCCCGTTCGAAGCCGGCGCGAATGATAGCTGCGATACTCTCTCTAACGGGCGTCAAACTGCATCCTCCACTCTGCCAACGCCGCGTGCCAGGGGCCGTCCCCGGCAGCTGTAACCAGCCACCAGCGACAGCCGCGGGCCCACGCCTTCCGTCGGATGTTCAGCACCTTATTTCATCTCCATCCAGTTGTGGCCAATGTCGAGATCAACCTTCAGAGGCGCATCCAGCTGGAAAGCGCCCTCCATTGTCTCCTTCGTCAGCTGGGCGACGGCCTCCGCTTCCGCCTCCGGGCCCTCGAGAATCAGTTCGTCGTGAACTTGCAGAATCATGCGCGATTTGAAGCCCCTGGCTTGCAACTCTCGGTGCAGGCGGATCATTGCGATCTTAATGATGTCCGCCGCCGTACCCTGGATCGGCGCGTTGATGGCAGCGCGCTCGGACTCGCCTCGCTGGGACTGCGACAATCGCTGCCCATTGGCCAACTCCGGGAAGTAGCGTCGCCGGCCGAGCAGGGTCTCGACGTAGCCCTTCCGGCGCACCTCTTCCTTGGTCCGCTCTATGTACTCCTGCACACGCGGGTAGTTGCGGAAGTAGGCGCGCATGAAGATCTCGGCCTCCTCGCGGCTCAGGTCCGACTGGCGCGCCAGGCCGTACGGGCTGACTCCGTAGAGCACGGCGAAGTTCACCGTCTTTGCCACGCGCCGTTGCTCCGGCGTGACCTCGCTCAGGGAAACGCCATACGTCAGCGCTGCCGTGCTGGCATGGATGTCCTGACCTTCCGCAAATGCCTTCAGCAGCGCCGGGTCTTGGGAGACATGCGCCAGGATACGCAACTCTACCTGGCTGTAGTCCGCCCCGACCAGGATGTTGCCAGGCTCGGCGATGAACGCGCGGCGCACCTCCCTGCCCAGCTCAGTGCGTATGGGGATGTTCTGCAGGTTCGGGTCGCTTGACGAAAGCCTGCCGGTGACGGTGCCCGTCTGGTTGTAGGATGTATGCACGCGGCCTGTGCTCGGGTTCACCAGGGCAGGCAGGGCATCAACGTAGGTGGACTTCAGCTTGGAAAGCTGGCGCTGCTCCAGGATCATGTCCACTACCTCGTGCTTGCCCCGCAGCGACTCCAGCACCTCCGCAGAAGTACTGAAGTGGCCGCTGGCGGTGCGAGGAAGGCCAGCGCAAGGCAATCCTAGTTGATGGAAAAGGAATTCGCTCAACTGCTGCGTGCTGTTCACATTGACCGGGAAGCCGGCCAACAACTGGATGCGGGTCACGATCTCCTGCAGGCGCTTGTCAAGCGTGGCTGAAAACTGGCGCAGGTAGCCGACGTCAATCTTGACCCCTGTCAGCTCCATGTCGGCGAGCACGGGCACGAGCGGCATCTCGATGTCGGCGAAAAGGCTGGTCTGTTCGCGTTCGGCCAACTCGCGCTTCAGGATCGGCCACAGGCGCAGCGTCATGTCAGCATCGGCCGCCGCGTAAGGCGCCACACGTTCAACGGCGACATCGGCCATGCACTTCTGCCCTTTGCCGCTGCCGATCAACTCCGTGATCGGAGTCATCTCGACGCCCAGGCGAGTCCAGGCCAGGTTCTTCAGGCTAAGGCCGCGCGACGCCGGGTTCACTACCCATTCCGCGATCATGGTGTCGAAGTCAGGGTTCGACGGCCCGAGCCCATGCCGCCGGAGAATCTCCCAGTCGAATTTGGCGTTGTGCGCGATCTTCAGGACCGATGGGTCGCCCAGCACGGTAGACAGTGCGGCTTTCACATCTTCCATGCGTACGTTGCGCTCGCCCGCCTGCCTGTGAGCGATAGGTATGTAGTAGCCCTCCCCTTCGCGCACCGATAGTGACATCCCGACTATGCCGGCACTGATCGCGTTCAGCGAGTCGCTCTCCACATCAATGGCGACGAGGCCGGCGTTGCGGATGCGCTCCGCCATAGCTGCCAGTTCCCGGGCATCCGTAAGCACATGATAGCTGGCCTGCTGAGGCACTTGCTCTGCCTCGCTCACCGCCTGGGCAGTGCCTTCCTGCTCTGCCGGTGCGAACAGTTTCAGTTGCCCGGTCTCACTGACCTCGTCGAACCGCTCGGCCAGCTGGCGGAACCCAAGCTCGCGAAACAGCTCTCGCAGGCGTGGCGCGTCTGCCTCGCCCAAACGGCACTGCTCGAGGTCAAAGTCCAAGGGCACGTCGCGCCTGATGGTCACCAGGTGTTTGCTGAGGAAAGCATCGTCCTTGCCAGCGGCCAGGGCCTGCTGCACCTTGGCCGGCTGGACCTCGGCCAGATGCTCGTAGATAGACTCGACACTGCCGAAGCGCCTCAACAGCTGTGTGGCGGTCTTCTCCCCGATGCCGTGGACGCCACGGATGTTGTCCGAACGGTCACCCACCAGGGCCTTGTAGTCAATCAGTTGGCGTGGCTCCAGCCCGTACCGCTCGCGGATGGCCCTGACATCGTAGACGACCGTGTCCGAGAAGCGCCGTCCGGACGTCAGCACCTGGACATTCTCGTCTACTAGCTGGAACGCGTCCGTGTCGCCCGTGACAATCAGGACGCTGGCACCTATCTCCTTGGCCCGCTCCGCGATCGTGCCGATCACGTCGTCGGCCTCGTAGCCCTGCGCCGTGAGCACAGGGATGCGCAGCGCCTCCAGGATTTCACGCGCTCGTGCCACTTGTGGGATGAAATCGTTCGGTGTCTCCGGACGCTGCGCCTTGTAAGCCTCGAAATCATCGTTCCTGAAGGAACGGCCGACATCCATGGCGACGGCGGCGTAAGCCGGCTTGCGCTCCTTGAGCACGTTCAGGAGCATTGAGGTGAAACCGAACACGGCGTTTGTAGGCTCGCCCGAGCGCGCCCTGAGCGTATTCGGCAGCCCGTGATAGGCACGGTAAAGTAGCGAGTGCCCATCAATGAGAACTAGCAGTGGCCGTTGCTGCTCCATACCGCTCCTCCGCCCAGGCACAAGTCAGCTGCCCTGACGCCCATGCCCATTGCGGCAATGTCCGCGTGCCGCCATTCTACAGGCGCCCTCTGGCAGCGGCAACGCCAATCGGGCTGAACCATCCCCTGAGGCTTGTCAACGCCCACCGGACGGGCTAGCATGCGGCCCGGCAAGCGACGTTCGCCAGGAGTAAGCATGCGCATCATCGCCCATCGAGGGGCATCGGCTTATGAGCCCGAGAACACCATCGCCGCCTTCGAACGTGCCATAAGCATGGGGGCGGATTGGGTCGAACTGGACGTCCGCCTGAGCGCGGACGGCCATCTGGTCGTGTCGCACAGCGACGACCTGAGCGACAGAACCACAGGCAGGGGCCGGATATCCACGAGCACCCTCGACCAACTCCGCGCCTTTGACGCCGGCAGCGGCCAGCGCCTGCCCACCTTTCCGGAGGTCCTGGACTACATCCATCCGCGTTGCGGGCTCTACGTTGAACTGAAGGCCGCGGGCACACCCGAGGCAGCCTTGCGCGACCTGCGCGCAGCCGGAGTGCGGGATGGAGTGGTGTTGGGCTCCTTCGATGCCGAGCTGGTCCAGCAAGCGGGCCAGGCCGGCTTCCCGACGGC
Organism: Anaerolineae bacterium; assembly: GCA_034436255.1. Classification (GTDB taxonomy): domain Bacteria; phylum Chloroflexota; class Anaerolineae; order DRVO01; family DRVO01; genus DAOTVV01. Next base: position 6,709 of record DAOTVV010000122.1, read on the forward strand.
GTTGCTCATCTCTGAGACGAATGTTGACCTGGCTGCCGAAGCTCAGAGCGCTGGCGCCAGCTTGCTCCACCTATGCTGGGAAAACGCCGCGCCAGAACCGCACACGTTGCTCTCGCCGGAGATGCTGACCAAGCTGCAAGAGCAAGGGCTCCAGGTTGTCCTCTGGCATGAGGAACGCGAATCAGAGCTGCGCCACCTCGTCCGAATGCCCGTCTGGGGCATATGCACGAACATGCCCGACCTGCTCAGGCGGGTGCTGACCCAGGCTGACAGCTAGCCCTGCCCTTGCCTGGGTCACCAACTCCGCCCGATCTCCAACGGCCGCCGGAGACGAACCTACCCCAGGCCGCTACGCCGGCAGCAGGCGGCGCAGAGCCTCGGCGTATTGCCGCAGAACCCCTTCGGCGTCATGATCGCTGCCCGGCTCGTGAATCACTTCCACTGAGACGAAGCCATCGAATCCGGCCTGACTCAGTAAGGAGAGGGGAGTGGCGTGGTCAAACACCCCCTCGCCGAGAGGCACAATCTGCACACTCCGCCCGTCACCCGGGTAAATGCCGTCGTGGGCATGAACGTGGCGAGTGAACCGGCCTATGTTCGCAAAAGTCTCCTCTGGCCGCTCAAACATGCGCTCGGGGTGCATGATGTCCCAGAGCACCCCAAAGCTGGGGTGATTCACCTGCTCCGCCACTGCCCGCACTTCCGACGAGTGCGACCAGTAATCGTGCGTCTCCATCAGGACGGTCACACCCCTCTCGCCAGCATAGCCCACCACGCTGGCGCATGCTTCAGCAACGTAATCAATAACATACTTGAGTTCCACACCCTGCGGCCGTTCACCACCGAAGGTGCGTACACACTTGGCCCCCAGGTCGGCAGCCAGGTCAATGTAGCGGCGAAGACTTTCCATCTGGCGCGACCGTTCCGTTGCGTCGGCGACGGCAGAGCGCACGCTCGTGGCGACAGCGCACAGCTGCAGGCCCTGGTCTTCGACCTTCCGCCTCACTTCGGCCCGTTCAGCCGGGCTGAGATTGGCCTCGATCCCACTGCGATGGCCCCACTCGACCCTCGCCTCGAGGCCGGTGTAGCCGCAGCTTCTCAGAATTGGCAATGCCTGGTCAAGCGTCCAGTCGGGGAAAATGCTGGTCATCGCCGCCAAGTGAATCATGTCTTCCTCCTGCGGCACTGTTTCTATCCAGGGATGAAGTCTAGACACCTGAGGGCGACGAGGCAACCGGGTTGCATTCTCTTCCTGCTCTTCCTGCCCCAATTTCCCCGAGCGGCCTGCCGCCCGATAGCGCGGCTGTCTGGCAGGGAGGGAACGGTATCACAGCCACAACCGCCGCAAATGGTGGAGGCCAAAATGCTTTGCCTGGCTAAGGGGCCTATGCTAGCATGGCGAAGTTAGGTTTGGTGGCGTCGGGCAAGGGCACTTGTCACACTGCTCTTCCCTCCTGTTCCTGTATCTCTGGCCGGCGACCTACGTTCGCGCTGGCGTTACCTGCAGCGGGCCGGCTATACTTTATAGCCTATGGGGTGGACCTCCAGTGCCTTCTCGCTCAAGCTCAGGCGGCGGCCCAAGAATGAGGCAAGGCCGATGAGCGTCCTCAAACGACTCATCACCCACTACCTTTTCCGCCACTGGCCTCAGGCCGTTTTGACCTACACCTGCATGTTGATCGTCACCGGGGCAGGCCTGATCACGCCCCAGATCATCAAGCGCGTCATTGACGTCGGCCTCGCCCAGCGGGAGCCGCACCTGGTTGACCAGGCAGCCCTGCTCGTCATCGGCATCGCCGCCGGATCGGCGTTGTTCTCCTTCGGCCAGCGCTACATGTTCTCCTGGCTGGCCGAGCACATGGCCTATGATATCCGCAACGACCTGTACGATCATCTGCAGCGTCTTTCCTTCTCCTTCCATGATCGCACCGAAACCGGCCAGTTGATGTCTCGCTGCACCTCCGATGTCAGTGCCGTCCTCCAGTTCTCGGGCAACTCTATCATGCAGGCGGCCAACAGCCTTGTCCTGGCCGGTGTCTCCATGGCCATCCTCTTCTCGACTGACTGGCGCCTGGCAGCGGTGTCAGTGTTGCCCGTGCCAATCGTGGCTGTGACTGCAGTTGTCTTCCGGCGCCGGATCCGGCCTGTGTTCCGGGCGATACAGCAGCAATATGCGATTATGACGACCGTAATGCAGGAAAACCTGCGTGGGGCACAGGTAGTGCGTGCCTTCGCCCGTGAGTCCTACGAGCGGAGCAAGTTCGATCGCGAAGTGGACCAGTTGCGGAAGTACCGCATGCGCGCCATGTACCACTGGGTGCGCAATACTCAGACGAACCTGTTTCTCTTCGCCCTGTGCACGGCGCTCTTGCTCATCTACGGCGGCCCGCGCGCAATAGCGGGTCAGGTGACGGTAGGCACATTGGTGGCATTCAGCGCCTACCTCTCCATGCTCACCTGGCCCATCCAGGCCCTGGGCGACATCGTCAACTCCGCCACCGAGGCAACCGCCGCTGGCGAGCGCATCTTCGAGATCCTGGACACCAAGCCCGAGGTAGCAGACGCGCCGGGCGCACGCGAACTCACCAATGTCGCCGGCCAAGTGAGTTTCGAGAACGTTGACTTCGCTTACACCAGCGCCGACGGCAAGAGACGGGAAAACGCCATCGAGGGCATCACCTTCACGGCGCAGCCCAACCAGGTTGTAGCATTGGTGGGTCCGACGGGGTGTGGTAAGACCACGCTTGTCAGCCTGATCCCACGTTTCTATGACGTGACCGCGGGCCGCGTCTGTATTGACGGCGTAGACGTGCGCGAGTGCACGCTCAAGTCGCTGCGCCGGCAGGTTGGCATCGTTATGCAGGAGCCGCTCCTTTTCACCGGCACAATTCGGGAGAACATCGCCTATGGCCGGCCGGATGCAACCCTGGACGAGATCATCAGTGCCGCCAAAGTTGCTCAGGCGCACGACTTCATCATGGAATTCCCCGATGGCTACGACACCTTCGTTGGCGAACGCGGCTACACCCTCTCCGGTGGCCAACGCCAGCGCGTCTCAATCGCCAGGGCAATCCTGCTGAACCCACGCATCCTCATACTCGACGACGCCACCGCCAGCGTGGACACGGAAACGGAGTCGCTGATCCAGCTTGCGCTCGCAGAGGTCATGAAGGGTCGCACCACTTTCGTCATCGCTCAGAGACTTACCACCGTGAAGCGGGCTGATGTCATTCTGGTCATGAGCCACGGACGGATCGTGGAGCAGGGTACGCACGATGAACTGTTGAGCAAAGGTGGGATGTACAGGCGCATCTACGACCTGCAGCTGCGCGATCAAGAAGAACAGCTGGCGAAAGATGGCCTGGCCGGCTTCGTCTCGAGGTTAAGCCAGTGAAAGCGCAAGCAGCGCCTAAGCCAAGTAGAAAGCAGCCCGACTTGCCCAAGGGCCCCGATGAGATCGAAGAGATATTCGCCGAGTATGACCCGGACATAGCGCGCCGCCTCATGGCCTATATCCGGCCGTATGCGCGGCACCTTGGCCTCGCCACAGCTCTGGTCCTGACAGCATCGGCCATGAGCCTGGCTGGCCCTTACGTAGTTCGTCTGGCCATTGACGAAGGCATCCAGAAGCGAGACGTCCGCGCTCTCACGATCTCGGTCGCCGTCTACGTCATCCTCTATCTGATCATCTGGCGGGTCCGCATCTACCAGACGGACATCATGGTCCGCACTGGCCAGAGCATCATGTATGACATCCGCACCCAAATGTATGCTCACCTGCAGCGGCTCTCCATGTCCTTCTACGACACGCATGAGGTGGGTCGCCTGGTTTCGCGTCTCACGTCGGATGTCGGCGTCCTAGAGGACTTCGCCACGTGGGCCATCGTCCAGCTGGTAAACAACGCTTTCGTGCTCATTGGCATTCTCGTGGTCATGCTGGCGATGGACTGGAAGCTGTCGCTGCTCACCTTCACCGTCCTGCCCATCATGGCCGTGGGCACGTTCTTCTGGAGGGCACGGGCGCGTGAGGCCTACCGCGAGGTGCGTCAGGCGATCTCACGCATAAACGCCCGTCTGGCAGAGAACATCTGGGGCGTGCGCGTGATCCAGTCGCTCGTGCGTGAGGACCTCAACTTCAAGCTGTTCGAGCGCATCAACAGGCGCAACCTGGAGGCGAACCTCTACGCCGCCCGCCTGTCATCAATCTACTTCCCGGCAGTTGAGTTCACCAATGCCATCGCCATGGCGACCGTGGTCTGGTTCGGTGGGCATCAGGTGCTGAACGGCCATATTACCGCGGGCGTGTTAGTCGCCTTCCTGCTCTATGTGGACCGCTTCTTCTGGCCCATCCGCGACACGGCCATGCGTTACAACTCCCTTCTGGCCACCATGGCCTCCGGCGAACGCATCTTTCAGGTGCTCGATACTCAGCCCGAGATAGTGGACAAGCCCGGGGCCGTGCCCCTGCCGCCCATCAAAGGCCATGTCGTCTTCGATCACGTCGAGTTCCGCTACAAGCCGGACAAACCGGTCATCCAGGACCTGTCGCTCGAGGTGCTCCCGGGGCAGACAGTGGCTTTCGTGGGTGCTACCGGCGCGGGCAAGACGTCCCTCATCAAACTGCTCGACCGTTTCTATGACGTCACTGGTGGCGCCATCCGCATTGATGGCTACGACATCCGCGATGTGACGGTCGAGTCCCTGCGCCGGCAGGTCGGCATCGTCTTGCAGGAGAACTTCCTCTTCTCCGGCACTGTGCTCGACAACATCCGTTACGGACGGCTGGAAGCGAGCGAGGAGGAAGCCATAGCGGCAGCAAAGGCTATCGGTGCTGACGAGTTCATCAGCAAGTTGCCCTACGGCTACCACACCGAGGTGCAGGAGCAGGGAGCCATTCTGTCAGTAGGGCAGAAGCAGTTGGTAGCGTTCGCACGCGCGCTGCTAGCAGACCCGCGGATCCTGGTGCTGGACGAGGCCACCGCCAACATTGATACAGAGACGGAGAAAGTCATCCAGACGGCCTTGCAGCGGCTGCTCAAAGGAAGGACGTCCTTCGTCATTGCCCACCGCCTCTCGACCATAGTCCAGGCGGATATCATCGCCGTGGTCGAGCACGGGCGCCTTCTGGAAAAGGGCAGGCATGACGAGTTGCTGGCCCTGCGAGGGCGCTACTACGACCTCTACACGATGCTTTACTCGCGGCAACAGATGGCGGCCCTCGCCCAGGACTAGCACTGCAGATGCGGTGTGAGGAGAGCCAGGGGCGACGCCTGGTCGTCGCCGTGTAGCCAGCTTCTAGTCCGCGCTCGCGAGCACTGGCGCGAAGCTGCGCCGGTGCAATGGTGTGGGCCCTAGCAAGCGCAGAGCTTCGAGATGCTCCGGAGTGGCGTAACCCTTGTTCTCTTCGAGGCGATAGCCGGGGTAATCACGGGCGAGCTCGCAGACGAGCCGATCGCGCCTGACTTTGGCCACGATTGACGCCGCAGCCACCGTAGAACAGAGAGCATCGGCATCTATGGCGGCGCAGACCCGGTAGCCTTGAGGCAAGGGACCGATGCCATCCACAATGACCATCTCGGCCGGTTCCGCGAGACCGTCGAGAGCCAGTTGCATCGCTTTCAACGTGGCCCGCGAGATGCCGAGGGTGTCAATCTCCGCTGCGGAGACAATGCCGACGTATAGCTCCTGCGCCGCTGCCACTATGCTATCGTACAGCTCTTCGCGCTTGGCGGGCGTCGCCAGCTTGGAGTCGCACAACCCGGGAATGGCGCTGCCCTGCCAGCCGCTCGGCAAGACAACGGCGGCAGCGACGACCGGCCCGAACAAAGCCCCGCGCCCGACCTCGTCCACGCCCGCGACCAGCCGGTAGCCCTCAAGCCACCATGTCGCCTCCAAGGTGAGATCAGGCGCGCGGCGCATAGACGATGCCGGCTCTACTCCCTCGCACTAGGCGAGGCGAGCAGCCTTGCCAACCCGGTCGCGAAGGTAGTAGAGCTGGTTCCGTCGCACCTTGCTATGGCGAAGCACCTCGACATGAACCACGCGCGGGGAATAGAGCGGGAAGGTTCGCTCGACGCCGATGCCGTTCGAAGCGATGCGCCGCACCGTGATCATCGGACCGGCACCAGTCTTTCGCGTGCTGATCACCGTGCCCTGAAACGCCTGTACGCGCTCTCTCTCGCCCTCGACGATTTGGATATCCACACGAACGGTATCGCCGCTCCTAACCTCGGGCAGTTCCTTGCTCACAACTTCTGGTGACACAACTGACAACAAGTCAGGCATTGCCGCTGTCCTCCTGGCTCATTCGCTCACAAAGGCTGACTATACCATGGCGGCGGCAGCCTCAGCAAAGGAGCATCGGAAGACTCTTCCTGCGCCCAGGTGGCGTGAGACTCCGCTCGACAGGATGCATTGCCTGCCAACCTGAGTCTATAATGTCGCGACGGATTGCCACACATCAGCGCCAGGGTAGCCAGTATGCCGACCGTCGTGACCCTTGGTGAAGCCATGATCCGCCTTTCCCCACCGGATTTCCGGCGGCTGGAGCAGGCCACGTCGCTGAATATGACTGCTGGTGGCGCCGAGCTCAACGTCGCCGTCGGCCTATCCCGCCTTGGCATAGACAGTGCCTGGGTGAGCCGCCTGCCGAGCAATGCCCTGGGGCGCCTCTGCGCCAACAGGGCGCGCGAACTGGGCGTAGACGTGTCGCACGTGGTTTGGTCGGCCGAGGACCGCATGGGGCTGTACTTCGTCGAGTTCGGCGCTGCTCCCCGCCCCAGCTCCGTTCTGTACGACCGCGCTGGCTCGGCGGTGAGCCGGCTGCAGCCCGGGATGGTGAACTGGGCCAGGGCGCTCGCTGGTGCAAAGTGGTTCCACACAAGTGGTATCACCCCGGCCCTCTCCGATAGTTGCAGCGCCGCCACGCTTGAGGCCCTCCAGCAGGCCAAGAATGCTGGCGCCAAGGTATCTTACGACCTCAATTACCGCGCCAAACTCTGGAGCCAGGACAAGGCCCGCGCTGTACAGACCGGCCTGATGGAATACGTGGACGTGCTTTTCACGACCGAGGAGGATACGAAGCGCGTCTTCGCCATCGAAGGCAAGGATTACGGCGAGGTGGCCGCCAAACTGACTGAGCGCTTCGGCTTCCAGGCGGTGGTTATCACCCTGCGCGAGGATCTCTCGGTCTGGCATAACCGCTGGTCAGCACTGGTCTACGCCGGCGGCCAGATCTATCATGGCCCAGCCTACGAGGTTGAGATCGTGGACCGCGTCGGCGCTGGGGACGCCTGCAGCGCCGGCTTCATCTTCAAAACCTTGGCCGGGGCCAGCCCCCAGGAGGCGATAGACTTCGCCGTGGCCTTCTCAGCGATCAAGCATACCATCCCGGGCGACTTCAACCTCGCCACCGAAGAGGAAGCGAACCGCCTCCTGGCAGGCGGTAGCCTGCGTATCACGCGCTAGAGGAGTGCAATCAGTTGGACAGGCTGCATATCGCCAACCGCATTATCTCCGCCGGCGTTATCGCCGTGGTGCGCCTTGCCGAAGCTTCTCAACTGACCAAGGTGGCCGACGCTATCCGGGCCGGCGGCGTGGACATTATCGAGTTCACAATGACAACGCCAGGAGCACTGCGGATCATCGAGGAGTGCGCCGGGCGCTTCGGCGATGATGTCCTCCTGGGCGCCGGCACCGTGCTCGATGCTGAGACGGCCCGAGCCGCCATTCTCGCTGGAGCCCAGTTTATCGTCTCACCAGTGACAGACTTCCCGAGCCTGGAACTGGCTCACCGCTATGACAAGGTCGTGATGCCTGGCGCGCTCACCCCAACCGAGATCCTGCGCGCCTGGCAGGCCGGAGCCGACTTCGTGAAGGTCTTTCCGGCTGGCGGGCTGGGGCCGCGCTACCTCAAAGACATTTTGGCGCCGCTGCCCATGGTGAGACTCGTGCCGACCGGTGGCGTGGGCCCGTCCAACGCCGCTGAGTTCATCCGCAGCGGGGCGGCCGCCATCGCTGTCGGTGGTGAACTCGTCAACAACAAACTGGTCGCTGCCGGCGCTTTCGAGCAACTGAGCGAGAATGCTCGCAAACTCGTGGCCGAAGTTCGCTCGGCACGCGCCTGAGGGGGGAGACGAAATCGCTTCGCTTCACCAGGGCGAACCCAGCCCGGGTGCCGATAGCCAGGCCACTGTCGGGCAGCGTGCGTTCGACTACATGAAACAAGGCTACCACTGATCGGAGGCAGTCTTGCTCGCGGTCGGCGAGCGCGTTGCCCCGTCTTCGTACTCTTCAGTGTTGCGCGCTGCCAATGGCTTCCGCGGTGGGGTTGCCTCAACCAGAGAGGAATTGTGCGGCGCCCTTGCAGCGGGCATCATGCTAATCGGCCTGCTTTACGGGCGCGACGATGTGAGCCAGGACGACAGCTATGGCAAAGCCATCACGGCTCGCTGGCTCGAGGAGTTCTCTGAGCAGTTCGGCTCGACCCGCTGCCGGCCCATCTACGAGCGCATGCATTCACCGGAGGGGCCGGGAAGTTGCGCCTTAGTCGCCAGAGAGACCTCGCTTTTGCTGCTCAGGCTGCTGCCGGAAGCCGACCAAGCCCGGTCTCGATGAAGCCAGTCAGGCTCCGGCTTGAGATTGCTGCCAGCAAGGGTTGTGGCAGGGCACAGACTCCCGTGGCCTGCCACAACCGCAAGTGCCTGAGCCCCCGACGCCCCTACTCGCCGCCATCCCGGTAGTAGTTCAGCAAGCCACCCGCCAACAGGATTCGCACCTGCCTCGGCGAAAGCTCGTGCCGCACGGCAATGCCTCTGCCTTTGGTGAGGTCGGCTAGCGTCAACTCGGCACCAGCCTCGATAGCCCGCCGCACATCGTCGAGCAAGAGCAGGTCGCCCTGCTCGATCGTGTCGTAGTCCGCCGGATCCACGAAAAGCAACGGCAGGATGCCGAAGTTCACCAGGTTGGCCACATGGATCCTGGCGTATGACTTCGCCACCACGGCCTCGACACCGAGATAGCGCGGGCCGATCGCCGCGTGCTCGCGGCTTGAGCCCTGCCCATAGTTGCTGCCGCCGATGATGAAGCCCCTGCAGGCCGCACGCGCTCGGCTGGCAAAGGTAGGGTCCAGACGCTGGAAGACGAACTCGCTAATGGCGGGAATGTTGGAGCGGAAGGGCAATACCTGCGCGCCCGCCGGCATGATGTGGTCAGTGGTGATATTGTCGCCGACTTTGAGCAATGCCTCCCCCCGGATGCTTTCCGCCAGGGGAGGAACCTGCGGCAGTGGCTTGATGTTGGGGCCACGCACGATCTCAACGGCAGTGCCCGGCGCCGGCGGCGCGATGATCATGTTGTCCTCGACAAGGTAGGAGGCCGGCTCGGCAACTACGGGCGGCTCGCCAAGCTCACGTGGATCAGCGATGCAGCCGGCGATTGCTGATGCCGCACACACCTCAGGGCTGGCCAGGTAGATGCCGGCGTCCGGCGTGCCCGAACGACCCTCGAAATTGCGGTTGAAGCTGCGCAGCGTGTTACTGCCTGAGGCCGGTGCCTGGCCCATGCCGATGCAAGGGCCGCAGGCGCACTCCAGCACCCTTGCGCCAGCCGCCACCAGGTCCGCCAGGGCCCCGTTCTTGGACAGCAGGGTCAGTACCTGGCGCGACCCAGGGCTGATGGTCAAGCTCAAGCCCGGGTGAACGCTGCGCCCGCGCAGCACTGCTGCGACTGTCATGAGGTCATGGTAGGAGCTATTGGTGCAGCTCCCGATGCATACCTGGCTCAGCGGTGTGCCGACCAGTTCGCGCACTGGCTTGACGTTGTCGGGGCTGGAAGGGCACGATACGAGCGGTTCGAGCCTGCTCAAGTCTATCTCGATGACGCCGTCATAGGTCGCCCCCTCGTCGGCGGCCAGTGGTCGCCAGGCATCGCTACGTCCCTGAGCGGTGAGGAAAGCCAATGTCACATCGTCACTGGGGAATATGCTGCTGGTGGCGCCCAACTCCGCACCCATGTTGGTGATGGTGGCTCTTTGCGGCACCGTCAGGCTGGCAACTCCCGGGCCGAAGTATTCCAGCACCCGGCCGACGCCGCCTTTCACGGTCAGCCGCCTCTGCAGTTCGATGATGACGTCCTTTCCGCTCACCCAGGCAGGAAGAGCGCCGGTGAGCCTAACCCCGAGCACTCGTGGCATGACCAGGCTATATGCCCTGCCCGCCATGGCCGCGGCAACGTCCAGGCCGCCGGCGCCAATGGCCAGGGAGCCAATGCCGCCGGCCGTAGGCGTGTGCGAATCAGATCCTAGCAACGTCTTGCCCGGCCGGGCGAAGCGCTCCAGGTGCACCTGATGACAGATGCCGTTGCCCGGGCGCGAGAAGTAGATGCCATAGCGAGCGGCAATGCTCTGCAGGTAGCGGTGGTCGTCCGCATTGCGAAAATCCTGCTGCAGCATGTTGTGGTCAACGTAGGAGACGGATAGCTCAGTCCGCACTCTATCTATACCCATGGCCTCAAGCTCGAGGTAGGCCATCGTGCCGGTGGCATCCTGGGTCAGGGTTTGATCAATGCGAAGGGCCAGTTCCGCACCTGGGCGCATCTCGCCTGATACCAGGTGCTCAGCGATGATCTTCTCGGTGAGGGTGCGCGACCGGTTTTCTGCCAAAGCTGAACCTCCAGACTATCTATGCGGCTAAGGTAAGCCAGTATATCACCCGGGACATGGCGCGGAAAAGCGCGCACCTTCCGTCCACTTGTCCCCCGCCCTTTGACCCACTCTCCGGCTACGCCTACAATTGGTGGATGCGGATCGGGAGGCGTGTGTTGGACTTCACTCTTGCTTGTGGTCAGTTCGTGCCCAGCCCGGGCTACATCCAGACTAACGTCACTACCATGTGTGAGCAGATCGCCTATGCCAGTTCGCGCCAGGCGAAGCTGATAGTCTTCCCGGAGATGGCTCTCAGCGGCTACCTCGCTCCTGAAGACGTGCCTCCATTGGCGCTCAGCCTCGACAGCCCCGAGGTCAGGCGCCTGCGGGATGCCTGCAAGCAGTATGGCATAGACGCCGGCTTTGGTCTGGCCGAAAAAGCCACCGACGGACGGATCTATAACAGCATGGCCTATGTGGATAGCTCCGGCAAGGTGCTCGCCGTCTACCGCAAGACGCATCTCTGGGACACTGAAAAGCAGTGGGCCGCACCAGGGGCAACCGTGGCAGCCTTCGACACGGCGCAGGCTCGCTGCGGCATGTGGATCTGCTACGACACCCGCTTCCCTGAGGTGGCGCGGCTGCTCGCCATAGACGGCGCCACCCTCGCGCTGGCAGCCACAGCCTGGCTCGGCCCGGCGGACGAATGGGAACTCGCTTTGCGCGCACGCGCTCTGGACAACGGAATGTACGTAGCGGGCAGCGCCTTGCAGGGAGTTCATCCTCCCTTCGCGTTCCATGGCGTGAGCATGATCGTGGACCCGCACGGCCACGTGATCGCACGTGCCCACGATGGCATTGACCAGGTGATCACCGCCACCTACCAGGAAGGCGTCATCAGCGCCTTCCGCCAGCGCCTTCCTCTTCTCGAACAGCGCCGGCTCGATGTATGCGGCAGGCTACTCGAGGCCTCGAAGTGGCCCTAGAGCCTCTCTCGCGCCGCAGCTACGAGGCAGGCGAAGAGCGATCGGGCGTGCTCTTGCGTCTTCACCAGGTCCTCCGGGTGCCATTGTACACCGACCACGAAACGCCGCCCTGGCATCTCCAGAGCTTCGATGACCCCGTCCGGTGCCCAGGCCACTGCCCGCAGGCTGGCTGCCACTCCTTTCACCGCCTGGTGATGCCGGCTGTTGACCGGTACCTCCAGGCCGCCAAGGCATCCCGCCAGGGTGCTGCCCGGCGCCAGGTTGACGGAGTGCACGATAACGTCGGGCCGCTCCTTTCCGCCGCGTTCGCTGGCCGCATGAGGCAAGGCGCCCTCGACCTGGCTGCGCAAGTCCTGGAAAAGGGTGCCGCCGAGGGCTACGTTCAGCATCTGCACGCCGCGACAGATGGCGAGAAGCGGCAGGTTCATGGCCAAGGCCGCCGCCAGGAGCGGCGGTTCGTCACGGTCCCGCTGCCGGTCAGGCTGGCCGCAATGCTCCCCGGCCTTCTCGCCATAAAGCTCCGGCGCCACGTCCGGTCCGCCACCCAGGAGCAGCCCCTGCAGCCGGCCGAGCGCTGCCAGCAGCGGCTCGCCGCTCAGGCCGGCGGGCAAAGTGATTGCCGTCGCACCCGCGCCCGCAAGCGCATCCAGATATGCAGCGGCCCGCCCCTGCCAGCCAGTGGCTTTGCTATCGCCAAATGAGAAGCCGATCATCGGGACCCGATGCGCTGTCACTATCTCAGCCTCCGTCGGCGCCATCGCCGCCAGGCAATGGCGTGGCTTACTCGTTCCATCCGCTATTCCTCGAGCACGACCTGCCAGATCACCCTGAGACCTCGAGCCGCCTCTCGACCATCCTCGCTGAGTGGGACCGCCAGGGCCTTCCCGCGCGGCTGCTCGCCGTTCCGGCAGACCCTGCGCCTGAACCCGTGCTGGAGCGCATCCACGACCGGCGCTACCTGGCCTGGCTGCAACAAGAGTCTCGCGACCCGCCCAGGTACATTGAGCAGGACACCTACATCTGCGCCGCTTCCTACGAGGCGGCTACGCGCAGCGCTGGAGCAAGTATCGCCTGCCTTCAGGCCGTCCTCGAAAGCAAGGCCCGTGCTGCCATCGCCCTCGTGCGGCCGCCAGGTCATCACGCGCGGCGTGCGTCGCCTATGGGCTTCTGCCTCATCAACAACATCGCCTGCGCCGCCGCCTGGGCCCTGGGGGAAGGTGGGCTGCACCGAGTGTTGATCTTCGACTTCGATGTCCATCATGGCAACGGCACCCAGGACGCTTTCTACGACGATCCTCGCCTGCTCTACTTCTCCTTGCACCAGCGCCCGCTATTCCCGGGCACTGGATCGGTGGAGGAGCGGGGCAGAGGTGCTGGCTTTGGCTATAACTTCAATGTGCCACTCAGGCCCGGGGTTGGCGACGCTTCATGCCTCGCCGTTGTGGAGCACCTGCTTCGCCCGGCGGCCGAGCGATTCGCTCCCGAGGTCATCCTGGTTTCCGCCGGCTACGACGGTCACTGGCGCGAGAAACTCGCGAACCTGCGCCTCACTGTGGCCGGCTACACGCAGCTTGCCCGCGAACTGACCCGCCTCGCCGATGACCTTTGCAGCGGCCGGCTCCTTTTCGTGCTCGAGGGCGGCTACGACGGCGAAGTCCTGGCGGCGTGCACAGCCAACCTTGCCCATGTTCTCCTGGGGGAACCGCACCTCTGCCGGGACCCAATCGGCGAGCCTCCGGAGGCTCCGCGAGACGACCTGGCCTACGTCCGCTCCCTGAGTGCCGTCTTCGGGCTTTAGCTCACGCCGCGCCCCGGCGCTACGACCCGGCGGCCGGCAGCGAGCGCGTGATGAAGTTCACGATCAGCCGATGGATGACCTGCTCCACCGGGGATTTGTCGTCCGTGAAGACTATGCCCGTGCCCTTGAACTCGCGCGACCACCCGACGGCCTCGCTAGCCACTGCTTTGAGTTCCGGCTGTTGTATAGTCGCGGCGTTCTGGGCGAAGTTGCTAAGGGCGGTAGGTTGGTTGGTCGCCACTACCAGGCTGTTGCTCAGCCCCCCGCCTGATTCGGGCAGGTCAATGATGTATACGTTGGGGAAAACGGAGGCCAGTGTCGCCGCCATCGCGTTCACCAGGCTGAAATCCGTCGTCGTGCGCCCGACGTTGATAGCAACAACGCCGTTCTCGGTGAGATGCGCACGCGCTTCTTGGAAGAACTCCTTGGTCGCCAGATGCGGCGGGATATAGGGCGGGCGATAAGCGTCAACGCCGATGACGTCGTACTTGCGCGGCGAGTTGTACAGGAAGTAGCGTCCGTCCTGAGCGACAGCGTTCAGGTTCGGCTCGTTCATGTCGAAATAGCGCCGGCCCACCTGGATGATGTCGGGGTCAATCTCGACGCCGTCAATCGGGATCGGGCCATACACCGCTGTGTACTGCTTGGCGATCGTGCCCGCAGCCAGGCCGATCATGCACATGCTCTTGACGTCCGCCGGCCGATAGGGAACGTTGTTGAAGAACGGGGCGACCAGGAACAAATCCCAAATGCTGTTAGTGAGCAGGTGGCCTGGCGAATATACAGAATGGACACCTTGACCCTCGTTGAGGAGCAGATAGCGCGTGTCGCCAGCCTGGACCACCTGGATATAATTGTAGGGTGACTCTTTCTCGTAGATCATGCCCGGCACCGACTTGACGACACCGCCGGGAACGATCACCAGCAGCGCCAGCACCAGGACGGGCATGGCCATGAAGGCGAGCGGGCGTGCGCCAGATCGCGCCATGCCATAGATGGCGACGGCGAGCAGGAGCAGTGAGAGCAGGATGAAGCTGTGCTTGGTGCCGATGCTGGGGATCAGAACCAACGCTGGCAAGAAAGTGCCGGCGATGCTGCCTACGGTAGATATGGCGTAGATGCGTCCCGACACGTCGCCGGAGTGGGCCACCTCGCGCATCGCCAGCCGGGTGGCAAATGGCGAAATGCAGCCTAGCAAGCTCACGGGGACGGCAAACAGGGCCACCACTCCCAGCAAGGAGGCCAGAAGCAGGCTGGCAAGGTACCGCTCCAGGCCAACCTGGCCATAGTGAAGGATCGGCTGAGCGATGAAAGGCACCAGGCCTATCAGCAAGCCCGCCCAAGCCATCAGTTCGTACAACTTCTCTGGCCGCGGCGATCGGTCTGCCAGCCGTCCGCCCAGGTAATAGCCCACCGTGAGGTACACGAGCACTAGCCCGATGAGCACGGCCCAGATAAGCTGGGAGGAGCCGAAGTAGTTGTTCAACAGCCTCGAGGCACACATTTCCACGCCGAGGCTGCTGAACCCGCCAACCAGGACGGCAAGGTAGAGGTTGGGCACCTGCTTCATTCACTGCCTCTGCCGCGATCCGAGCCAGCCACCAGGCCCGGCTCTCGTAATGGGCGGGATTATAGGTGCCACCATGGGTAGCGGCAAGCGACCAGGACGGAGGATCGGGTGCTTGACGTGAGGCGCAGCCTGCTGGACTATGACCCTGAGACCCTGCGGGCCATTGCTGCCAGCCGCGGCCTTCCCCTCAAAGACAATAAGGCCGAGTTGATCTCCATGCTTGTCGAGGAGAGCACTCTGCCGCTCTCGCTTCAACTGCTCTGGAGCGACCTCGGGCCGCGCGAGCGCGAGGCCCTGGCCACCCTCGCCGCGCACGGTGGGGAACTTGCCGCCGTCTACTTCGAGGCCGAGTACGGCACCGTCCGTCACTACGGCCCGGCCCGCTTGTTGCGGGAGCGTCTCTGGGAAAACCCCGTCAACACAAGCGAGCGGCTCTTCTTCCTCGGGCTGGCCTTTCGCGGCTTCAGCGAGGATGGCTCCGCCGCCACCTGGTACATCCCTTCCGACATGCTACCCCTGCTGCCGCTGCCCGATGCGACACGGCACGTTTCCCTGCCCCAGCCAATCAGCGGCGAGGTAGAGGTCTCACGCGAGGCGAATGATCTCCTGCTGCGCGCCACTTTCCGTGCCCTGCTTGCGGCCCGTGAGCGCCAACACCCTTTGGCTGGTGCCCTGCAGCGCATTCTTGCCCCTGAGCCTGACGCCCCGGACGAGGAGCGGCTGCGCACCATCGCCGCCCTCGCCATCAGCCTGGGCGAAGCCATGGGCTTCCTCCGCGATGGGCAGATCGCTCGCGGCCGCCAGTCCCAGATCCTTCGTTGGCTGCGCTTGCCGCGCGCCAGAGCCATGGCCGAGCTCTACCACGCCTGGCTGACTGCCTCCGCCTGGCACGAACTGGCCAACGCGCCTGGCATAATCTACGAGGGCGGCAACCTGCCGGACCCAGCCCCAGCGCGAGCAGCCCTGGTGCGAGCGCTGGGTCGCCTCCAGCCCCGGCGCTGGTACGCTGTCGCCGACCTGCAGGCCTATCTGCGTTCCACCCAGCCCGACTTCCTGCGCCGCGACTCGAATTACGACAGCCTCTACCTGCGCGATAGTAGTTCGGGCGCACCACTGGACGGCCTGGAAGCCTGGATGCAGGTGGAAGGACGTTTCGTAGAAGAAGTACTCGTCGCCCTCAATGCCCTGGGGCAAGTCTCGCTTGGGGCAAGCCAGGGCAGCCGCTGCTTCCGCCTGGAGGCGCACAGTCCCCGCGCCGAGGCCCAGCCCTCTGACGAACCGCCTCGCTGCGACCGCTTCGATCTCACAGTGGACCTGCAGATCGTCCTCCCACGTGACTGCAGCCTTTACCTGCTCTATCAGGTAGAGCGCATCGCGGAGGCGGTGGGCGGTGACAAGCAGAACCTGCGCTTCCAGTTGAGCCGCCGCTCGCTCCGCCGTGCCGCTGATTCCGGGGTAGGTACAGAGAGGGTCCTTGCATTCCTGCGTCGCCATGCCGGTCATTTCGATGGTACGCACGAGTCCGCGATCATGGCTTTGACCGGCCCTGTTGTTCTAGATGCAGAGGCTATGGTGCTGCTCTCCCGGCCCACGGACGATGAACCAGCGCTGCCGGATCCAACTCAGCTCGGTGGTATCGGCGAGCGACTCAGCGATGGCAGGCTGCTCATCCCCCGCCGCCGGTGGCCCGAGGTCGAAGCCAAACTGGCCGCGCTCGGCATCAAGGTGCGACGCCGGCCAGGTTCCTGAGCGTTGCCCCCAGAAGCCCCAGGCTCTAGAATGGGTTGGTACACAGTGATCCGGGCAATGGCCGCCGGCGGGGCGGCCATTGCTTTCTCTGAGCCCAGTGCTCCTGGAGGTGATGCCCGATGATCGTCGAGATGAAGACACGCGCCCCTCAAGCGCAGATAGATGCTGTCGTCGAACGGGCTCACTCCCTGGGCTTCGAGACGCAGCTCAACATCGGCACTGACAAGGTCGTGGTGGCCATCCTGGGGAGCAACACCGGCCGTGTCTCCACCGATGTCTTTGCGGTGATGCCCGGCGTCGAGAGCGTCGCCCGGATCATGAAGCCGTACAAACTCGCCTCGCGCGAGTTCAAGCCGGAACCGACCATAGTCCGAGTAGGAGGAATCGAGATTGGCGGCCAGACCCCCGTCATCATGGCCGGCCCCTGCTCCATCGAGAGCCTGGAACAGGCCCTGGCTACAGCCGAAGCAGTGAAGGCAGCAGGAGCGGTCATGCTACGAGGCGGGGCTTTCAAGCCGCGCAGTTCGCCCTTCAGCTTCCAAGGGCTAGGGGATAGGGCGCTCGACATTCTGGCCGAGGTGAAACGGCGCACCGGCATGCCCATCGTGACCGAAGTGCTGGACCCCAGGCAGGTGGATGACGTGGCTGCTGTGGCCGACATCCTCCAGGTGGGGGCCCGTAACATGCAGAACTACCCCTTGCTCCGCGAGCTTGGGCGCTCTGGTCACCCCGTCATCCTCAAACGCGGCCTATCCTCAACCGTCGTCGAGTGGCTTTCGACGGCGGACTACCTGCTTGCCGAGGGCAACGAGCAGATAATCCTCTGCGAGCGCGGCATACGCACTTTCGAAACCGATACCCGCTTCACGCTCGACATCGGCGCCATCGGCGTTGTGAAGCGCAACAGCCACCTGCCTGTCCTGGCCGACCCAAGCCACGCTGCCGGCCATTTTGAACTGGTCCCCTGCCTGGCCAAGGGAGCGCTGGCCGCTGGTGCCGATGGCCTGCTCATCGAGGTACACCCCAATCCAGTTCAGGCCCTGTCCGATGGGCTCCAGAGCCTCACCTTCAGCGATTTCCGCCGCCTCATGGGCGAACTCAGGCAAGTGGCCGCCGCCATCGGCCGTCCAATGGCCTGAACCTGCAAGCGGAAACTCATCCCCCAGCGGCATGGCTGCAGCCGCCTGCCGCTGATCAGGCCATCTGTCGGCTGACATCCGGCACCTTCACTGGCCAGATCGTGAACAGCATGCCACCGCCAATCCACATGAGGCCGGCGATCACCAGGCTGGTTTGCAGTCCTACGCTGTTCGCGATGCCGATGGCCACCATGGGCAGGACAAAAGCGAGGACGTTGTTCAGTGAACTGTACACCGAGATGTACGTCGGCCGGCGTGCGGCGGGGCACACCTCGAGCAGCGTGTTGTAGTGGCTGAGGTTCAGCCCCGGCGATACCAGGCCATACCAGAATACGATTATCAACACCAGGTTCAGCGACCCGGAGAGGCCGATCAGCAAAGGCAACAGGCCGTTGATCGGCCACATCGCCTTCAGCACCTTGCTCTCGCCAAAGCGCGGCAGCCAGCGCTTCCACAGGAAGTACCCCAGCATGGTTGATAAGTTGGCGATGAGCGTCAGGCTGGCGATCCAGGCGTCCGACGCATGCAAGAGGCGGACGTAGTAGATTATGTAGAGAGGGCCGGCAAGCAGCGACCCGGCGTTAGCTACCAGCGTGTTCACCAGGAAGCGCACATACTGCGGGTTTTGCTGAGCGGCAGCGCGCAGCGCTGCCAGAGTCGGGCGGCTGCTGTGCTCTTTGCCAACCAGCGGCGGGTGCGGCGGAACCTCCAGGCGGCTGAGCAGCCAACTGCTTACCAGTCCGCCCAGCCCGCCCACCAGGTAGACGACGATGTAGTTCTCCGGAAACGGGGCCAGTTCCAGCCAGGGCCGAATGGCCAAGAGAGCCAGTACGGTGGAAGCGGTGGCGATTATGTTGCGCCACGAGAACACCTGAGCCCGCAGGTTCGGCTTGATGATCTCGGCCAGGAAGCTGTCGAATCCTGCGGAGAAGAACAAGAGCGGGATCAGGCGGAAGCTCAGCAGCCCAACCAGAGCCACTGCCTGAAAGCGCGCCGGCACCACCAGTGGGATCAGGGCAACGGGGAAGAAAAGCAGCCGGCAAATGGCCAGGCTCTGCTGCATCAGTGTCCAGCGCCTGGGATGCCGCTCCACGATGGTAGAGGCAGGGACCATGCCCAGCATGGTAATCAGCGCTGGTATCGAACTCATCAGGCCGATCAGCGTGTTGCTCGCGCCCAGGCGAAGCGCAAAGGCCCCGTTGAAGTTGGCGGCTGAACTCAGTACCGAAGCCGCCGCGATCTCCAGGTAGAGAAGGGCGATATTCCTTTCCTGCGCGTCATAGTGGCCCTTGCCGCGCGCGATCTGGACGAAGTCTGCCGCCCTGGCCCACCACAGGCGCAGGTAATCCCGCATTGACAACTCCGCCGGTGAGCGATCCCGAAACGAATGGTCTCGCCGGAGGCGAGACGCAGGCGGCAATATACGCTCCCTGCCGCAGGCCGGTCAAACGGAGGCTTGGGCGGCCTCACGCAGGCAAAGGCTGAAGTGCTGCCAGTGGCTGCCGCGCCAGTACACGTTATGACAAGAGGGGCATCGCCAAAAGCGCTGCTGGTTCACCCAGACAAAGGGCGGCACAAGCCCCTCAACTTCGTACTTGTCCACTTCAACCAGTGGCTGGTTGCAGCGACTGCAGCGCGGTTGGATCGCACTCTCGCTTTGAGGCGGGAAGGCCCGCAGCACTTGGGCCAGTTGCTCCTGCACTTTCTGGGACTGGATGTAGAGGACGCGAATACCGCGGGAACTGGCGAGGGCGCGGTCACGAGTCAGCAGCACGCGCCCGGTGAGCCGCGACAGGCGGGTTAGCTCACGGTCCTCCGCCCTGGCGTCGTACCAGACGTCGTAGCCGGCCAGGCGCAGCCATCTGGCCAGGCTACCGAGCATAGCATCAGCGATGAACGCAGGGGTCGGAAGCACTATGTGCCAGGTCTAGTCTGGGCCGGCAAGGGGGACACGCAGCACACGAGTGTACACAGCCCCGGCAGGGCGCAGGGTGCTGCGCATGAGCGAGACTCCCTGAGCTGTGAAGCTGAGCGGCGGCACCTCCGGCGGTTCCACGAGCAGACGCGCCGCCTGGCTCGAAGCTCCAGCCGCGTGCTCCTCGCGCAGGCGGCCCAACGTCAAGTGCGGCGTGAAGGGGCGTTCCTCACGGCGAAACCCAAGCCGCTCGCTGAACGCCTCGATTCGCTCCTGCAGCCTGGACAGACTGTCATCGCCCTCCACGGGCTCGAGCCCCACCCAGATGACCCGGGGCCGGCGTGGGCTGGGGAAGGCGCCGGCCCGGCCCAGGCGGAGCGCGATCGGCCCCACTCCCGAGCAGGCCTCGCCAATGCCGGCCTCCAACTGCGGGAGCAAGTCCTCGCGTGTGTCACCAAGGAACTTCAGTGTAAGGTGAATACCCTCCGGCTCCACCCAGCGCACCAACTCGGCTCCGGCCCGGCCTTTCAGTTGGTCCTGAATGCCGCGCAAGGCGTCAAGGACGACCTCCGGCAGCTCAATCGCTACGAACAGTCTGAGTCCCAATCTCCCGCCTCCGGGCGTAGACCTGAAGAGCGTTAGCCCCCAGGATAGCTTCTTCTACCGGCGCCGGCAGCCCAAGGCGCCGTACGCGTCCAAGAGCTTTCTGCTGGTTAACCAACGGGTAGTCAGTCGCGAAGAGCAGCTTACCAGGCGCGGCAAGGTTGACCACCTGAAAGGCACGATCAGTGTACAGGAATGGCCAGGCGGCCGTGTCGTAGTAGACATTGCCCAGCGAACGGCGCACTTCGGGCATTAGCTCGAAGAAGGGCAGGCCTCCCCCCAGGTGCGCACACACGAGAGGCACCTGCGGAAAGTGCTCGGCAAACGCGAGTACCTCGGCGGCGGCGACAGTGCCCTTACCGGGGTAGCGATGGCCAACTGGCTCGGACACATGGAGCAATATCGGAACGTCGTGCGCAGCCGCCGCTTCGCCAAGGAGATGCAGCACGTCAGGTTGCGCAATCCGATACCCTGGCCCGTCGGGCATCAACTCGCCGATGCCCGCTAGGCCTGCCGCCAAGCCATCTTCGAGAACCGCCCCGGCCCCCGCCGCCGATGGGTTCACCGTTGCCAGCGCAATGATACGTCCGGAATGACTGCTCATGGCCTCAAGCATGTAGGCGTTGTGCTCGCGGCACAGGCTCTGATCCCGCCAGCCGAAACCGGCAATGACGGCGACGTCAAAGCCTGCTGCGTCCATGGAGGCCAGCAAGTCCTCGGCTGTGGCCATGCGGTCCAATGGCGGCTGGTAAAGCTCGGCGAAATACGGGTCGGCTGCGGCGAGGCGCTCTCGTTGAGCGGCCATCTCTCTGGGGAAAATGTGCACGTGAGCATCAACAATCATGACGGCGACCGGTTGCACCAGGCTTACCTGGACGAGTCTAGCAGCCTTGGAACGAGCCGGCAATCGTGCTATACTCCCTTCGCGCGGATAAGCGACGGGGTTGGGCAGCATGGCGAGCAGAGGCCGCATTCTGGTGGTGGATGACGAAGAGCAGTTCGCTCACGTCGTCGAGCTGATGCTCCGCCAGGAGAATTTCGACGTCGAGCTTGCCAGCGACGGTCTCGCCGGGCTGCGCAAGGCGTTCGAGGTCAAGCCCGATCTCATCCTGGCTGACATCATGATGCCCCGCATGGATGGCTGGGAGATGTGCCGTCGCCTGCGCGACGTCAGCGACACACCTGTGATAGTGGTCAGCGCCCGCGGGCGCGAGCAGGATATCGTGCTGGCGCTTGAGATGGGGGCGGACGACTACCTGGTGAAGCCATTCGGTGCCTCCGAGCTCATCGCTCGTGTACACGCCCTTCTCCGGCGCACCGGTTACCGAGAGTCCGCTTCGGCCAAACCTCTGGCGTTCGGTAACGTGACCGTTGACCTTGAGCACCACCGGGTGATCAGAGACGGGCGCGAGGTCAACCTGAGCCCCACGGAGTTCAAGCTACTATCCATCCTCGCCCGCGCTTCCGGCCGGGTTCTGCCGCACCGATACCTGCTCACTGAGATCTGGGGTACCGAATACGTGAACCAGACTCCCTACCTGCGGCTCTACGTGCGTTACCTGCGTGAGAAGCTCGAGGAGGACCCGGACCAGCCCAAGCTGATCCTCACGGAGTGGGGAATCGGCTATCGCATGCGCGCGGCCGACATGCCGCAGCCGAGTCAGCCCGACGCGCCCAGTTCCACGCCCGCGATCTCGAAGTAGGCGTTTGCCTCTGTCAACCCACGCCCAATCACCACCGTCTTGACTCCATTCGTGCCCCAGCTTTCCGCAGCTGTTCCCGGGTTGGCCCCCACGACACCGACAGCCGCCTGAGGGCAACGGAAGCAGCCCCGCAGATCGCCGGCCAGCCCTAGCTGGCGCAATGCGAGCACAGCCTGCTCGGTCAGGTGGTTGGACGCCTCGTCCGCCACAGCCACCGCTACAATATCGCCCTGGCGGAGCGACTGCACGAACTCCACCAGACGAGCACTCTCCTCAGCGCTGGCGAAAGTGTCGAAGCTGCGCGAGGCGCTCACTGTCCCAGTAGTCGGGTCCAGGACCACCAGGTTGTACCCGCGTCGGTTCAGGCTGGCCTCCCGCCCATTCACATAGATGTGGGCAACGGCACCAAACTCCTCGCCAGCGCTCTCCACACAGATGTCCACCGGCGAGGTGACGCCGGTGCTGCCTATCTGGCGCTGGGCGATCAGCGACGCCGGCGCGGAAAGCGACGCCGGCGCGGCTAGCGACGCCGGGTCATGGCCGCGGGTAGCGGTAAGCCAGAGCACCCGATCCGGACCCGGCAGCGGCGGCAGGTTGAGACGGCACTCGCGCCATTCAGTACCCAGCTCGCAGGTCCCCAAAGAGCGCCCATCAAGGCGCAACGTCACCTGGTCCCCGACGGTGAAACCCCTGAGAGTGAGGCGCAATGTCCGCGCCTCCTCGCTGCCGGGCAACACAAGCGCGACGGCGCTGCGCTCAGCAACGGCCGTCTCCAGCCTGGCGCCCCAGCCCTCGCCCAAGGCCAGGCGCAAATCCAGGCGGCCCGGCGGCTGCTCCTGAGACACGGCATAGAGGCGCACCCCGTCTTGCTCCGCAAGCAGGCGCACCGGCAGCACCGTCTCCACGTATTGGCGCAGTGCCCGACTGGCGGCTGGCGCACGGGTCACCACGTAACGCACATCCAGCGCCGCGAGCACAGCGGGAGCCAGCCGGCGGTCGGCCTCCATCACGCTTTCGGGAACGTCCCGGCCGGTTTCCAGGGCGATGATGCTGCTCAGGACGGGCATCTCGCTGAAGTATTGGAACTTGAACTCGGGGTTGCGCGAGGTGTTGCCGCCGAGAAGCCGCTTCCCATGTAGAGTCTGGTAATACTGGGCGAACATGATGGCTACATCGTGCTGGCCAGTGATACGGAAGCCGTTCCGCCAACCCACGGGCAGGTCGAGCACAGCGAAATCCCCCGGGGCAGCAGCCAGTTCCCGGTACAGGTCCGGGATATGCATGTTGGATAGCGGCAGCGGTACCGACAGGTTCTCGAACACGAATACGATCACGGCGAGCCCAGGCAGCCAGCGCGACATACGCCGCCAACACCGGCTCAACTCCTGCAGGCCGGCCGCCGCCACAACGCTCAGGCAGAGAGCCAGCATGACGGCGTAGCGGCTGGGATAGCGGTTGGCTTTAATGATCGGTAGCGCTGCCAGCAGGTCGAAGGGCATTGGCAGGCCGAAGCGCTTGCCATTCACCTGCAGCACCGGTCCCAGCGTCAGGAGAAAGAAGACACAAGCACCAGCCAGCCACAGCCAGCGTTCATCCCTCCGCCCCTTCCATGCCCACACGCCCGCGGCGGTCAGCAGCCACACCGACCAGCCCAGGAACACCTGTTGACCCTTGTCGTAGCCGGTGAAGGCCAGGGCCAGGTGCAAATGGCCCAACCAGGGATGCAACATGGTCGGCACCAGGTAACCGGCCACGTCCGCCGAGAACACGTCGGCGAAGCCACCGCCGACCACGCTGAAATCGCCTTCGCGCAGCATGTCAGGCAGCATGTTGGCCAGGATCGGCGCGATCAGCAGGCCAAGCACGGCCAACATCCCGGCTGTCGCCAGGGCCAGCCTCGCCAACTGCCGCCATCGGTCCTGCTGCCACTCCAGGAAGTGAGCGGCGACTGTCCAGGCCAACAGAATGGCCAGGAAAATGAGGAGGAAAGACGCATAGGTCATCTCGGCCCAGGCCTGGAAAGCAGTGAACAGTGCTGCCAGCAGCGCCGGTCGCCAGGCTGGCTTGCGCACCACGCACAGCATGTACAAGGCGTCAAAAGGGGCCCATTGAGAACTCGCGATGTTGAACTGGCCGAGCGCCGCATAGAACAGCTTTGGGGCAGCGAAAGCATAGACCACACCCCCGAACCAGGCGGCGCCGCGCCGGGCCGGTAGCTGCGGCAAAACTTCCAGGCCCAAGAGGTAGGCTCCATAGGCACCAAGCACATACGACGAGAGCAAGAGAACGTTGCTGGTAGGGATCAGGCCGATCACCGGCTGCAATGGCATGGAGAGGCAGCCGTTGAGCACAGTGAGCGTGTAGAAGGCAAGGTTGATGCCGATGGGGTAGAACATGTAGTCACAGTTGAACGGGTTCTGTGCCTGCAGAAGAGCACGGCAAACCCACCAGAGATTCCAGACAAGCGCCGGGTCGTCTCCGCCGTCGCCCGGGACATGAGTCAGGAGGTGAGTCGCAAGGGGCCAGGTCAAGATGAGCGCCAGGCCAAGGTAACCGGCAAGGGCAGGGATGTGGCGGCGCAGGACCGCGCTGCCGACCCGGGTTGCGGCCGGCCCATCCCTAGGCAGGTGCGGCACCATTCTCTCGCAGGAACTGGAGCAACTCGGCCTCGCTCAGATCGTCTACCACGCGGACCGAGCCAATGCCGAGCGGCAGCACGAGCCTCAGCCGTCCGGATAGCCGCTTCTTGTCGGTGCGCATCGCCGCAATCACGGCTTCAGGCGCCGCTGCAGGCGGCTCGGTCTGCAGGCCCAGCCTGGCCAGGCAAGCCCTGACGCGGGAAGTGAGGTCCTCAGCACACAGGTTGCGCGACGCCGCCAGACGCGCTGCCAGCACCAGCCCGATCGCCACCGCCTCGCCGTGCCTCAGGCTGTAGTGGCTCAGGGCCTCGTAGGCGTGCGCGAAGGTATGGCCGAGGTTGAGCACAGCGCGCCTGCCGCTTTCGAAAGGATCAGCCTCTACCACTTCGATCTTGACCCGCAGCGAGCGTTCGATCACCTCGCCCAGTTCGTAGCTCTCGCCCTCCAGCATCTCGAACAGCTTGGGGTCAGCGATGATGCCAGCTTTCACGGCCTCCGCAAGCCCGGCTGCCCGCTCAGCCATCGGCAGGGTATCCACAAGCGCAGTATCCACCAGCACGAGATGTGGCTGCTTGAAAGCGCCTACCAGGTTCTTGCCAACGGGAAGGTCTACGGCCACCTTCGCGCCGACACTCGAGTCAATCATGGCCAGGACGCTCGTTGGCACCTGGACAAACGGGACACCGCGCATGTACAGCGAGGCGACCAGCCCGGCCGTATCGCCGACGACGCCGCCGCCCAGAGCTACCACCGTTGTGTCGCGGCCCAGCCCGGTCGCAACCATATGCTCGATCAGGTTCTGCACAGTCTGCAGGTTCTTGCTGCTCTCACCGGCAGCGAAACTGAACAGATGGCAGGACAGGCCGGCAGCCTCGATTGCCGCTCGGGCGGGATCGGCCCATTGCCTCCCGACATTGCTGTCGGTGATGACGAGCACCGGGCCACACAAGCGGCGCGATTGGAGATAGGACCCCAGCCCTGCCAGCCCGCCGTGCGTGAGGAAGATGGGATAGGAGCCACCGGGATACCTGACCACCAGGGAGCGCTCGCGGTGCGCATCGGCCAGACGGGCGATCTGCTCGACTCGACTGGCGACCTGTTCCAGCGCCAATCCGTCGGTATTAACCTGGTGCGGGATCTCATCATACGCCGGCTTGCGTGCCGCCAGTAACGTCTCCAGGCGGGCCCGGCGGTCGGCGCTGCCAAGCATGGGCCTGTCGAGAGTACCCGACAGGCGTTCCCACAGAGTATCGGCACTTGCCGTCAGGCAAACTAGTGTGCCGCTGGCCGCCATTGCCTCGCGATTGGCCCGGTCCACCAATGCGCCGCCGCCGGTGGCGATCACCATTCCACCCTGGGCTGCAAGTTCCCGGCAGAGGGCCGCCTCCTCACGGCGGAAGAAGCGTTCGCCCAGGCGGGCAAATACGTCCGGGACCGACATGCCCAGGCGCTGTGCCAGCACCGCGTCCATATCAACAAAAGGCCTGCCGAGCCGCTCAGCGACAAGCCGGCCGACGGCGCTCTTGCCGCTGCCCATGAAACCGGTGATCACGAGGTTGGCAGGGGCGTTCACTTGCTCACTCCGCCGCTGCCGCGTCCGAACAGCGGCAGCCCTCGATAGCGCTCCAGTGCGGCCTGGATGGCGGCCAACGAATCGCCCCCGAACTTCTCCAGCAAAGCTCCTGCCAGCACCAGTGCAACCATCGCCTCCGCCACGACTGAGGCCGCAGGCACGGCGCATACGTCCGACCGCTGGTATTGGGTCAGCGCTGGTGAGCCGCTGGTCAGGTCAAGCGACTGCTGTGCCGCGACGGTCGTAGGGATCGGCTTCATGGCAGCTCGCAGCACAAGCAACTGCCCTGTCGTCATGCCACCCTCCAGGCCACCGCTGCGATCGGAGAGGCGCAGATGACCCGCGTCCCCCGTGAAGGTGACGGGCGCATCCGGCGAAGCCATGAAAGCATCCTGAACCTTCGTCCCCGGTAGGCGGGCATTCTCGAATGCTGGGCCGATTTCGACGCCTTTGATCGCCGGGATGCTCATGACTGCCTGAGCCAGCAGCCCATCCAGCCGTCTATCCCACTGTACGTGAGACCCGAGCCCCGCCGGTACACCATCTGCCACCACCACAAACACGCCACCAAGCGACTCGCCCCGCTCGCGGGCTTCGTCCACGGCCTGTCGCATCAGCGCAGCTGTTGCCGGATCAGGGCAACGCACGTCGCTGCTCTCGGCGGCTTCCACCAGCCGAACACCTGGATCGAGGTCGGGCATGCCGACATTGCCGATGCTCTGCACGTACGAACCTACACTCACCCCGACCTCGGCCAGTAAGCGCCGGGCGACGGCACCAGCAGCCACCCTCGCTGCCGTCTCGCGAGCGCTCGCCCGCTCCAGCACCGGCCGGCAGTCGTCGAGTTCGTACTTGAGGTAACCGGCAAAGTCGGCATGGCCAGGGCGCGGCACCGGCAGCCGCGGCAGCCCACGCCCTTTCCAGTTCTCCCAATCGCGATTGTGGATCAAAAGCGAGATGGGCGCACCGGTGGTCTTGCCATCCAGCACCCCGCCAAGGATTTCGACCGCATCCTGCTCGATGCGCATCCGCCCGCCGCGCCCATAGCCGACCTGGCGCCGCGCCAGTTGAGCATCAATGTCCCTGGGCGCGAGTGGCACACCAGCAGGCATCCCCTCGACAATGGCAACCAGAGCCGGACCGTGTGATTCGCCTGCCGTCAGGAAGCGCAATCCGCTCATTGGCGCAGATTCTCCAACAGGTCGAAAAAGGCAGGGAAGGACTCGGACACGATCTCTGCTCCCTCTATCTCCACCGGCCCATCGGCGACAAGCCCGGCGATGGCAAGGCACATTGCCAGCCGGTGGTCGCCATGCGCCTCCACCCTGCCTCCATGCAAGCGCGTCGGTCCCTCAACGAGGTATCCGTCGGGCAACTCCTCGATGCGAGCACCGAGCGCCCGCAATTCGTGCACCAGGCCGGCGATGCGGTCGCTCTCCTTGACGCGCAGTTCTGCCGCCTCGCGCACCTCAGTCACTCCTTCAGCCTGGGTGCCCAGCACAGCAACGAGAGGCAGCTCGTCAATCGCCAGCGGGATCAGCGCCCCCTGGACGCGCACACCGCGCAAAGAGCACGAACTGACAACGATGTCAGCGACGGGCTCGCCGCCGCTCTCGCATGCATTCTCCAGCGTCACCTCCCCGCCCATAGCTCTGGCTATGTCAATGAAGCCGGCACGGGTGGGGTTGATGCCAACTCCATTCAGCCGCAGGCGCGAACCAGAGACGAGCAACGCCGCCGCAACCAGGAAGGCGGCGGATGACAGGTCACCGGGCACGGCAATCTCGAGCGGCCGCAGCATATCCGCCGGCTCGATCCTGATCCGCCCGGCCTGGCTCTCCACAGCTACACCCATGGCCCGCAGCATGCGCTCGCTATGGTCTCGCGTCGGCGCCGGCTCGGTCACCATGGTTGGGCCATTGGCCTGCAGGCCAGCCAGCAAGAGCGCAGACTTCACCTGGGCACTGGCCACAGGTAGATCGTACTCGATCCCATGCAGGTTGCCGCCGCCGATCGCGAGCGGCGCCAGCCGACCACCGCTTCGGCCGATGATGCGCGCGCCCATGCGCCGCAAGGGCTCAACCACACGATCCATGGGGCGCCGGCGTAGGGCATCTCGGCCAGTAAGCACCGTTGTGAAGTCACAACCGGAGACCAGGCCGGCAAGCAGGCGCATCGTCGTCCCCGACCCAAGGCAGTCCACCACATCGTCCGGTTCGTGCAGGCCTTGCAGCCCTCGGCCATGAACGACCAGTCGGTCAGTGCCGGCCGGCTCTACCGACACCCCCAGGGCTGTCAAGGCGCCGATGGTAGCGCGGCTATCGCCACTCTCGAGGTAGCCCTGCACGACAGTGTCTCCCGAGGCGATGGCCCCGAAGAGCAGGGCCCTGTGAGTGATTGACTTATCCCCGGGAACACTGCACTCGCCTACAAGGGGTCGCCCGGGACCGACGGCTCGCCTCACTTCAGCCTCCGTTCGTGGCGCGCCTGCTCCAGGAAACGCCGCAGTTCAACCTCGTCCGCGCGCTCGAGCATCCGGACCAGTTCGCCAATCTGGCCGGCCATGTCGGCCAGCGCAGACAGCACATGCTGGCGATTGGTGAGAAGTATGTCAAGCATCATGTCGCAATCGCTGGCAGCCAGGCGAGTGGTGTCGCGATAGCCACCGGCGCTCAGAGCTTGCAGTTCCCCATCAGGCACCACCGCCGCCACGGCCCTTACCAGGGAAGCTGCCACGGCATAGGGCAGGTGGCTGGTGCGGGCGACGATGGCATCATGGCGGTCCGGTTCAATCAGCATTGGGACGGCGCCGGCAGCACGGGCCAGGCCGGCTGCGAGCATCAGGCTGGGCTCGTCGGATGTCGCGGTCGGGCAGAGAGCCCAGGTTGCACCGACGTACAGGTCGGCCTGAGCTGCCTCCAAGCCATGCAACTCTCGCCCGCACATCGGGTGGCCGCCGACACAATGCCCAGCTGCCGGCGATGCAGTCATCGCCGCAACGACGGCACTCTTCGTGCTGCCCAGATCGGTCAGCAAGGCGCCGTCTCGCAGCAACATTGCCGCCTCCGGCACCAGGCCAATGATGCTGCGCACAGGCACGGCCAGCACCAGAACGTCTACTTCAGGCACAGCTTCAGCCAGAGAAACAGACCCGCCATCAACGAGGCCCTTTTCGACCGCCAGCGCCAGCGTCTCCGGTCGCCGCGCCACCCCCAACAGCCTCAGGTCCGGCCGCCTGGTGCGCAGAGCGGCTGCCAGCGAGCCTCCCATGAGCCCCAGCCCGACGATGCCGATGCGGCAGCCATCGGGGAGGCGAGCAAAGCTCCATGGCGAATCCTGGCCCATGCTCTGCTCCTAGATCGTCCTATCCACTGCCTCAGCGATGCGGCGCACGCTACGTACCAACCGGGCAAAGTTCTCGGGCTTGAGGCTCTGAGCACCGTCCGACAAGGCCTCAGATGGCCGTGGGTGCACCTCGATCATGAGGCCATCAGCACCTGCGGCGATAGCCGCTCGCGACACTGGCTCGACAAGCTCCCAGCGGCCAGTGCCATGGCTCGGATCTGCGATCACCGGCAGGTGAGTGAGCTGCTTGAGCGTCGGTATCACATTTATGTCGAGTGTGTTCCGCGTGTAGGTTTCGAAGGTGCGAATACCGCGCTCGCACAGGACCACCTGGTAGTTGCCGTGCGAGAGGATGTACTCCGCCGCCATGAGAAACTCCTCCATGGTGGACATCAGGCCCCGCTTCAGCAGAACGGGCCTATGCGCCTCGCCCACGGCGTGCAGCAGATTATAGTTCTGCATGTTTCGAGCGCCTATCTGCACGGCGTCCACGTAGGTGAGCAGCATAGGCACCTGCTCCGGGCCCATCGCCTCACTCACCACCGGCAACCCGGTAGCCTCGCGCGCCTCAGCCAGGAGCACGAGCCCTTCCTCACCCATCCCAGGGAAAGCGTAAGGGGAGGTACGCGGCTTGAAGGCGCCGCCTCGCAAGATGGTGGCACCAGCCTCCTTCACCGCGAACGCCGTCTCGAAAAGTTGCTGCCGGCTCTCCACAGCGCACGGACCCGCGATGATGGCCAGCCTTTGCCCGCCAACCCCCACCCCGCCAAAGTCAACAATGGTGTTCTCCGGCCGGAAGTCCCTGCTCGCGAGCTTGAAGGGGTGCAGGATCGGGATCACTCGTTCGACCCCGGGCAGAAGCTCCAGGCTCTGCTGGCTGACCGGCCTTTCGTCGCCGATCAGGCCGATAATGGTGCGCTCCTCGCCTTTTGACAGGTGCGCCCGATAGCCCATGTCCTGAATATGCTTGACGACGCCGCCGATCTCCTCTTCGTTCGCGCCCATGCGCATTACAATAATCATCTCACCTCTCCTCCCGTCCGCAGTGGCTGCGGCGGCTCCCCGTTCAGGTCGGGCCTGAGTCTGCGTGCCTCGCCCAGATACACATGCCGGATCTGGGACTGCGCCTTAGTGGTGTTCCAATGCAGGAGCACGCGAATGCAGCGCTCCGGAGCGCCGGGCACGGCCATCTCCTGAGCGTCCATCAACGCCGTGTCTACCCAACCCAGGCGCCTCGCCGCCTTGGCCGGAAATGCAGCGTCGAGATCAGGCGTCACGGTGAAAAGCACACTCGCTACGTCCTCGGGCCGGATGTCGTTCGCTGCCACGATCTCTCGAAGCAGCGTCTCCGCCGCGGCGAGGATGCTCGCCTCGCTGTTCGCCTCGCAGATTGTCGCGCCACGGACACCGCGAATGTAATTGGCCATCTGGCATCCACCTGCTCAAGGGTACAAAAAAGCGTGGCCTCCGCCACGCTCATTGACTGCTTTGCCCCGCCAGGGAACTAGCGCATGGCTTTGGCCGCGCCCATTTCCTTCGGGTAATAGTAGAGCCGATTGGTCGCCACGCTCGCTCCCAACGCACTTTCGCGTAGGTTACCACACAGCGGCGAGGTTGGCAAGCGAACTGGACAAAAGCATCCGCCACACCTATACTTTCGTGTCGGTTATCAAGGCAGGAGGTTGGAGCATTGGCCAAGATTAGGTCAGCGATTAAGGCCATCCGCAGCAGCGGGCGCAAGCGCCTGCGCAATCGCATAGTGATCTCTTCCACGCGCACTTACGTCCGTAAGGCACGTGTTTCCCTGCAGTCGGGCACCGAGGCAGATGCGCAGGCAGCGGTGCGGCGGGCTGTTATCGCCCTCGACAAGGCCGCCCAGAAAGGCGTCATCCACCGCAATAAGGCCGCGCGGACCAAGTCTCGCCTGATGCGCCAACTGAATCAGGGGGCCGGCTGACCAGCCGTCTCCACTGATACGGCGTATCGAGCGATACGCCGGCTGGGCGAGATTAGGTCATTCCAGGCCATGCATTGTCAGGCGCCCCCGCCACGCGAGGGCGCCTTCTCTTGTCTCAGGAACCAGCGGTCAGATCGGCCACCAACTGCGTCATTACGACGATGTCAGCGGCGTCACCTCCGCCCTTGGTCGCATAGTCGGCCTCCAGAGCACGGCCAAGCGCGCGCTCTAGTTCGGCAATGCTGAAATAGCGGCTTTGCTCGACCAGCCGTCGGGCCCGCCAGGAAGGTGCGTCAAGTTCAGCAGCGAGTTGTGCCGGTGGCAGCCGCGCCGCAGTCAGGTCCTTGGCGATCAGCAGCAACCGGAACTGGCGGGCGATCATCGGCAGCAGCCTCTGCGCCGGCTCAGCCTGCCGTAGCATGAGATCCTGCACAATGCTCAGCGCCCGCCCCGAGTCCCGATGGCCGATGGCGTCCACCAAGTCGAAAACGTCGCTCTCTTCGGTGGCCGGGACCAGTTCACGGACATCTCTGGCGTCCACCTGGGGGCGCCCAAGGGCGTAGGCGCCGATCTTGTCGAGTTCCGTCTCAATCATGAGAGCGTGTGCGCCCACTCGCCTGGCAAGCTCAACACAGGCTTCGCGCGTCAGGGCCAAACCTCGTTCAGCCGCCCTTTCCGCCACCCAGTCGTCGATATCTTCCCTGGACCCCAGCGAGAACTGGCGTACCTCCCCGATCTGCCGCGCTAACCCGTAGAGCGAGTGGCTGCTGCCATCTCCTTGCAGGTCCGGCTCGATGAGGACCAGTTCCGTGCTGGGCGGCATCGAGCGCAACGCCTCGGCGAAGGCAGCCGCCTCTTTGGGCGCCGCGCGCAGGCGCTCTCCTAGGCGTCTGACGATGATCACGCGTGAATTGCCCAGGAAAGGTAGGCTACAACAGGCTGCCGCGAGTTGCCCCAAGTCAGCGCCGCTGCCGTCAAGCCGCTGGATGTTGACCGCGCTCAGGGCAGGGTCCACCTTAGCGGCTATCTCCCCGACCGTGCGTTCGAGGCCAACCTCGTCGTCGCCGAAGAATAGGTGCAGCAATGCCAGCTAGTCCCAGCTAACGGGCACGAAGTGGCCGATCACATTCCCCGCCTGGATGCGACGGACGGTGCCGATTCTGGCTCCGGCCACTCTCGGGCTGGTTGTGAAACGCTCCTGCACCACAGCGCCGAGCGGCTGCGCCGCGAGCAACGCCAGCAAAGATGCGAGCAGAACCTGGGGCAAGGTCTCGATGCGGTGGCGAGTGCGCACACCGCCAGCGATGTAGGCCGCCGTGCCGGCGGCCAGGCCCATCACCGCCAGGTTTGTCCCACAGCGCGGGTGCACCGCCAATTCCGGGTGCGATTGCAGTTCGAGCACGGCCTGCTTAGCCGCTGCTTCAACTGCAGATGCAGGAAGGTTGCCATAGAGATAGAAGCCGTTATACGTGGTGCGACCAACCACACGGAGTGTCGGGCTGGAACGCGAGAGAATATGCACCGTAGCGTGCTCCAGCGCATGGTTGCGCCGCGTCACCGCAATGGCGCGAGCTAACGCGCCCACTATGCCCTTAGCAGACACCGAGCTTTGCCAGTCCAAACGACCCTCCACACAGCACGGTTTTCATTGTAGCCTGCGGCATTGCCTTCGTCCAGCCACCGCTGTCCGCTTTCGCCGCCCTGGCCAGGAATGTTAGTATACTGTTTCGCCGGTCCCGCTCGGCCAGGAACGGCATAGCTCACACCCGCTTTCCGGAGATGCGGATTGACTGCACCCTTCATAGCTGTGCGACACGCCAGCTACACCTATCCCGGCGGACGTCTGGCGCTCCACGATATCACGCTCGATCTGGGGCCCGGCGAGTTCGTCGCCTTGGTCGGGCGCAACGGCTGCGGCAAGTCCACCTTCTGCCGCCTCCTCAATGGACTCCTGTTGCCCAACCCTGGCGTCGTCACCGTGGCCGGCATTGACACGCGCTCGCCCGGGAGCGAACTGATGGTGCGCTCGGCGGTCGCTATGGTCTTCCAGGTGCCCGATAACCAGATCGTGGCAACCGTGGTCGAGCAGGACGTCGCGTTTGGCCCGGAGAATCTCGGCCTTCCCCAGGAGCAATTGTGGCGGCGTGTCCGCGACGCGCTTGAACTCGTAGGTTTATGGGAGCAGCGCGAACGGCCGCCCCACTTGCTCTCTGAGGGCGAGAAACAGCGGGTCGCCATTGCCGGAGCCCTTGCCATGCAGCCACGCTGCCTCGTTCTTGACGAAGCTACCTCGATGCTCGACCCGGCAGCGCGGAAGCGCGTGCTGGAGGTGGCGCATCTCGTGAACTCTCAGGGAACTACCGTAGTCTGGGCCACGCACGACATGGCTGAGGCCAGGCAGGCCCAGCGCATCATCGCCCTTGACCATGGCCGGCTCGCCTACGATGGCTCACCGGCAGCACTGTTCACCGATACTGCCCTTATGGCTCGGCTCGGGCTGTTGCCACCCCCGGCGGCACAACTGGCGGCGGCGCTGGCGGCCCGCCGTCCAAGTTTCCCCCGCGGTCTCCTCTACCCGGAGCAAGTTGTGCAGGCTGTGCTGGAGGCGCCGGTCGCCTCGCCAGGACCTTTGGCGTCATGAGCGCAGCCGTGAAGGCAGCGATTAGCATCCGTAACCTCTCCTACACTTACATGGCCGGCACGCCTCTGGCCACGCCGGCCCTCGATGGCGTATCGCTGCGGGTCAACGCCGGCGAGATCGTGGCGCTGGTGGGCCAGGCCGGCGCTGGCAAGACCACACTACTCCAGGTTTGCGACGGCCTGTTGCGCCCGCCGGCCACAGGCATGGTCCAGGTATTGGGAATAGACACTGCCGAGCCTCAGGCGCTATCCAGACTGCGCCTGCGCGTTGGGCTGCTCTTTCAGCGGGCTGAGGCACAACTTCTGGAGCGGTTCGTCGGCGACGATATCGCCTTCACGCCCAGGCAAGCGGGCCTGCCAAGGGACGAGGTGCGGGAGCGCGTGCGCCAGGCCATGCAGGCCGTCGGGCTGGACTTCGAAGAGTTCAAGGACCGGCGCACGTTCAACCTGAGTGGCGGCGAGATGCGCAAGGTGGCGCTTGCGGGGCTGCTGGCTAGCCGCCCGGAACTGGTCCTGCTAGACGAACCCACCGCCGGCCTCGACCCCGAGTCGCGTACGAGCCTGCTCGAGGTCGTGCGCCGCCTCCGCGATCAGGGTGCCACAATCGTCATCGCCAGCAGCAGCATGGAGGATCTGCCGGGCCTGGCCGACCGCCTGATCATCTTGAACCACGGCAGGGTCGCGGCCGAAGTCCCTGGCGCTGACGTCTGGCGGCACGGTCCCCTGTTACGCGCCCAGGGCCTTGACCTTCCCGAGCTATGCTCAATCGTCGAGCATCTGGCCGACCGCGGGCTTGACTTGCAGCCCCGATCTCTTGATCCGGATGGTATTGCCGAGGCGATATGCAGGATTTGGACTTCCTGAGACATATCACCCTCGGCCAGTACTTCCCACGCCGGTCTGTGGTGCACGCACTCGATCCACGAGTGAAGCTCTTGGGAGTCGCCCTGCTGGCGGCGGCCATCAGCTTTAACGCTTCCTATGCTGCCAATGCCATCCTTCTCGCGGCCTGCTTTGCCATCGCCCTGCTCTCTCTGATCAGCCCACTCTACATCCTCTCGGGTCTGCGGCCGGCCATCCCCTTTATTGTCTTCTTCGCCCTGATCCAGGTCGCCTTTTTCACCGGGCCGTATGGCCCGACGCTGCACCCGCGTCAACTGCTTCACCTCGGCGCACTGGTCGTCACCGACTCCGGCGTGCGGCTGGTGCTCATCTCGGTGGCCCGTCTGCTGGAGCTTTGGTTGCTTACCAGCCTGCTGACCAACACCACTCCGATCTCGACTCTGGCCGGCGGGCTTGAGAGCCTGCTGCGCCCGCTGTCAGCACTGGGCTTTCCGAGCCATGACCTGGCCCTGGTTTTCACTCTGGCGCTCCGCTTCCTGCCGGTGTTCGCCCTGGAACTGGAGGACACTATGAAGGCGCAGATCTCGCGCGGAGTGCAGTGGAACAGCGGACGTCTGGCCTTCGTGGCCAACAGCCGGCGGATCGCGGCGCTGCTCGTGCCGCTTTTCGTTGATGCGCTGCGCCGCGCCGAGGGACTTGCCACAGCCATGGAGGCTCGCTGCTACGTCAGCCGGCGACGCTCGATCGGCGGCAAGGGCCATACGTCATTGCTGTACCTGCGCTTCCAGGCCAGGGACTGGGTGGCACTGGCCGCCCTCAGCGCCTTTGCCGGGGCGCTGATCTTGTGCCGCAACGCCTTCCCCTGGTAGGGTTACATCCTGGTAGCAGTAGGCCTGAGACGTTACCACGAAATGCCAGGCCCAAGAGATCGGCCCGGCAGGTTGAGGAGGGAAGAGCATGGTGAGCGAGGTCACCGGCACCGCCCAGCCGGATGATGGAGCAGCAGGCGGTCTGCGCGGTCAGTCGCGCACACAGAAAGTCGTCTTGGCAGGCGTCTTCAGCGGCATGGTCATCCTTCTCGGATTGGTCCCTTCGATTGGCTTCATTCCCGTGCCGACGCCAGCCGGCAATGCCACTACGCTACATATACCGGTCATCCTGGCCGGCATGCTGGCCGGGCCGGTGGTGGGCGCAGTGGTCGGGCTCACGTTTGGCCTGTTCTCCTTCCTGCGGGCCACGACCCCGATCTTCAAAGACCCGCTGGTGGCCATCCTGCCGCGTCTGTTCATCGGAGTGGTCGCCTGGGCTGTCTACGCCGGCGCTCTACGTGCCCGCCGCGGGCTGCTCGTGGTGATTGCGGCGCTGGCCGTCTTCCTGGCTGGCTCCTTCGCCTGGCAGGTTCACCTGCATCGCCCGACCCTTGGATCAATCTATCTGATCCTGGTGCTTGCCGCCGGCGCGGCGCTGGTCTATTTCCTCTGGGCCTGGAAGCCAGAGGCAGTCGCGGTCGTGGCCGGCGCGGTGCTGGGTAGCTTCACCAATACAGCGCTGGTCCTCGGCATGGCCGCCCTGCTCGGCTATCTGCCCGTGCAGGGCGTCCTGCTCGTGGCCATCACCCACGGCATACCTGAGGCGATAGTCGCCGCCGTGATCGCCAGCGCCGTC